>NZ_JBYSWU010000035.1:0-80304 GCF_058781505.1 Paraburkholderia sp. FW306-2-2C-D06C | reverse complement strand
CTCTGGCAGCAATGCTAACCCGCGTCTGATTCCTCACGGCAGGCCAGCCTTTGCCTCACGGGAGTCATAGTGTCTAGGCGAATTTGAACAAGGCCAGCTCCGGCTTGTGATCGCATATCAGGAAGATCTGCATTGCAGAACTCAGGCAAGTGTTGCCGGCTGCTAACGGGGTAGCTACTCGGCCTTTGCGGCCCTGCGTCGGACTACGGCAGAGGGCGGTGCGGATGGCTGACAATTCGCCGCCGCAGTCAAGGAGAGCTGCGCCATCAGACCAGCAAGGTTCATTTGGCTGTAAGCTTCCATCCGGCGAACGTGAGATGCATTGTCCGCGTTCGTTGTTGTGCAAGAAGATTTGCAGAAAGGCTTCACCACCTTTGCCAACTATTCAGAGGGGATATCAGATGAAGTTCTTTGCCATGAAAAGAGTCATGCTTGGGCTCGCAGTCACGGCCATGGTCGCAGGTAGCATTCCGCTCGCTGCCGCTCAAGGCGCAAGCGACAGTACAGCCGAGGTCGCCAAACCCGGCATGGCGAGCAGCGCGAAGCCAACCAGGGCAGAGCGCAAAGCGGCCCGCAAACAGGCCCGCGCGAAGAAAAACGCTGAACTGAAGAAACTGGAGGACGCAGGCTATCAGCCGGGCAGGAACGACCCGAACTATCCGACCGATCTGCAGAATGCGCAGAAGAAGGCCGGGATCGGGACCGGCGCGAGTCAGTAACGAAGGCGGCGGTCGCGCGGTGCGGAATATGGCGCGCGCGGCCGCTGGTTCGGAATCAGGCCGGGTGTCGCCGTCTGCCTGAAAATGTCCGCGCTCAACGCGCGCCGAGCGTTTTTATCAGCATATCGACGAACGCCTTGACCCGCGCGGTCATCTGTAACTGTTGCGGATACACGGCGTAGATATCCGCTCCCGGCGTGCGGTATTCCGGCAGTACATGGATCAGGCGTCCATCGGCCAGATACTCGGCAATGTCCCATTCGGCTCGCATCAGAATGCCATGTCCGTCCAACGCCCACTTCACGGCGATTTCGCCGTCGTTGGTGGTCAGATTGCCGCGCACTCGCACTGTCTCGGTTTTTTCGGCCGCACCTCGTCCGCTTGTCAGCCGCCATAGCCCGTAGCCGTCGTCGCCTTGTCGAATGCCGATGCAGTTGTGCTGCGACAACTCTGCCGGGTTGCGCGGCGGACGCCGCTTTGCAAAATAAGCCGGCGCGGCGCAAAGGAGCCGCCGGTTCGGCGCCACTCTGCGCGCAATCACACGGGCATCCGGCGGTTCACCGAAACGCACGCAGACATCGAAGGCGTCGTCGCTGATCGGCGGCGGATCGACAGACAGCTGCAACTGCACGTCCACCTCCGGAAAGCGCCGCACGAACTTCGATATCAGCGGGGCCACGTGACTGCGGCCGAAACCGAGCGTCGCGTTGACTCGCAGCAGGCCTTTCGGGGCCGCCTGCGAACCTCCCAGCAGCTGCGCAAGGTCGTCCATCTCGCTGAGGATGCGCCTCGCGCGCGCGAGGTACAGCTCGCCCTCCGGGGTGAGGCTCATACGCCGCGTCGTCCGGTTGACGAGCGACACGCCGGCGCGTGATTCCATCTGCGCCAGATGCTTGCTCACTGCCGCCGTGCTCAAGCCGAGTTCGCGCGCGGCGGCTGTCAGGCTGCCGCTAGCGGCCAGCGTGGAGAAAAAGGCGAGGTCGTCCGGTTGTATCGACGAAGTCATTGGCACAGTCGATTGTCAACTTCAGCTTAAGGATGCTTTGAGTCTAGCAGCGTTTTCATGCCGCTTCCTCGCTCTACGATGCAGCCATACGTTCAACATCATGGAGACGCCAGTGAAGACCTATCGCATCGCAACCATTCCCGGCGACGGCATCGGCAAGGAAGTCGTGCCGGCGGGCCAGCGAGTGCTCGAAGCAATCGCCGCGCGAAGCAACGGCTTGAAGTTCGAATTCGAAAATTTCACGTGGGGCGGCGACTACTACCGGCAGCACGGCGTGATGATGCCGGCCGACGGTCTGGATGCCATCCGCGACAAGGATGCGATTCTGTTCGGCTCGGCGGGCGACCCGCACATTCCGGACCACGTGACGCTGTGGGGGTTGCGCCTGAAGATCTGTCAGGGGTTCGACCAGTATGCCAATGTGCGCCCGACCCGCATCCTGCCCGGCATCGACGCGCCGCTAAAACGCTGTGGCCCGAAGGATCTCGATTGGGTCATCGTCCGCGAGAATTCGGAGGGCGAATATTCCGGCGTGGGCGGACGTGCGCACCAGGGCCATCCCATCGAAGTCGCCACCGATGTCTCGATGATGACCCGAGCGGGCGTCGAGCGGATTCTTCGTTTCGCGTTCGGTCTTGCGCAGTCGCGGCCACGCAAGCTGCTGACGGTGATTACCAAGAGCAATGCCCAGCGCCACGCGATGGTCATGTGGGATGAGATCGCGCTGGAAGTATCGAAAGAGTTTCCCGACGTCCAATGGGACAAGGAACTCGTCGACGCCGCGACCGCGCGCATGGTCAATCGGCCCGCGACGCTCGACACCATCGTGGCGACCAATTTGCATGCGGATATCCTGAGCGACCTCGCGGCGGCGCTCGCCGGCAGCCTGGGCATCGCGCCGACGGCGAACCTGGACCCTGAGCGCCGCTATCCGTCGATGTTCGAGCCGATTCACGGCTCTGCGTTCGACATCATGGGCAAGGGCCTCGCGAATCCGGTCGGCACGTTCTGGTCGGTCGTGATGATGCTCGAGCATCTCGGAGAGCGCGTCGCCGCGCGCAAGTTGATGGAGGCGATCGAACGCATCACGGCCGACCCCGCGCTGCACACCGGCGACCTCGGCGGCAAGGCCACCACGGCACAGGTGACCGATGCCGTGTGCGCGATCCTCGCGGCGGATTCGGCCGTCGAGTCCCAGGCCGCCTGAACGCAAGGCGCACGCTATACAAAAACATAACGCCCGGACCAGCGTGTCACGGGCGGATTCACCAGGAGACAGGCATGACCCATGAATCGCAAGCCGAATCGCAAGCCGAATTGCAAGCCGAATTGCAAGCCCGTGTGGTTCGCAAGCTGACCTGGCGCATTTTGCCGTTCGTGATGCTGCTTTACTTTGTCAGCTTTCTCGACCGCGTCAATGTCGGCTTTGCAGCCATGACGATGAACAAGGACCTCGGCCTCTCGCCGACCATGTTCGGGCTGGGCGGCGGCATCTTCTTTCTCGGTTACTTCCTGTTCGAGGTGCCCTCGAATCTCATTCTGAACAAGGTCGGTGCGCGCATCTGGATTGCGCGCGTGATGGTGACGTGGGGCCTGGTTTCCGCCGCCTCCGCGTTCGTTGTCGGGCCGAACTCGTTCTACACGCTGCGGTTTTTGCTCGGTGTCGCCGAAGCCGGTTTCTTCCCCGGCATCATCCTTTATCTCAGCCAGTGGTTCCCGGCCCGGCAGCGGGCTGTCGCCGCTGCCGCATTCATGGCGGCAGCGCCTTTGTCGACCGCGATCGGTTCGCCGATTTCAGGCGCCATCATGCAGATGCCTGCCTTGTTCGGATTGAAGGACTGGCAGTGGCTCTTCATCATCGAAGCGATTCCGGCGGTGGTGCTCGGACTGGTGGTTTTGAAGGCGCTCACGGACTCGCCCGACAGGGCAACGTGGCTCGCCGCCGATGAGAAAGCGTGGCTCATTGCAACCTTGCGCGAAGAACGCCTGGGGCGCGAGTCGCAGGCAGGCCACGCAGCGGGCGCGCTCGCCGCACTGCGCGATCCGCGCGTCTGGGTCATGTCGATGATTTACTTCGGGACTTCGGCAGGCCTTTACACGTTAGGTCTGTGGGCGCCGCTGATTATTCGCCAGTTCGGCTTTAGCGCGTTCGGCACGGGTGCGTTGAACGCGATTCCGAGCGTGCTGGCCGTGATCGGCATGGTGCTGTGGGCCCGCCATTCCGACCGCAGCGGCGAGCGCACGTGGCATGTGGTCATTCCGTGCGTTGCGGCAGGTATCGGGCTCGCATGGGCGGGTTTTGCCGACAGCGCGGTTGCGGTGGTGCTGGCGCTGGTGGTCGTGAACGTCGGCATCAGCGCGGCGAAGGCGCCGCTTTGGGCCATGCCGAGCACGTTTCTTTCGGGCGCAGGCGCGGCCGCGGGCATCGCCATGATCAACTCGATCGGCAATCTTGGCGGGTTCGTCGGTCCGTTTGCGATTGGCTGGCTGAAATCCGTCACGGGCGGATACGCTGCCGGACTTTACGTGGTTGCAGCGAGTCTTGCCGTATCAGCCATGCTCGCTTTGGCTATGGGCCGGCGAGGATATCGGACTGCGCCGGCTGCACAATGAGCACGACGTGAGCACGGCGGCTTTCTGAATGAAGACGCGGTTGACTCCCGCGCTGTCAGTTGTCCGCTGGTTTGGCATCTTGCGGACAGCGCGGGAGTGCAGGGCATCAACGCACGGGTTCTCAGTGGTCGAACACCGGCGAATGCTTCCCAACCGGGCGCGCCGCCGACCACTGCGACGAACCTCCGAGAGGGCCGCCGTATCCCGAGCTGTCGGCAGAAGCCGACGGCTTGCGCGAAGGCTGCTGATAGGGCGAACCCGGCTGGTTGCTCTGCGCATCGTGCATCGAGGCAGCGGACGATGAGTCTTTCGTTGCGTCGTTCATGGGTGTGTTCGTTTGCTGTGCAAACGAGAGCGTCGGAACCGCAAGGATCGACCCAATGAGAATGATGCGTTTGAGTGCTTTCATGATGGTTCTCCAATAGTGTGAGGGTGCCGCGCCGGCCAATCCGGTCGATGCGTTCGCACAGAATAAGCAGCTTTCCTTAACTTCTCCTTAGGCGGAACCCAGCGTTCTCTTCGTGTTTTCGAAGCGCGAAAATTGCCACGCGATAGTGGGTGCGCAGCGCTTCAGGGGCACCCGCTCAAGCAAGTCTTAAGCGATGAATCATGCGGACCCGAATCGTGATGAGAACCGTTGACGTTCTCGCTCAAGACGCGTCTTGGGGGCTTTGTGATTTCCGCGCGTGAATCGAGTACGCTTTGCTATTGACGACTCGATATGCGGACACTTCGCCATGGCATCCAAACATGAAGTAAGGCGGTACAGAGCCAATCTTTCCGATGAGCTTCATAGTGCCGCGCTGTATGAAACCCTTGCGAAGGTGGAGAAGGACGACACTCGCAAGCAGGTATATAGCGACCTCGCCAGGTCCGAGCGCGAACACGCGCAGGTGTGGGCCGACAAGCTGAAGGCCAACGGAATCCAGCCGAAGGGGACTGGGCAAGCTGTCAAAACCCGCCTGATGCAGGCATTGGTGCGAATTTTCGGCGCGGGTTTCGTCTTGCCCACGCTCGCCGCCGCCGAGTACGCGGATCGCAACAAATACCACGGACAACCAGACGCCGCGCGCCTGTCGGCCGATGAGCATCACCACGCCGCCGTGGTTCAGACGCTGGCTCACGGCGGCGGCGACCCGGACATGTCGCAAGGCGCGCGGATTGCGGCAGCGGAGTCGTGGCACAAGGGCGTATCGTCGGGTAACGATCTGCGCGCGGCCGTGCTGGGAGCGAACGACGGGCTGGTCTCGAACTTCTGCCTGATCATGGGCGTGGCAGGCGCCGGCACTGGCAACAATGCCATCCTGTTGACTGGGCTGGCCGGGCTGATAGCCGGAGCGTGCTCGATGGCGTTGGGCGAATGGCTGTCGGTAACCAATGCTCGTGAGCTCGCCAGTACCCAGATCGCGAAAGAGGCCGAGGAACTGGAGATCTCCCCTGAGGCCGAAGAGCACGAACTGGCGCTGATCTATCGCGCCAAGGGCCTCGATGCGGGCGAGGCCAAACGCGTGGCATCGCAGATGATGCGTGATAAAGACAAGGCGCTCGACACGTTGACGCGCGAGGAACTCGGACTCGATCCCGCCGAATTGGGTGGCAATCCCTGGTCTGCTGCGGGAGTCTCCTTTTGCCTGTTCTCGGTCGGCGCGATTTTCCCGGTCATGCCGTTTCTGTGGACGAATGGGTTCAACGCAATCGTCCAGTGCATCGTTCTCAGCATGCTTGCGCTCGCATCGATCGGCGTCTTCACGTCGCTCTTTAACGGACGAAGCGCAGCGTTCTCGGCACTGCGTCAGGTGGCGATCGGTTTGATCGCTGCGGCGTTCACATTCGGGGTCGGTAAGCTGCTGGGCGTATCCATCTCCTGACAACGCTCTGAACCTCGCCCGCGCGGATGGCTGCGGTTTTATCGCGCGAGTGTACCGATCGCGAACGGAATGGATTTTCTTTCAAAAGCGCTTTCATTTTCTTTGCATTGATTGAGGCGAGACTTTACGTTTTGCATTCAGACAGTGCCTGTCAATCGTTTCTGTCGTCGCTCAATTATCCGGCCCCTTACATTGATTGCGCCTGTAATTAATAAGCGATCCTGTGTTTACAAAAATAACGGATAAAAAAGCGCTTATTTCTGAGTAAGTCAGGCGTTCGCTTAAGCGTCTCTTAAGCAAAGGGCGCGTAGCTTCTTGCGAGCTGTCGGCAGGTCGCAACCGGTTATCTGGAAGCTGCAGAAGCTCTTTTTCAGGTGTGTCTGCATTTCATTGCGTCATTTGATTGACACTTCATTCCGCTAAAGTGAAACCGCCGGAATTTACGGTTTCAGCGTAGTTGAGGGATGTCGTTTCCTTGGCGAAAAAAGAAATGCATTTAATCAGGATACCTTTTAAATGAAAAAGACTTCCATTGCTTTTGTGGTTTCAGTTGTCATGGCGCTTTCGGCGTGCGGCGGAAGCAGTAATAGCATAAGCACGCCGACACCGGCGCCGATTCCTAACACGGCGACGGCGTCCGGCTACTCGCTTTCAGTATTCGCAAAGGCACCGTCGGCGACACAGAAGCCCGATTCGATCGTGATGATGGGTTCCAGCGTATTCATCGGCTATCAGAACGCTGGCGAGGTAAAGGACGGCTCCGTGGCCGGCATCACGAATCAGGTGGTGCAGTACGACCTGAGCGGCAATGCCCAGAAGACGTTTACGGTGCCCGGACACGTGGACGGTCTGATGGCGCGTAGCGACACCAACACGCTCTGGGCGATGGCCAACGAAGACGGCAATCCCGAGCTGACGATCATCGACCTGGCCACCGGCGCACAAAAGACGTATCAGGCGACGGTCAACCCCACCGTTCACGGCGGCGGCTACGACGATATGCAGCTGCTAAACGGTGTGGTGTACGTCAGTGCGTCGGCGCCGACGACGACTGGCGTGGCCCCGACCGTTGTCGCCCTTACGCTGAACGCAAATGGTTCGACCTTCGATGTCACGCCCGTGCTGGCCGGTAATGCGCAGGCCATCGACGTCACGCCGTCGGTGGGCGGCGCGGCAAACCCGACCTTCAATCAGCCGGTGACGCTGGCATTGACCGATCCGGATTCAGAGGCAATCGACCCGTCCGGCAGGCTCGTGCTGGACAGTCAGGCAGACGGCAAACTGGTGTTCATCAGCAACCCGGGTCCGAGCCAAAGCGTGAGTGTCCTCACTCTGACGCTGTACAGCGATAAGGACGGTCCGATCTACCCTGTGGACGATACGCGCTTCGTTCCGGCGCCGGGCGCTACGGGCAAGACGTTCATGCTCTTCACCGACTCGAGCAACACGACCTACCGGGTCGATGCGCCTTTCAAACAAGGCGACGCCTACAGTGCAGGGCAGGGGCAGGTGATGCAACTGGATCTGAAGTCCGGCCACCTGACGCCTGTGGTCGCCGGCATTGGCAACGCCTCGGCGCTGCAAGACCCGCACGGCATGCTCTTCGTTGCGCAATAAGTAGCCGCTTGCGACGCCTCAGAGTTTCTTCTGAGGCGTCCTGTCGCGCAACGTGTTTCATCCAGGCCGGATGTCGCGGCTGCCTCGTTTATCTCAATCCCCATCCCAACCGCGGCGCTCGCGCCATTCGCGTTCGTGCTCCTCATGGCGATGCCATTGCCGTTCGCGCCACTCCTGGCGCTCACGCCATTCGCGAGCACGCCAGTCATCGTCGTAGCCATACTGGACGACGGGCGCAGGCGCATAGACAACCGGCGGCGGCGGGACATAGACCGGTTCGGGCTGCACATACACCGGACCCGGCAAGCCGATACCGATGCCGACATCGACGTGTGCGGAGGCCGCTGAGGATGCCGCGAGCGCCGCGGCGCCGAGAACTGCCGCTAACAGGTGCTTGGTCATTTTTTTATCGCGTGCTGTGTCCAGCGCGGTGACAGTGAATATGGAGCGCAGTTTAGGCAGGGTGGCAGTTCGTAGGTGCAAGCGATATGCGAGATTGGTAACACGGAGTTACCTTAAGGTTGCCATAATGATTGCTGCCCGGGATGGAGGTGCCAAGCCTCGGGTCTGCCGTTTGCTGCTCGCCAGATGCTCACCGGCTGCTCACCGGCTGCTCACCATTCGCGACGCTTGTTCGGTCCGGACCGGTAGCGAATCTTCGGGCCGCGCAGGTTTCATGAAGGTTTCATTTTGCCAACAGGCGTCCGTGCTCGGCATGGGGAGGCGTAATGAGTATTTCCGCTGAAGTTTGGGCGCTCGCGCGCCTCTGGTGCATGTACCCGGTATTGACAGCCATTGCGGTCTGGTACTTTTCGCGCGCCGACCGTCTGGTTCATGTCTTCCGGGCACGGTATTGACGTCTTTCGCGGTCCGCTCCCCGACAAGCGATCTTTTTGCACCGCAACGCCGCCACTTGCACGGGCGCGACACGCCGGCTGACCGCTCCAATCTCCCGCAAACCCTTGTCCCGCAGGGCTCCGAGTGCCGTATGACGGCCCGGACGCCATTCCGCTGTCGCATTTTCACATGTGGTTGTCGCAAATAGTCGGCTAGCCGTACTTTTTTCTGGCAACTATGTATGCACAGCGCGGACGTGCGTCCGCCACGCAGCAAGTATCTTGCATGGGACCCGAGTAAGTGCTCTGCATGGGCCCGGAGTAAGCGCTAAAGCGCTAACTCCGGCCGACAGCTAAAGCGCTAACTCGGGTCGACATAGGAGAGCATTCAATGAATTCCCCGAAGGTCGTGGTCGAAGGGCTGTGCAAGGTGTTCGGCACCAACCCGAAACAGGCGATCGGCATGCTGGCAGGCGGCGCGACGAAAGAGGAAGTGTTCGCGCGGACCGGTCAGATCGTCGGCGTCCACAACGTGTCGTTCGAAGTCAAGGAAGGCGAGATCTTCGTGCTGATGGGTCTGTCCGGCTCCGGCAAGTCGACACTGATTCGCCTGATCAATCGCCTCGTCGAGCCGACAGCCGGCAAGGTGCTGATCGACGGCCGCGATGTGGCAAGCGTGCCGCGCTCGGAATTGACGGCGCTGCGCCGCAAGGACATGAGCATGGTGTTCCAGTCGTTCGCGCTGATGCCGCAGCGCACCGTGCTGTCGAATGCGGCGTTCGGGCTCGAAGTGGCGGGCGTCGGCAAGAAGGAGCGCGAGCAGCGGGCGATGGCCGTGCTCGAACAGGTCGGCCTCGCGCCGTTCGCGGAGAAGCTGCCGGCGCAACTCTCGGGCGGCATGCAGCAGCGCGTGGGGCTCGCGCGGGCGCTGGCGGTCAATCCGTCGCTGATGATCATGGACGAGGCGTTCTCCGCACTCGACCCGCTCAAGCGCAAGGAAATGCAGAACGTGCTGCTCGACCTGCAACGCGAGCAGCGGCGCACGATCCTGTTCGTGTCGCACGATCTGGAAGAGGCGATGCGCATCGGCACTCGGATCGCGATCATGGAAGGCGGCAAGGTGGTGCAGATCGGCACGCCGCAGGAAATCATCAAGAATCCCGCCGACGACTACGTACGCGCATTCTTCGAAGGCATCGACACCAGCCGCTATCTGACGGCCGGCGACCTGATGCAGACCGACGCCGTGCCGTTGATGCATTCGCCGCACATCGACGCGTCGAGCGTCGCCGCGACGCTGAACGGCAGCGCCGAGTACGCTTTCGTGCTCGACGGCGAACGCCGGATCCGCGGCTTCGTTTGCCGCGATGCGACCGGCAGCGCGTCGCCGCAGGTCAACCATATCGAATGCATTCGCCACAGCACGCCGCTCGACGACGTGGTCGAGCGCGTGGTGGCGAGCCGCGCGCCGCTGCCGGTCGTTGATGCCGACGGTTTCTACTGTGGTTCGGTCAACAAGACGAACGTGCTGAACGTCCTTACGCGCCATCGAGGTTCCCATGTCTGAAATCATTCCGCTCGGCGCCTGGGTCGATCACGGCGTCCACTACCTGCTCGACCACGACGCGAAAACCTTCGATTCCATCGGCAAGGTCATCGAGAACTTTGCCGCGCTGATCGAGCACGGCCTGCAATCCGTGCCGATGTGGGCGCTGATGGCGTTCTTCGTCGGCATCGGCTTGTGGCGGGTCGGCTGGCGTTTCGCGCTGTTCACACTGCTGGCGATGCTGCTGATCTACGGCACCGGCTTCTGGGATCAGATGGTGATCACGCTTGGCCTGACGCTGTCGTCGACCTTGATCAGCCTCGTGCTCGGCGTGCCGCTCGGCATCTCGACAGCGAAGAGCCGCTACGTCGAAATGATCGTGCGGCCCGTGCTCGACCTGATGCAGACCATGCCCGCCTTCGTCTACCTGATTCCGGCGGCCATGCTGTTCGGTCTCGGCCGCGTGCCGGGGATTCTGTCGACTGTGATCTTCGCGATGCCGCCCGCGGTGCGCCTCACGTCGCTCGGCATCAAGCATGTGAACCGCGAAATCGTCGAAGCAGGGCAAGCGTTCGGCTGCACGCCTTTGCAGCTGCTCTACAAGGTGCAGATTCCGAATGCGCTGCCGTCGATCATGACCGGCGTGAACCAGACCATCATGATGGCGCTCTCGATGGTGATCATCGCGTCGATGGTCGGCGCAGGCGGTCTCGGCAACGACGTGCTGGCGAGCATTCAGCGCCTCGACATCGGGCTCGGTTTCGAAAGCGGCCTCTCGGTAGTGATGCTCGCGATCATTCTCGACCGCATCACGGAAAGTTTCGGCCGCTCGCCGGGCATGGCGCGCGCACCGCTTCTGTCGGGCCTGCGCAACGTAATGAAGGTGCGCCGGGCGCCGGCGGCGCAACACGGCTGAGCCGCCTATGAAGCGCGACGCGATCACGCCCATCGAGGCTCAACCCGAATCGCCGCTGTCCGGGCTCGCGCACTTCGGCTTTCTGACGCTGCCGAATTTTTCGATGATCGCGTTCACGAGCGCGGTCGAAGTACTGCGCATGGCGAATTACGTGGGCCGCGAGCAGCATTACAGGTGGTCGGTGATCACACCTGACGGCGAACCGGCGCGAGCCAGCAACGGCATCGTCGTCAAGCCGACCACGACGCTGGCCGAAGCGGGCATGCCCGATGTGCTGATCGTCTGCGCGGGCTGGCACGTGCGCGACTATGTGGACGAGACGGTCATCGCGTTGCTGCGGGACGTGGCATCGAAAGGCATTCCGCTCGGCGGCCTCTGCACGGGTCCGTATGCGCTGCTGGCGGCGGACCTGCTCGACGGTTATCGCTGCACGGTGCATTGGGAAGACATGTCGCCGTTGCACAAGAGCTATCCGCATGTGCGTTTCGCCGACGAGTTGTTTGTGATCGACCGCGACCGCCTGACCTGCACGGGCGGCACCGCGCCGCTCGATCTGATGCTCAACCTGGTGGGCATGAGGCTGGGGCGCGCGCTTGCGGCGCAGGTGTCCGAGCAATTCATCGTCGAGCGGATTCGCGGCTCGACCGATTATCAGCACATTCCGGTGGACGCACGCGTCGGTTTCTCGCGCGCGGAACTCATCGAAGTGGTGCGGCTGATGGAAGCGAATATCGAGGAACCG
Organism: Paraburkholderia sp. FW306-2-2C-D06C; assembly: GCF_058781505.1. Taxonomy (NCBI): domain Bacteria; kingdom Pseudomonadati; phylum Pseudomonadota; class Betaproteobacteria; order Burkholderiales; family Burkholderiaceae; genus Paraburkholderia; species Paraburkholderia sp. FW306-2-2C-D06C. The sequence continues at coordinate 68,441 of NZ_JBYSWU010000035.1, read as the reverse complement.
TTGTCGCTCGATGAACTCGCGCGGCTCGTGCATTTGTCGCAGCGTCATTTACAGCGCATGTTCAAGATGTTCCTGAGCGTGTCGCCCACGCATTATTACCTGACGCTGCGCTTGCGGCGCGCGCGCGAACTCTTGCGCAATACCGATGCGTCGATTGCTCGAGTGACGGCGGTCTGCGGCTTTCATTCGCCGTGTCATTTCAGTAAGGCATACCGCGCGCAGTTCGGCCATGCGCCGAGCGTCGAGCGGCGGCTGTCGGCGTAAAGCCTGCGGCACCGGTTCATACGCCTGGTTTCATCTGCCTGGTTTCGTCCGTTTAGTTTCGTCCGTTTTAGTTTCATCTGCCTGGAACATCCAATCCGGCATCAATTACCCTTGGGGGAAACCATGAAACGTCTGTGGGTCGCGTCGCTGTGCGCGCTGTCAATGTCGGCTCTCCATGCAGCAGAACCTGCCACCTGCCGGAACGTCCGGTTCGCCGACGTCGGCTGGACCGACATCGCAGCGACCACCGGTCTCGCGTCGACGGTGCTCGAAGGGCTCGGCTACAAGCCGACCAAAACGATCGCGTCGGTGCCGATCACGTTCGCGGGCGTGAAAAGCAAGCAGATCGACGTGTTCCTCGGCTACTGGTCTCCGACCATGGACCCGATGATCGATCCGTTCAGGAAAGCCGGGCAGGTCAACGTGCTGCCCACGCCGAACCTGACCGGCGCGAAATACACGCTGGCCGTGCCGGATTATGCGTATCAGGGGGGCATCAAGTCGTTTGCCGACATCGCGAAGAACTACGACAAGCTCGACGGCAAGATCTACGGCATTGAACCGGGCAACGACGGCAATGCGCTCATCAAGAAGATGATCGACAGCAACCAGTTCGGCCTCGGCAAGTTCAAGCTGGTGGAATCGAGCGAGGCGGGCATGCTGATCGAAGTGAATCGCGCGATTCGCGAGAAGAAGCCGATCGTGTTTCTGGGGTGGGAACCGCATCCGATGAACGTGCAGATGAAGATCGACTATCTGTCCGGCGGCGACGACGTGTTCGGTCCGAACTACGGCGAAGCCAAAGTGCTGACGGTCACGCCGACCGACTACGCGGCGCGGTGTCCGAACGTCGCGAAGCTCGTGTCGAACCTGCAGTTCACGACCGATATCGAGAACCACGTGATGTTGCCGATCATGAACAAGATCGATGCGAACAAGGCGGCGCGCGACTGGCTGAAGGCGAATCCGGCGGTGCTCGACAAATGGCTCGCGGGCGTAAAGACGTTCGACGGCAAGGACGGTTTGCCGGCGGTCAAGGCTTACGTCGCGGGGAAGTGATGGTTTAGTTTTCGCGCCGTTTGAACGGCGCCTGGATCAGATAAGCCGGGCTGGGCTCAGATCGCCTGAGCGCGGCCCGGAAAGGTCTCGTCATAGCCGGCGCCGTCTTGCGCTTGCTCCGCCGTGCCGCGCTGCTCGCGGTACATCATGGGCGGCAAGCCGAATTGCTTACGGAATTCGCGGCCCAGATGCGACGCGTCGGAAAAGCCGCAACTCGAGGCGATATCCGCAACGGTTTTATCCGAGCTCGTCAGCAGCCACGCGGCGGTGCGCAAGCGAACCTGCTTCGCGTACGCTTGCGGCGCTTTACCGGTTTGCGCCTTGAACAGGCGTTCAAGCTGGCGCGGCGACAGATCGAGCTTGCGCGCGAGTTCGTCGAGCGATAGCGAACGCCCCACGTGCTGTTCCATCAGCAGGATCGCGCGCTTCACCTTCGGATGCGCGGCGGGCGCAAGTCCCGGCGGATGCGGCTGCGGCGCGTTGCCCTTTTGCATGTCGTCCACCAGCAGGATGCGCAGCGCCTTTTGCACCGTGGCGGTTTCGAAGTGGCGCAGCAGGATCGCCGCAGCCACGTCGATCGACGCGCGGCCACCCGAGCAGGTGATGCGCCTGCGGTCGATCACGAACAGGCGGTCGGCGACCAGCGCTTCCTCATTGACCGACGGAAAGCGCTCGATGAAATCCCAGTAATGAAACCAGCTCACGCAGATGCGGTGGCCGTCCAGCACACCCGCGCGCATCAGCGAGAACACGCCGGTGCACATGCCGACGAGCGTAGCATCGGTCGCGGCGGCGCGGCGGATGAACGCGAGCGTCGCTTCGCTCGCGGCGGGCCCCGAATGCAGCAGGCCGCCGACCACGACGACGTAATCGAACGGCTCGGCGTTGTCGAAGGTTTCCCACGGCGTGATCTGAATGCCGCAACTCGCGCGCACCGGTGCCAGGGTTTCCCCGATGACGCTCCATGAACAGCGCACGGGCTTGCTGAAATCGCCTTCGTCGGCGGACAGGCGCAGCAGGTCGACGAAACCCGAGAACGCCGTCAGCGTGAAGTTCGGCAGCAGGATGATGCCGAAGCGGATGCGCTGCTTCGAGGTGCCGTCGATGGATTGAAGGGGAAGCGGTTCAGCGGGGTTCATGCATACGGCCAGTAAAGGAAAGGGTTGAATCAAGCATAGCACCCGCATTACGCCCGGTTAGCGCCAGGTTATCGCCCGGCAGCGGGGCCGTGCAGGCTCTGGCATCAGCATCGCCAGCGGCGGCGGCAACGCCTGTCGGAAATGCGTCAGAAGTCATCGCAAATACGCCGCAGCGCTTTGCGGACGGACCGCTTGACGACACTATCCCACGGCGATGCCGTTTTTATTCTATCGGTCCAAATTGGCGTTTGGTGCAATGGAGGCGAATCTGAACCCAGCCAATCCCCGGCAGCGCAACGCATAAGGCACGCCATGAACGTCAGCGTCTTCGATCTGTTCAAGATCGGTATCGGTCCGTCTAGTTCGCACACGGTCGGTCCGATGATCGCTGCATGCCGCTTCGCCTCGCATATCGAAGACGCCAACCTGCTCGGCTTCGTGCGCCGCGTCAAGACCGATCTGTTCGGCTCGCTCGGCGCCACCGGCAAGGGGCACGGCACCGATAAAGCGGTGCTGCTCGGCCTCGAAGGCAATCTGCCCGACCTGATCGATCCGGACCTGATCGAGCCGCGCCTTCAGGCGATCCGCGAGACGAAGCAACTCGTGCTGCTCGGCAAACACCCGGTCAAGTTCGACGAGCGTGAGCACCTCGGCTTCTTCCGCAAGCTGATGCCGGGCGCGCCGGGCTCGGGTGTCGTGCATCCGAACGGCATGCGTTTCCAGGCTTTCGACGAAAACGGCCAGTTGCTGGTGGAGAAAGAGTATTACTCGATTGGCGGCGGCTTCGTCGTCAATCGCGAAGGCGACCGCGTGAACGGCCTGCGCGCCGGCGCGGACGTGCCGTATCCGTTTCGCACCGGCGACGACCTGATGCGCATCTGCCGCGAAACCGGTCTGTCGATCGCGCAGATCACGCTGCGCAACGAATGCGTTTCGCGGCCCGAACAGGAAGTGCGCGATGGCCTGCTCGCGATCTGGCGTGTGATGTCGGCCTGTGTCGAGCGCGGCTGCAAGGTGCGCGGCGAGCTGCCGGGGCCGATGCACGTGAAGCGCCGCGCCGCCGACCTGTGCGCGCAATTGCGTTCGCATTCGGAAGAATCGCTGCGCGATCCGCTGTCGATGCTCGACTGGGTCAACCTGTATGCAATGGCCGTCAACGAAGAAAACGCGGCGGGCGGGCGCGTCGTCACCGCGCCGACCAACGGTGCAGCCGGCGTGATCCCCGCGGTACTGCATTACTACGTGAAGTTCATGCACGCGTCGAACGACGACGGCATCGTCACCTTCCTGCTGACCGCTGCGGCGATCGGCATCATCTACAAGGAAACCGCGTCGATCTCGGGCGCCGAAGTGGGCTGCCAGGGCGAGGTGGGTGTCGCGTGCTCGATGGCCGCGGCGGCACTCGCGGCAGTAATGGGCGGCACGCCGACCCAGGTCGAGAACGCCGCCGAAATCGGCATGGAACACAACCTCGGCATGACGTGCGACCCGGTCGGCGGCCTCGTGCAGATTCCCTGCATCGAGCGCAATGCGATGGGCGCGATCAAGGCGCTGAATGCCGCGCGCATGGCGATGAAGGGCGACGGCCAGCACTACGTGTCGCTCGATAACGTGATCAAGACGATGCGCGAAACCGGCGCGGACATGAAGACCAAATACAAGGAGACGTCGCGCGGCGGCCTCGCTGTGAACGTCATCGAGTGCTGAAGAGCTACGAAGCAAAAGTACCGAAAGTACCAAAAGTACCAACAAGGACCCAAGATGAGCCGCTATTCGATATTCAGCCTGTTGCGCAACGGGATGTCGTATCACGAGAACTGGGAGCGCCAGTGGAAGAGCCCGGAGCCTAAGCGCGAATACGACGTCGTGATCGTCGGCGGCGGCGGGCACGGTCTCGCCACCGCCTATTACCTCGCGAAGGAGCACGGCGTGCGCAATATCGCCGTGCTGGAGAAGGGCTGGATCGGCGGCGGCAATACCGCGCGCAACACGACCATCGTGCGCTCGAATTACCTGTGGGACGAATCGGCCGCGCTCTACGAAAAAGCGATGAAGCTGTGGGAAGGTCTGTCGCAGGACCTCAACTACAACGTGATGTTCAGCCAGCGCGGTGTGATGAACCTCGCGCACACGCTGCAGGACGTGCGCGACACCGAACGGCGCGTGAATGCGAACCGGCTGAACGGCGTCGATGCCGAATTCCTCACGCCGGAACAGATCAAGGAAATCGAGCCGACTATCAATCTGAACAGCCGCTATCCGGTGCTCGGCGCGTCGATTCAGCGCCGCGGCGGGGTGGCGCGGCACGATGCGGTGGCGTGGGGTTTCGCGCGCGGCGCGGATCAGCATGGTGTGGACATCGTCCAGAACTGCCAGGTCACCGGGATTCGCCGCGACGGCAGCCAGGTGACCGGTGTGGACACTACCAAGGGTTTCATCAAGGCGAAGAAGGTTGCGATCGTGGCCGCGGGCAATACGTCGACGCTCGCCGACATGGCCGGCGTGCGTCTGCCGCTCGAAAGCCATCCGTTGCAGGCGTTGGTGTCCGAGCCGATCAAGCCGGTCGTCAACACGGTGGTGATGTCGAACGCGGTGCACGCGTACATCAGCCAGTCCGACAAGGGCGATCTGGTGATCGGCGCGGGCGTCGATCAGTACACGGGCTTTGGGCAGCGGGGCAGCTTCCAGATCATCGAAGGCACGCTCGAGGCGATCGTCGAAATGTTCCCGGTGTTCTCGCGGGTGCGGATGAACCGCCAGTGGGGCGGGATCGTCGACGTGTCGCCGGATGCTTGCCCGATCATCAGCAAGACCGACGTGAAGGGGCTGTATTTCAACTGCGGCTGGGGCACCGGCGGCTTCAAGGCGACGCCCGGCTCGGGTTGGGCCTACGCCCACACGATCGCGAAAGACGAGCCGCATCCGCTGAACGCGCCGTTCTCGCTCGACCGTTTCTATACCGGCCACCTGATCGACGAGCACGGCGCCGCCGCCGTGGCCCACTAACGTTCATGCACCGCAATGAATTGCATGGGACCAGAGTAAGTGCTCTGCATGGGCCGGGAGTAAGCGCTAAAGCGCTAACTCCGGCCGACAGCTAAAGCGCCAACTCTGGTCGACCGCAACGAATTGCATGGGACCAGAGTAAGGCGCTAAAGCGCCAACTCTGGTCGACAAAGGAGAAACAGATGTTGCTGATCGAATGCCCGTGGTGCGGGCCACGCGCCGAAACCGAATTTTCCTGCGGCGGCGAAGCGGACATCGCCCGTCCGCTCGACACCGAAAAGCTGACCGACAAGGAGTGGGGCGACTACCTGTTCATGCGCAAGAACCCGCGCGGCGTGCATCGCGAGCAATGGATGCACACGCAGGGTTGCCGCCGCTGGTTCAAGGCGCAGCGCGACACGGTGAGCTACGAGATCCAGGGCTACGAGACGTTCGATCGTCCGCTGCTCGCTTTGGATAACCACGAGGGCAAGTCACACGAGGTGAAATCATAATGAGCCAGAAAGACCGACTCCCGACCGGCGGGCGCATCAACCGCGCGATTTCGCTGACGTTCACCTTCAACGGCCGCAAGTATCAAGGTTATCAGGGCGACACGCTGGCTTCCGCATTGCTTGCCAACGGCGAGCATTTCGTCGCGCGCAGCTGGAAGTATCACCGGCCGCGCGGCATCGTGACGGCGGGCGTGGAAGAGCCGAACGCGATCGTGCAGCTCGAAACCGGCGCGTACACGGTGCCGAACGCGCGCGCCACCGAAGTGGAGCTGTATCAGGGGCTCGTCGCCACCAGTGTGAACGCGAAGCCGAGCATCGAGAAAGACCGCATGGCGATCAACCAGAAGTTCGCGCGCTTCATTCCGGCGGGCTTCTACTACAAGACTTTCATGTGGCCGCGCAAGTTCTGGCCGAAGTACGAGGAAGTGATCCGCGACGCGGCAGGTCTCGGCAAAGCGCCCGAGCAGACCGACGCGGACCGCTACGACAAATGCTTCGCGCACTGCGACGTACTGGTGGTCGGCGGCGGCCCGACGGGGCTGGCGGCGGCGCACGCGGCAGCGTTGTCGGGCGCGCGCGTCACTCTGGTCGACGATCAGCCGGAACTCGGCGGTTCGCTGCTGTCGTGCCGCACGGATATCGACGGCAAGCCGGCGCTGCAATGGGTGCACAAGATCGAAGACGAACTGCGGCAGATGCCCGATGTGAAGATCCTGTGCCGCAGCACCGCGTTCGGCTATCAGGATCACAACCTCGTCACGGTCACGCAGCGTCTCACGGAACATCTGCCGGTCTCGCAGAGAAAGGGCACGCGCGAACTGATGTGGAAGATCCGCGCCAGGCGCGTAATTCTCGCGACCGGCGCGCATGAGCGGCCGATCGTGTTCGGCAACAACGATCTGCCTGGCGTGATGCTGGCTTCGGCCGTGTCGACGTATCTGCATCGCTACGCGGTGTTGCCGGGGCGCAATGCGGTGGTGTTCACGAACAATGACGACGGTTACCAATGCGCACTCGACCTGAAAGCGGCCGGCGCGCAGGTGACGGTGGTCGATCCGCGCACGGGCGAGTCGAAGGGCACGCTGCCCGCGCTGGCGCGGCGCTACGGCGTCAAGGTGATGAACGGCGTGGCCGTGACGGCGGCGCACGGCAAGCTGCGGGTTGCGTCGGTGGACGTGGCGTCGTATTCGAACGGACAGGTCGGCGCGAAGCAGGGCGAGCTGCCCTGCGATCTGCTCGCGATGTCCGGCGGCTGGAGTCCGGTGCTGCACCTGTTCGCGCAGTCCGGCGGCAAGGCGCATTGGCACGACGAAATAGCGTGCTTCGTGCCGGGCAAGGCGATGCAGGCGGAGACGAGCGTCGGCGCGTGCGCGGGCGACTTCACGCTCGGCCAGGGCATTCGTTTTGCGGTCGACGCCGGGGTCGAGGCGGCGCGTGCGGCCGGTTATATCGTCGCGCGGCCGAATCCGGTGCACGTCGCCGAAATCACCGAGGCGCGCATGCAGCCGCTGTGGCTGGTCGGTGGCCGCGAGCTCGCGGCGCGTGGTCCGAAGCAATTCGTCGACTTCCAGAACGACGTGTCGGCGGCCGATATTTTCCTCGCCGCGCGTGAAGGCTTCGAATCGGTCGAACACGTGAAGCGTTATACCGCGATGGGCTTCGGCACGGATCAAGGCAAGCTCGGCAACATCAACGGCATGGCGATTCTCGCCCAGGCGCTCGGCAAGACGATTCCCGAAACCGGCACGACGACGTTCCGGCCGAACTACACGCCCGTGACGTTCGGCACGTTCGCCGGCCGCGAGCTCGGCGAGTTTCTCGATCCGGTGCGCAAGACGGCCGTGCACGAATGGCATGTGGAAAACGGCGCCGCGTTCGAGGACGTCGGCAACTGGAAGCGTCCGTGGTATTACCCGAAACCGGGCGAGGACATGCACGCGGCAGTGGCGCGCGAATCGCTCGCGGTGCGTACGAGCGTCGGCATTCTCGACGCCTCGACGCTCGGCAAGATCGACATTCAGGGTCCCGACTCGGCCAGGCTGCTGAACTGGGTCTATACGAATCCGTGGAGCAAGCTGGAAGTCGGCAAGTGCCGCTATGGCCTGATGCTCGACGAAAACGGCATGATCTTCGACGACGGCGTGACGGTGCGCCTCGCCGACCAGCACTACATGATGACGACCACCACCGGCGGCGCGGCGCGCGTGCTGACCTGGCTCGAACGCTGGCTGCAAACCGAGTGGCCCGACATGCGCGTGCGGCTCGCCTCGGTGACGGACCATTGGGCGACCTTCGCGGTGGTCGGTCCGAACAGCCGCAAGGTCTTGCAGAAGGTCTGCCACGATATCGACTTCGCGAACGCGGCGTTCCCGTTCATGAGCTATCGCGAAGGCACGGTGGCGGGCGCGGCGTCGCGCGTGATGCGCATCAGCTTCTCCGGCGAACTTGCGTATGAAGTGAACGTGCCGGCGAACGTCGGACGCGCGGTGTGGGAAGCGCTGATGGCAGCGGGCGCGGAATTCGACATCACGCCGTACGGCACGGAAACGATGCACGTGCTGCGCGCGGAGAAGGGTTACATCATCGTCGGCCAGGACACGGACGGCTCGATGACGCCGTACGACCTCGGCATGGGCGGGCTCGTGGCGAAGTCGAAAGATTGTCTCGGCAAGCGCTCGCTCACGCGCTCGGACACCGCGAAGGCGGGGCGCAAGCAACTGGTGGGGCTGCTCGCGGACGATCCGTCGTTCGTGATTCCCGAAGGCTCGCAGATCGTCGCCGGTCCGTTCCACGGCGATACCGCACCGATGCTCGGTCACGTCACGTCGAGCTATTACAGCCCGATCCTGAAGCGCTCGATTGCGATGGCGGTGGTGAAGGGCGGTCTCGACAAGATTGGCGAGACGGTCACGATTCCGCTCGCGAGCGGCAAGCAGATTGCGGCCAAGGTCACCAGTTCGGTGTTCTACGACAGCGAAGGAGCACGTCAACATGTGGAATGAAACAAGAGGTACGCAACCGGCCGTGAGCCGCGCTGTCGGCAAGCAAACGGGGGTGTGGCAGGAGTCGCCGCTGGTGGGCGCGGATGCGCTGCTGAAGAAACATCAGGCGGTGGCGTCGGCGGCGTTCCGGTTGAGGGAGCGGCCGTTTCTCGAACTCGTAAACGTACGCGGCGATACGCGCGACGCCGCGTTCATGCAGGCGGTGGAAGGTGTGATCGGCTGCCAGCCGCCGGAGAAAGCGAACACCGTCGCGCGCGGCAATGGCTACGACATGCTGTGGCTTGGGCCCGACGAATGGCTGGCGCGCTCGGCAACCGCGCATGACGCGGCCCGTACCGCGCCGTTGCAGGCAAAGCTGGGGACGGTGTTCGCGGGCGTGTTCGCGTCTGCGGTGGATATCGGCAGCGGCTATACGGTGCTCGAAATCAGCGGCACGCGTACGCGCGAGGTGCTGGCGCGTGGCTGCCCGCTGGATCTGCATCCGAAACAGTTCGGCGACGGACAGTGCGCGCAGAGCCACTATTTCAAGGCGTCGATGACGCTGCTGCCCACCGGCGCGGATAGCTTCGACATTATCGTGCGCCGCAGTTTCGCGGACTACTTCGTCAAGATCATGCTCGATGCGGCCGATCCGCTGATGTCGTGACACGCGGTGAGCGGTGTGCTCCTGCACCGCTCGCGGCGCTCTCCGGACGCTGACCGACATGACGTCGACCCGTCTAGCCACCGCGCGTCTTACTGAGCGCGCGTGCCATCAAGGCGATGCGCACGCCGCGCTCGAGCTGCTCGATCAGAGCATCGTGTTGCGGCACCGGCGCATCGCGCTGATCCGTTATCTGCTCGCGCAGCAACTCGGCGCACCGTTGCAGGCGCGGCATCACGAATACGTCCGGAAAATCGCCGCGCGGTTGAGCGCGGATGCGCTCGCACGGATTGTTGGCGCGGCGCGTGCGCGGCTTCGGCCCTAAGTCGTTGAGCCGTGGTCAGTTGGAGAGACGACGCCCCCGTTCCATCCGGTTGACGTATTTCTTCTATGTGGCCGATTTATGTCGGCGTCTACTGAAAACGCACTGACCGAACACCCACGCGGCAGCCGCCGCATCAACGAGGGGATGACATGTCTACCGCTTTTCAGCCTCGCGCGAGCGCTGCCGCCAGACTCGAACGACTGCCGTTCTCCGGCTACCACCGGACCATCTTCATCATCATTGCCATCGCGTTCTTTTTCGATTCGGTCGATCTCGGCACGATGACTTTCGTGCTCGGCTCGATCAAAACCGAATTCGGCTTGTCGAGCGCGGCGGCGGGTCTGGTTGCGAGTTCGAGTTTCTTCGGCATGGTGATCGGCGCGGCGATCGCCGGATTGCTCGCCGATCGTTTCGGGCGGCGCCCGGTGTTTCAGTGGAGCATGGTGCTGTGGGGGCTCGCGTCGTATCTGTGCTCGACCGCGCAGAGCGTCGACGCGCTGATCTTTTATCGCGTGCTGCTGGGTTTGGGCATGGGTATGGAATTTCCGATCGCGCAGACCTTGCTGTCCGAATTCGTACCGGCGGCCTCGCGCGGAAGATTGATCGCGCTGATGGATGGCTTCTGGCCGCTGGGTTTCATCACGGCGGGCGTGGTGTCGTATTTCGTGCTGCCGCAGTTCGGCTGGCGCACCGAGTTCGCGCTACTCGCGATTCCCGCCGTGTTCGTGCTGATCGTGCGCCGCGTCGTGCCCGAATCGCCGCGCTGGCTCGAACATCGCGGACGCTTCGCCGAAGCGGACAAGGTTCTCGCCGAGGTCGAGGCGAAGGTGATGAAAGCGGCGGGTCTGACGCAGTTGCGTGCGCCCGTGATGCTGCAAGAACCGCCGGCCGCGAAAGGCCAGGGTGCGTTTCGCGAAATCTGGAGTATGGCCTACCGGCGCCGCACGATCATGGTGTGGACGCTATGGTTCTTCGCGTTGCTCGGTTTCTACGGGCTGACGTCGTGGCTCGGCGCATTGATGCAGCAGGCCGGCTTCGCCGTGACGAAATCGGTGCTGTACACGGTACTGATTTCTCTCGGCGGCATTCCTGGTTTTCTGTGCGCCGCGTGGCTGGTCGAACGTTGGGGCCGTAAGCCGACGTGTATCGCGTCGCTCGCCGGCAGCGCGGTCATGGCCTATGTCTACGGGCAGACCGCGCTGCACGCGCAAACGCCTACGCTGCTGATCTGCGCGGGATTGGCCATGCAGTTCTTTTTGTTCGCGATGTGGGCCGTGCTGTACACCTACACGCCGGAGCTTTACGGCACCGGTGCACGGGCGACTGGGTCGGGGTTCGCGTCGGCGATCGGCCGCGTGGGATCGCTGATCGGCCCTTATGTGGTGGGTGTCGTGCTGCCGATGTTCGGCCAGGGCGGTGTGTTCTCGCTGGGCGCGATGTGTTTCGCGATCGCTGCGGCGGCGGTGTGGATACTCGGCATCGAGACGCGCGGGTTGGCGCTCGAGACGCTGGTGTCAGAAGCGGTCGAAGCGGATGCGCATGGCGTATTGAGTCCGGTTCGGGATTGAATTGTGGCCGGGCAAAGGTGTGAAAAAGGCCGCGAAAAACTCGCGGCCTCTGACTACTAACGAACCCCACGCTCAACGCCGTAGACTTTGTAGGGTACCCGCACGCCGGGTTCGTCCGCAGGAAAGTCCTTTGTGTTGCGTGAAACCAGCAGCAGGGAGTTCACCTGTGCTGACGCCCAGACAATCGCGTCAGGCAGGCGAATCCGTTTCTGCTTACGTATTTGGACCGCGCGATTCGCAATGGCACTGTCGAGTGGAATTACGTCAAACGAGCCAAGCCATCCACGAATCGCAGGCTCGTCCTCTGCCGTTGCTCCAACAAGAACTTCCATCCACGTGATCGTGCTGATCGCTCGATATTCATAGCGCGCCAGTTCTTTCTTCGCTGCGCCGACGCCGCTGAGATAGTCGATCAGAATGTTTGTGTCGAAGAGCGCCTTTACCATTCCGAGCGCAGTTCCTGCTGATATTCGAGGCCATCGACTTTCTTGCTCTTCCACAGCCCGAAAACATCGGTCCCAAGTGCCTGCTTGTGCTGCGAGATATACGCCTCGATCGCGTCACGGATAACTGCGGCGCGAGGGCGTTGTTCCGCCTCCACAAGCACGGCCAACTCTGCAACCTGCGAGTCGGGCAGGTCAACCAGTATTCGACTCATCACTGCCTCCGTTGCGTGATATGCATATCGTATATCAACGGTCGTGATTCCGCAAGAAAACTTGTGTTCTGCAAGCTTCTTATCAACCCAGCGGGGAGGCGTGCTTTAGTACCTCGGCGCGGACTAAACCACAGCCGCCGCCCGCTTCCTCGCAGGCGCCCCATTCGCGACGAAGTAGGGCGTATCCACCCGCGCCAGCGCTTCCCGTCCGCGAATCCGATCGGCGATCTTCTCGGCCAGCATAATGGTCGGCGCATTCAGATTGCCGGTCGTGATCTGCGGCATGATCGACGCATCGACGACGCGCAGCGCTTCGAGCCCATGCACGCGGCCCTCGTTGTCGACGACGGCCATCTCGTCATAGCCCATCTTGCACGAGCACGACGGATGAAACGCCGTCTCCGCCCGCATGCGCACGAAGGCGTCGAGCTGCTCGTCGCTCGTCAACCCTGCGCCGGGATTCAGCTCGCGGCCCCGATAACGGTCGAGCGCCGGCTGGCGCACGATCTCGCGCGTGACACGGATCGCGTCGCGGAATTCGCGCCAGTCGAGCGGATCGGACATGTAGTTGAACAGGATGCCCGGATGCGCGCCCGGATCGCGCGACTTGAGTTTCACACGGCCGCGGCTCGGCGAGCGCATCGACCCGACGTGCGCCTGGAAGCCGTGCATCCGGATCGCGTTCGAACCGTTGTAATTGATCGCGACCGGCAGGAAGTGATACTGGATGTTCGGCCACAGATCGTCGTCGCGAGTGCGGATGAAGCCGCCCGCTTCGAACTGGTTGCTCGCGCCGATACCGGTTCCTTTCAGCATCCACTCGAGTCCGATCGCAGGTTGATTCCACCACTGCAACGCGGGATAGAGCGACACCGGCTCCTTGCATTCGTACTGGATGTACATCTCCAGATGGTCCTGGAGGTTCTCGCCGACGCCGGGCAGATCGTGCACCAGCGGAATGTCGAGCTCGCGCAGCCATGTCGAGCGGCCCACGCCCGAGCGTTGCAGCAGTTGCGGCGACGCGATCGCGCCGCTGCACACCAGTACTTCGCGGCGCGCCTGCGCGGTGACTGTGTTGCCATGGCGCAGATACGCGACGCCGGTCGCCCGCTTGCCCGAGAACAGCACGCGGTCGGTCACGGCGTGCGTGACGATGCTCAGATTCGCCCGCGTTTTCGCGCGATCCAGATAGCCGCGCGCCGTGCTTGAGCGCCGGCCGTTCGCGGTGACCGTGCGATCCATCGGGCCGAAGCCTTCCTGCTGATAGCCGTTCAGATCCTCGGTGCGCGGAAAGCCTGCCTGCACGCCGGCTTCGACCATCGCGGCGAAGAGCGGATTGTTGCCGGGCTTGCTCGTCGTCACGTGCACCGGCCCGTCGCCGCCGTGATAGGCGTTCGCACCCACGTCGCGCGTTTCGGCCTTGCGGAAGTACGGCAGGCAATCCAGATAGGTCCAGTTTTCCAGACCCTGGCGCTCGGCCCATCCGTCGTAGTCGAGCGCATTGCCGCGGATGTAGCACATGCCATTGATCAGCGACGAACCGCCGAGCCCCTTGCCGCGGCCGCATTCCATGCGCCGGTTGTTCATGTGCGGTTCGGGGTCTGTTTCGTACGCCCAGTTGTAGCGGCGTCCTTGCAGCGGATACGCGAGCGCCGCGGGCATCTGCGTGCGAAAGTCGAAGCGGTAGTCGGGGCCGCCGGCTTCGAGCAGCAGCACGGTCACGTCCGCGTCTTCGGTCAGGCGCGCAGCGAGCACGTTGCCCGCTGAACCCGCGCCCACGATGATGTAGTCGTATTCGTTCGAGGCCATCGCCGCGACTCCTTAGAACACCGGTTGATACGGGCCGAGTTCGACCTGCACGGACTTGATGCGCGTGTAGTGTTCGAGCGTCGTGATGCCGTTTTCGCGGCCGACGCCCGATTGCTTGTAGCCGCCCACCGGCATTTCCGCGGGCGATTCGCCCCACGTGTTGATCCAGCAAATGCCGGCTTCGAGCTGATGAATCACGCGATGCGCTCGCGCCAGGCTCTCGGTCACGACACCGGCGGCGAGACCGTAGGCCGTGCGATTGGCGCGTTCGATCGCTTCGTCTTCGTCGTCGAACACGAGGATGCTCATGACCGGACCGAAGATTTCTTCGCGCACGATGCGCATGTCGTCATGACAGCCGGTGAAAACCGTCGGTTCGACGTATTGGCCGTTGCCGAAGTGGCCTTCGACGATACGCTTGCCGCCCGCAACCAGCCGCGCGCCTTCCTGTACGCCGCTTTCGATGTAGCCGAGCACCTTCTGCAATTGCGCGGCGCTCGCGAGCGGGCCGAAGTTGGTGTCCGCGTCGGTGGGCGCGCCTACGCGAATCCGCTTCACACGTTCCAGCACCAGCGCTTCGAATCGCGCCAGCACGCTGCGCTGCACGAACACGCGCGTGCCGTTGGTGCAGACCTGGCCGGAGCTGAAGAAGTTGGCGCTCATCGCGATGTCGGCGGCGCGTTCGAGGTTGGCGTCGTCGAACACCAGCAATGGCGACTTGCCGCCCAGTTCCATCGTCACTTCCTTCAGCGACGACGCGCCCGCGAGCGACATCACTTTCTTGCCCGTTTCGACACCGCCGGTAAACGAAATCTTCTCGATGTCCGGATGCGCGGCGAGCATCGCGCCGACGCGCCCGTCGCCCTGGACGACGTTGAACACACCCGCCGGCACGCCGGCTTCGGTATAAATCTCCGCGAGTTTCAGCGCGGACAGCGGCGTGATTTCGCTCGGCTTGAAGATCATCGCGTTGCCGGCCGCCAGCGCGGGCGCCGATTTCCAGCAGGCGATCTGGATCGGGTAATTCCATGCGCCGATGCCTGCGCATACGCCGAGCGGTTCGCGCCGCGTATAAACAAACGACGACGGCCGCAACGGAATCTGCTGCCCTTCGATAGCGGTGGCGAGCCCCGCGTAGTACTCGATCACGTCCGCACCGGTGACGATATCGACCGCTTGGGTTTCGCCGATCGGCTTACCGGTGTCGCGCGTTTCGAGCGCGGCGAGTTCGTCGTTGCGCTCGCGCAGCAACTCCACGGCGCGGCGCAGGATGCGCGAACGCTGCATCGCGGTCAACGCGGCCCATATGCGCTGACCGTCGCGCGCCGATTGCACCGCGCGATCGATGTCGGCCGCCGAAGCCTGCTGCACCGTCGCGAGCGTTTCGCCGGTGGCGGGGTCGAGCGTGTCGAAGGTTTCGCCGCCTGTCGCGTCGACGTAGGCGCCGCCTATATAGAGACGTTGCATTGCGAATACCGGCATGGCGTGCTCCTTCCGATAAGAAAAATTCAGTGGTGTGCTGAGAGAACCAGGTCGATGTAGTCGTTGGCCACGCGCAGCGCTGCTTTGGTGTCGAACGGCTCGCCGGACAGCGCGCCGCGCAGCCACAGTCCGTCGATCAGCGCCGCCAGACCGCTGGCCGCGCGACGCGCCGCGGGGCGCGGCAGCGCTTTCGAAAAATCCGCGCACAGGTTCGAGTTCAGACGGCGCGTGTTGACGTGTTGCAGGCGGCGCAGTCGCGGCTTGTGCATGCTCTCGGACCAGAACGCGAGCCACGTTTTCATCACCGGGCCGTTGGTCTGCTCCGCATCGAAATTAGCAGCGACGACGGCGCGCAGTTTCGAGCGCGGGTCCGCCTTCGCCGTGCGGCGCCGGCGCGACGTGGCCTGCCACAGATCGCGCAGCACGTGGCGCATGGTGGCTTCGAGCAAGCCGTCCTTGTCGCCGAAATAGTGGCTGACGATGCCGGTGGAAATGCTCGCGCGCCGCGCGACCGAGGCGAGCGTCGCGCCGGCGAGACCCGCCTGATCGATGGTCAGCAGTGTTGCGTCGATCAGCTGCGCGCGGCGGATTTCGCGCATTCCGAGTTTGGGCATGGCTCGATCGGTTATAGACGGGGCAATGGGTCGGACAGAGGGCGATGGCGCATGTTAGGTTTTTTATATTGAACGGTCAATCAATAAAAAACGGGTTGCATCAGCGTGCGCGAGGGTCGCGCCTCGTATGTCGGTTCCGGCCAAACCGGTGTCGCGTTCAATATATGTGGTTTGCCGCAGCGGGCGCTACGCTCGTTGAACGGTGCGCGGGAACGGATCAGGCGCGCCGCTCACAAGACATGGAGACAGACAAATGAGCAGCAATCGCGGCGTCGTGTATCTGGGGCAGGGCAAAGTGGAGGTTCAGTCGATCGACTATCCGAAGATGGTCGATCCGCGTGGCCGGGCAATCGGCCACGGCGTGATCCTGAAGGTGGTGAGCACGAATATCTGCGGCTCCGACCAGCATATGGTGCGCGGCCGCACTACTGCCGAAGTCGGCCTCGTGCTTGGCCACGAGATTACCGGCGAGGTGATCGAGATCGGCCGCGACGTCGAAACGCTGAAGATCGGCGACCTGGTGTCGGTGCCGTTCAACGTCGCCTGCGGGCGCTGCCCGACCTGCAAGGCGCAGCATACCGGCGTGTGTCTGAACGTGAATCCGGCGCGGGCGGGCGGTGCGTATGGCTATGTCGACATGGGCGGCTGGATCGGCGGCCAGGCCGAGTACGTAATGGTGCCGTACGCCGATTTCAATCTGCTGAAGTTTCCCGACCGCGAGCAGGCGATGGCCAGGATCCGCGATCTCACGTGCCTGTCCGACATTCTGCCAACCGGTTATCACGGCGCCGTGATGGCGGGCGTCAAACCCGGCGCCACGGTGTACATTGCGGGCGCCGGGCCGGTGGGGATGGCCGCTGCCGCGTCGGCGCGGCTGCTCGGCGCGGCGTGCACGATCGTCGGCGACATGAACGAGGCGCGTCTCGCGCATGCTCGCAAGATGGGTTTCCAGACCATCGACCTGTCGAAGGACGCCACGCTGGGCGAGCAGATCGAACAGATCCTGGGCAAGCCCGAGGTGGATTGCGCGGTGGACTGCGTCGGCTTCGAAGCACATGGCCACGGCAGCAGCGGCCAGCACGAGGAAGCGCCGGCCACGGTCCTCAATTCGCTGATGGAAATCACGCGGGCTGCCGGTGCGATCGGCATTCCGGGCCTCTACGTGACGGATGACCCGGGTTCCACCGATGCCGCCGCGCGCAAGGGCAGCCTGAGCATCCGCTTCGGGCTCGGCTGGGCCAAGTCACACTCGTTCCATACCGGACAGACGCCGGTGATGAAGTACAACCACAGCCTGATGCAGGCCATTTTGTGGGACCGTTTGCCGATTGCGGACATCGTGAACGTGACCGTCGTGTCGCTCGACGAAGCGCCCGAAGGTTACCGGCAGTTCGACGGCGGCGCACCGAGGAAGTTTGTTCTCGATCCGCATGGGCTGTTGAAGGCGGCCTGACGCAGCATCACTGTGCATGCGTTGAGTGGAATCGAGTCGGGTGCTTTACTGCTCGGCGCATGCACGGCGCGACTGCAACACGAAGCAGGCCGCGCCCAGCGGCCTGAATTCACGCCGCCATGACCGGCGGCGAAGCGAGGGAAGGCGCCTGCTTGCGGCGCTCGCGCGTCGGCGCGGTGCCGAACGTGTCGCGATAGCTCTTCGAGAAGTGGCAGGCCGACTGAAAGCCGCAGGCCATCGTAATGTGCATGATCGACATGTCGGTCTGCAACAGCAATTCGCGGGCGCGCCGCAGCCGCAAGGTCAGGTAGTAATGCGTCGGCGTCATGCCGAGATGCTCGCGGAAGAGGCGCTGCAATTGCCGCTGCGACATGCCCGCCAGCCGCGCGAGTTCTTCGCGTGAAAGCGGCTCCTCGATATTGTTCTCCATCAGCGAGATCACTTCGAAGAGCGACTTGTTGGCCGAGCCGAGCCGCGCCACCAGCGGCATTTTCTGTTGCGCGCTGGTATCGCGCACATGTTCGACGATGAACTGCTCCGCGATCTGCGTGACGCGCGCCGTGCCCACGCGCGGGGCGATCAGATTCAGCATCATGTCGAGCGGCGCAACGCCGCCGGTGCAGGTGACGCGATCGCGATCGATCACGAACAGTTCCTTGAGAAAGCGCGTGTCGGGAAACTCCTCCTTCAGCGCCGACATGTTCTCCCAGTGAATCGCACACGCGTAGCCGGCCAGCAACCCGGCGCGCGCGAGCGCATAAGTGCCGGTGCACAGGCTGCCGAGCACGCTGCCCATGCGGGCGAAGCGGCGCAACGCGGAAAGATGGGCGGGCGTGGTGGCGCGCTGCACGTCGATGCCGCCGACCACGAACACGATATCGGGCTGTCCGACGCATTCGACCGGGCCGGTGTCGACCGCCAGGCCGTTGCTCGCTGTCACCGGCCCGCCTTCGGGACTCACGATCGACCAGCGATAGAGCGTCTGTCCCGAGAGGTAGTTCGCCATGCGCAGCACTTCGATCGCATTGATGAACGCGATCATCGTGAAGTTCGGAACGGGCATGAACGCGAAGTGCGACAGCGACGCAGTGCGATCGGTGGGCATGGGGGAAATGATTCCTTCGAATCTGTAATGTCGCGTCGCCGTGGGGAGCGGCGAACGTTGTGATTTTGAGGACTAGCGCAACTACCGTGCCATCAGGCTAAACCCTCGGTAACCACCAGTAAGGTTGGATAGCTACACACAACCGGCACCAGAACGGAGCCGCGACGGCCCGCAGACGCACCCGAACAGCGCACCAAGTTCAGCTGCAGTGCAGCAATCTCTTCGGCGCCCTGGACGCGAACCGCCTACTTGTGGAAAAAGGTCGCGCATGGCGGAAAAGGCAAAGAACGCGTCTGAATTCATAAATTGACGCGCGGGGCGAGCGTCAAGAATAGACGCAATGCAGACCGGTACTGGCGGGCCTTCAGGGCCGCTTCCGGCACTCCGTCAACGCTCGTTTCCTGAAACCACGGACCTTCCATGCCGAACTCGAATCCTTTCTTTGAAGAATCGCTGGCCGCGCGCGACGCGTCGGTGCGCGGCGCTATTTTGAAAGAGCTGGAGCGCCAGCAGTCGCAAGTCGAATTGATCGCGTCGGAAAACATCGTGTCGCGCGCGGTGCTCGAAGCGCAGGGCTCGGTGCTGACCAACAAATACGCGGAAGGGTATCCGGGCAAACGCTATTACGGCGGCTGCGAATACGTCGACGTAGTCGAGTCGCTGGCGCTCGACCGGATCAAGCAGCTGTTCAACGCGAAGTTCGCCAACGTCCAGCCGCATTCGGGCGCGCAGGCGAACGGCGCGGTGATGCTCGCACTGGTCAAGCCCGGCGATACGGTGCTCGGCATGTCGCTCGACGCCGGCGGCCATCTGACCCACGGCGCGAAGCCGGCGCTGTCGGGCAAATGGTTCAACGCGGTGCAGTACGGCGTCAATCGCGACACGCTGCTGATCGATTACGAGCAAATCGAGGAACTCGCGCAGCAGCACAAACCGGCGCTGCTGATCGCGGGCTTTTCCGCCTATCCGCGCGCGCTGGATTTCGCACGGCTGCGCGCGATCGCCGACGGCGTAGGCGCAAAGCTGATGGTGGACATGGCGCACATCGCCGGCGTGATCGCGGCGGGGCGTCATCAGAATCCGGTCGAGCACGCGCACGTCGTCACGTCCACCACGCACAAGACGCTGCGCGGTCCGCGCGGCGGCTTTGTTCTGACGAATGACGAAGAGATCGCGAAGAAGATCAACTCGGCGGTGTTCCCCGGCTTGCAGGGCGGCCCGCTGATGCATGTGATCGCCGGCAAGGCGGTTGCGTTCGGCGAGGCGTTGCAGCCGGGTTTCAAGGCCTACATCGACAGCGTGCTTGCCAACGCGCAGGCGCTCGGTGAAGTGCTGAAGGCCGGCGGCGTCGATCTCGTGACGGGCGGTACCGACAACCATCTGCTGCTGGTCGATCTGCGCCCGAAGGGGCTGAAGGGCAATCAGGTCGAGCAGGCGCTGGAACGCGCGGGCATCACCTGCAACAAGAACGGCATTCCGTTCGACACCGAAAAGCCCACCGTCACGTCCGGCATTCGCCTCGGCACGCCGGCCGGCACCACGCGCGGCTTCGGCGTCGCCGAGTTCCGCGAAGTGGGACGCCTGATCGTCGAAGTGCTCGACGCGCTGCGCGACCATCCGGAAGGCCACGCCGCCACCGAACAACGCGTGCGCCGCGAGATTTTCGCGCTGTGCGAACGCTTCCCCATCTACTGATAACGCCCTGGAGCAAACGATGAGCAACCTGCACGATAACAGCATCATCATCGACGGTCTGAATATTTCGAAGTTCGAGCGCTCGGTGTTCGAAGACATGCGCAAGGGCGGCGTGACCGCGGTGAACTGCACGGTGTCGGTCTGGGAAAGCTTCCAGAAGACCGTCGACAACATCGCAGAGATGAAGCAGCAGATTCGCGAGTACGGCGAGATGCTCACGCTCGTGCGCACCACCGACGACATCTTCCGCGCGAAGAAAGAGAACAAGACCGGCATCATCTTCGGCTTCCAGAACGCGCACGCGTTCGAAGACAACCTCGGCTATATCGAAGCCTTCAAGGACCTCGGCGTGAACGTGGTCCAGCTTTGCTACAACACGCAGAATCTGGTCGGCACCGGCTGTTATGAACGCGACGGCGGGCTTTCGGGTTACGGGCGCGAGGTGATCCAGGAGATGAACCGCGTCGGCATCATGGTCGACCTCTCGCACGTGGGCGGCAAGACCTCGTCGGAAGCGATCGCCGCTTCGAAGAAGCCGGTGTGTTACTCGCATTGCTGCCCGTCGGGTCTGAAAGAGCATCCGCGCAACAAGACCGATGAACAACTGAAAGAGATCGCCGATGCGGGCGGTTTCGTCGGCGTGACGATGTTCGCACCGTTCCTGAAGCGCGGCCCGGACGCGACCGTCGAGGACTATCTCGAGGCGATCGAATACGTGGTCGATCTGATCGGCGAAGACCAGGTCGGCATCGGCACGGACTTCACGCAAGGCTATAGCACCGAATTTTTCGACTGGATCACGCACGACAAAGGCCGTTATCGCCAGCTGACGAACTTCGGCAAGGTTGTGAATCCGGAAGGCATCCGCACGATCGGCGAGTTTCCGAACCTGACGGCCGCGATGGAGCGTGCCGGCTGGAGCGAGACGCGCATCAGGAAGATCATGGGCGAGAACTGGGTTCGAGTGTTCGGTGAAGTGTGGAAGGTGTGACCTTCACGCGTTCGCCGAAACCACCCACCTAAAAAACGGAGTCTCCACATGCAACCCCAACTGCCTATCGACGTCGATCCGAACACCGGCGTCTGGACCACCGACGCGCTGCCGATGCTCTACGTGCCGCGTCATTTCTTCACGAACAATCACACCGCGGTCGAAGAAGCGCTTGGCCGCGAGACGTACGCCGAGATCCTCTACAAGGCCGGCTACAAGTCTGCGTATTTCTGGTGCGACAAGGAAGCGAAACAGCACGGCATTGCCGGCATGGCGGTGTTCGAGCATTACCTGAACCGCCTGTCGCAACGCGGCTGGGGTCTCTTCAGAATCACGGAAGCGGACCCGTCCAGCGCGCGGGCGCGCATCGAATTGCATCACTCGTCGTTCGTGCTCGCGCAGCCGGGCAAGGAGGGCAAGCTGTGCTACATGTTCGCCGGCTGGTTCGCGGGCGCGATGGACTGGGTCAACGACACCGCGCCGGATTCGGTGAAGAAGGGGCCGCTGTCGTATTCCACGGAAACGCAATGCGCGGCTGAAGGCCACGAGCATTGCGTGTTCGAAGTGTCGCCGCTCGCGTCGTAACCGCACACTGCAACGCAAACAGCCTATCCATTCCGAGCATTCCGAGGTCGATCGCGATGCGTTACCCGAACCTTTTCAAGCCTCTCACGCTGAACCAGTTGACCTTGCGCAACCGCATCGTCAGCACCGCGCACGCCGAGGTGTATGCGGAGCCCGGCGGTCTGCCGGGCGACCGTTATATCCGTTACTACGAGGAGAAGGCGAAGGGCGGTGTCGGCCTTGCCGTGTGCGGCGGGTCGAGCCCGGTTTCGATCGACAGCCCGCAAGGCTGGTGGAAGTCGGTGAATCTCTCGACCGACAGGATCATCGATCCGCTCGCGCGCCTCGCCGAAGCGATGCATCGGCACGGCGCGAAGATCATGATCCAGGCCACCCACATGGGGCGCCGTTCGGCATTTCACGGCGAGCATTGGCCGCATCTGATGTCGCCGTCCGGCGTGCGTGAGCCGGTGCACCGCGGCAACGCCAAGATCATCGAAGTGGAAGAGATCCGGCGCATCATCGGCGACTTTGCTGCGGCCGCGAAGCGCGTGAAGGATGCGGGCATGGACGGCATCGAAATCTCGGCGGCGCACCAGCATCTGATCGACCAGTTCTGGAGCCCACGCACGAATTTCCGTACCGACGAATGGGGCGGTTCGCTCGAAAACCGTCTGCGTTTCGGCACCGAGGTTCTGAAGGCAGTGCGCGAAGCGGTGGGCGCGGATTTCTGCGTCGGCTTGCGCATGTGCGGCGACGAATTCCATGAAGACGGCCTCGATCATGAACAACTGAAAGAGATCGCCCAAGCGATGTCGGAGACTGGGCTGATCGACTATCTCGGCGTGATCGGTTCGGGCGCGGATACGCACAACACGCTCGCCAACTGCATGCCGCCGATGGCGCTGCCGCCCGAGCCGTTCGTGCATCTCGCCGCCGGCATCAAGTCGGTGGTGAAGCTGCCGGTGATGCACGCGCAAAGCATCCGCGACGCTGGCCAGGCGGAACGGCTGCTGGCGAGCGGCATGGTCGATCTGGTCGGTATGACGCGCGCGCAGATCGCCGATCCGCATATGGTCATCAAGATCCGCGACGGGCGTGAAGACGAGATCAAGCAGTGCGTCGGCGCGAATTACTGTATCGACCGGCAGTACAACGGCCTCGACGTGCTGTGCGTGCAGAACGCGGCGACTTCGCGCGAAGCAACCATGCCGCACGTGATCGCGAAGACGCGCGGGCCGAAGCGCAAGGTGGTCGTGGTCGGTGCGGGTCCGGCCGGACTCGAAGCGGCGCGCGTGGCGAAATCGCGCGGTCACGATGTGGTGCTGTTCGAGAAGAACGACTACGTCGGCGGCCAGATCATGCTGGCTGCGAAGGCGCCGCAGCGCGAGCAGATGGCCGGCATCGTGCGCTGGTTCGACATGGAGACGAAGCGGCTTGGCGTCGATCGCCGTCTGGGCGTCGCGGCCGATGAAAAAACCATCATGGCCGAGCAGCCGGACATCGTCGTGCTGGCGACGGGCGGTTCGTCGTTCACGTCGCAAGTGGCCGCGTGGGGCGTCGAGGAAGGGCTCGCGGTGAGTTCGTGGGATGTGCTCTCGGGCAAGGTCGAGCCGGGCAAGAACGTGCTCGTCTATGACGGCGTCAGCACGCACGCCGGCGCGGGCGTCGCGGATTTCATGTCGAGCCGCGGCTCCAATGTCGAGATCGTGACGCCGGACGTGAAGGTGGCCGACGATGTCGGCGGCACTACGTTCCCGATCTTCTATCGCCGCCTTTATGCGCAGGGTGTGATCCACACCCCGAACTACTGGCTCGACAAGGTGTACGAGGAAGACGGCAAGAAGATTGCCGTGATCCGCAACGAGTACACAGAGGAGCAGGAAGAGCGCGCGGTCGATCAGGTGGTGATCGAGAACGGCAGCACGCCCAATGACGCGTTGTACTGGAAGCTCAAACCCGAATCCGTGAATCGCGGCCAGGTCGATGTGCACAAGCTCTTCGCGTCCGAGCCGCAGCCTTCCTTGAGCGAAGAACTCGGCAACGGGCGCTTCCTGCTGTTCCGCGTCGGCGATTGCATTTCAATGCACAACATTCACGGCGCAATTTACGACGCGCTGCGCCTTTGCAAGGATTTCTGACGATGAGCCCCGTGTTTGTCATCACCGTCCTGCTGTGGGTGTCAGTGGCCGGTCTGGCGTTCGCGCTCGCCAAACGCGCGGCTTACTGGCGCGAGGGCCGCGCCACGGCGGCGGGCGCGTACGGCTGGACCAACCTGCTGGCGATCCCCAAGCGCTATTTCGTCGATCTGCATCATGTGGTCGCGCGTGATCCGTACATTGCGAAGACGCACGTCGCGACCGCAGGCGGCGCGATTCTCGCGATGGCGCTGGTGTTCGTCAACTATGGCCTCGCGATCTACTCGCCGTGGCTCGATAAGCTGATCTTTCTGGCGGCGCTCGTGATGCTGGTCGGCGCGGTGTTCGTCTGGCGTCGCCGGCATGGCGCGAAGGCGGTGCCGGCGCGGCTCTCGCGCGGGCCGTGGGATCATCTGCCGCTGTTGCTGGGTTCGTTCGCACTGGGCCTGGCGCTGTTCATCGCGTTACCCGCGGCGGCGATGTCGGGTGCGCTCGCGATCATCGTCGCGTTGCTGATTGCGGCGGGTGCTTTCACGATGACGTTCGGTGCGGCCCGCGGCGGTCCGATGAAGCACGCGCTCGCCGGGCTCTTGCATCTCGCGTTTCACCCGCGTCAGGAGCGCTTCGCCGAGCGCAACGACAACGACGTCGTGCCGCCGACCGCGCTGAAGGCGCCGCTGCTCGACGCGAAGGAATACGGCGTCGGCAAGCCAGTGGAGTTCCGCTGGAACCAGTTGCTGAGCTTCGACGCCTGCGTGCAATGCGGCAAGTGCGAGGCGGCGTGTCCCGCGTTTGCCGCAGGCCAGCCGCTCAATCCGAAGAAGCTGATTCAGGATCTCGTCACCGGGATGGTGGGTGGCACCGATGCCGCTTATGCCGGCAGCCCGACGCCCGGCATTCCGGTCGGCCAGCACAGCGGTGCGCCAGGCAAGCCGCTGATCTCGACCTTGATCGAAGCGGATACGCTGTGGTCTTGCACGACTTGCCGCGCCTGCGTGCAGGAATGCCCGATGCTGATCGAGCACGTCGATGCGATCGTCGACATGCGGCGTAATCAGACGCTCGTCGAAGGCAGCGTGCCGGGCAAGGGACCGATCACGCTCGCGAATCTGCGCGAGACCGGCAGCGCGAACGGCTACGACATCGGCGCGCGTTACGACTGGGCCGTCGATCTGCAAGTTCAGGTGGCACAGCCGGGGCGGCCGGTGGACGTGCTGCTGATCGCGGGCGAAGGCGCGTTCGACATGCGTTATCAGCGCACGCTGCGCGCGCTGGTGAAGGTGCTGAACCGCGCGGGCATCGACTACGCGGTGCTCGGCGGCGTCGAGACCGATACCGGCGACACGGCGCGGCGTCTGGGCGACGAAGCGACTTTCCAGCAGCTCGCGCAAAAACTGATCGGCACGCTCTCGCAATACTCGTTCGGCAAGATCGTCACCGCCGATCCGCACGTGCTGCACAGTCTGCGCAACGAATATCGCGCGCTCGGCGGTTTCTACGAAGTGCAGCATCACACCGCGTTGATCGAAGAGCTGGTCGCGAGCGGCAAACTGTCGCCACGCGCGGTGGCCGCGTTCGCGGACCGCAAGATCACCTATCACGACCCGTGCTATCTGGGCCGCTATAACGGTGAGACGGAAGCGCCGCGCCGCCTGTTGAAAACCATCGGCATCAAGGTGGTGGAAATGGAGCGCAACGGCATGCGCGGGCGTTGCTGCGGTGGCGGCGGCGGTGCGCCGTTGACCGACATCCCCGGCAAGAAGCGCATTCCGGACATCCGCATCGACGATGCGCGCGCGGTCGGCGCCGAGATCGTCGCGGTGGGTTGCCCGAACTGCACGGCGATGCTCGAAGGTGTGGTCGGCCCGCGTCCGGAAGTGCTCGACGTCGCCGAACTGGTTGCAGCGGCGCTGGAGTAACGCGATGAACAATCTCAAACGAATCGATCCGCGCCGGCCGTTCACGATTACGGCAGAGGGACTCAAACGGATCACGCTCGGCATGATCGGTGCGGCGGGCTCGATGGAATTCGCGGCGCTTGGCGCGTCGCATCGCGAGCAGGCCAGGCCGCGCCGCACGACGGCCGTGCCGCTCCGTTCGCTGCTGGTCGCCGCGCACGCGGACCGTGGCGCACTGGACGACCACGCGCGCCAGACTCTGACCGCCGCCGCGCTAATCGCCGATGCCCAAACCGAAGTCGTGCTGCTCGTGTTCGGCGAGTTCAACGGCGATGCTGCCGCGTTCGGCGCAGACAAGCTGATCGAGTTGCCGATGTTCGACCGCCGCACCTTTGCGCCTCTGGACGAACTCAACGCGTTGGCCGCTTGCGTGGCCGCCTATGCGCCCGCGCACATCTTCATGCCCGACAACGCAACCGGCGACGGCGACCTCGGCCGCCGTTACGCCGCTACCGCGAACGCGAGCGTCGCGACGCATGTCGTCGAGATCGACGCGGCGCACGTCGCGACTTATATCCAGGCCAATACAGCGTTTGCCGCGCGCGCGCTACCCGAGGTCGTGCTGCTCGCACCGAATGCAGTCGATCCAAAACTGCCGTTTGTCGGCGCGGGTGAGCGGGTCGTGTGGCGTTTCGACGGCGCGACTGCTTCGCCCAAAGGCGCCGTTCGCGACCTCGGTATCGAGGAAATCGACGCCGCCCAACTCGCGCTCGAAGAAGCGGATTTCATCGTATCGGCGGGTAACGGCGTGAGCGACGTCGCCGCGTTCGAGCGTCTGGCGGCCACCTTGGGCGCCGCGATCGGCGCGAGCCGCGTCGCCGTGGACGACGGCAAGTTCACCCGCGACAAGCAGATCGGCGCGACCGGCAAGACTGTCGAAGCGAGTGTCTATATCGCGTTCGGCATCTCCGGCGCGGTCCAGCATTTGCAAGGCATCAAGGATTGCCGGCATGTGATCGCCGTGAACCTCGACGCGAGCGCGCCGATTGCCAGGCGCGCCAATCTGACCGTGATTGCTGACGCGCAGGAAACCATCGCGGCGCTGACCGAAGCCGCGGCCGCTGCGCGCAGCGCACGCGGCACCGGCGCGGCGCTGCAGAATTCCGCGGCCGTCGCGGAAGGAGCCATCGCATGAAAATCGCCGTACTGGTTTCCGTGGGCCGCCATCCGGTCAGCGGCACCGCGCGCTACAGCCGCAACGATGCCGCCGCGCTCACCATCGCGCTCTCGCTCGCAAAGACGCATGGCGCAACGCTCGATGTGCTGCATGCAGGCGATCCGGCCAATCCCGCCTTAAAGGAATATCTCGCGCTCGGGGCGCGCTGTGTCGAGGTGCTCGACGTGCCCTCGGCGCCTGAGTTGCAGGGCGATACAGCAGCGCCGCTTGCCGCGCGCCTGCAAGGCTACGACCTCGTGCTGACCGGCACCCGCGCGGAAGGCGCGTTCGATAGCGGCATGCTGCCGTATCGCGTCGCGAATGCGCTGGAGCTTCCGCTGGTGGGCGCGGCAGTCGATCTGACGATCCGCGACGGCTGCGCGGAAGTCCGGCAATTCATGCCGAAGGGCTTGCGCCGGCGCGTCGAAGTCAAGCTGCCGGCGCTGGTCGCCGTGCATCCGCTCGCCAACGCCGCGCCCAGCTACGCGTACGCACGGCTGCGCGAAGGCATGATCCGCCCGGTCGCGACGCAGGCCAGCGGCCCGGACACCGGAAGCGCGGATGCTGGAAGCCCGGACGCCGGGAGCCTGGCCGCCGGCCACGCCGAACACCTCGCCTGGACGACCCGCGCGGCGAGCGCCAAACCGGTGCGCCTCGCCGCCGCCGAAAAGCGTTCCGGGCATGCCCGCATGCTGTCGGCGACAACGACCGAAAGCCGCGGCGGCAGCGTCGTAATTGAAGGGAGTTCCGTCGAAAAAGCACAAGTGATTCTCGCGTATTTGCGCGAGCATCAACTCGTGGATTACTGATTTCCGGTTCGGGCCAGCATGCGACCAGGAGGGCCTGGCGCAGCGCCAGACGTGACATGCAACGGAGCACACAATGAAAATTTCGGCAGACGTTCGCGCAATGATCGAACGCCGCAAAAAGAGCTACACGCTGGAAGCGCCGTTCTACACGAGCGAGGAGATTTTCGCGCTCGACATGGACGCGATTTTCCGGCGACACTGGATTCAGGTCGCCGTCGAACCGGATGTGCCGGAACCCGGCGACTACATCACAGTGGAAATCGGCACCGACTCGATCCTGATCGTGCGCGACGACGACATGCAGGTGAGGGCGTTCCACAACGTCTGCCGCCACCGCGGATCGCGGCTGTGCAATACGGATAAAGGCTCAATCGGCAATATCGTCTGCCCGTATCACAGCTGGACCTACAACCTGAACGGCGACCTGATGTTCGCCGAGCACATGGGTGACCAGTTCGACCGCTGCAAACATAGCCTGAAGGCGGTCCACCTCGAGAGTCTGGCAGGCCTCATTTTTATCTGTCTGGCGGACACGCCGCCCGCGGACTTCGCCGTGGTGCGCGCCGCGATGGAGCCGTATCTGCTGCCGCACGATCTGGCCGGCTGCAAGGTCGCGGCTTCGATCGACATCATCGAGGAAGGCAACTGGAAGCTCACGATGGAGAACAACCGCGAGTGCTATCACTGCGTCGCGAACCATCCTGAACTGACGATTTCCCTCTATGAATACGGTTTCGGCTATCAACGCACGCCGGATAACGAAGAAGGCATGGCCGCGTTCGAAGCGACCGTCGCGCGCCGGGCTGCGCAATGGGAGGCGATGAAACTGCCGTCGGCGGAAATCGAACGGCTTGCCGATCTCGTCACTGGTTTCCGTACGCAACGCTTGCCGCTCGATCGGGACGGCGAATCGCAGACACTGGACGCACGCGTCGCGTCGAAGAAACTGCTCGGCGGATTCGAGCAGGCCGACCTCGGCGGCTTGTCGTTCTGGACGCAGCCGAATTCGTGGCATCACTTCATGAGCGACCACATCGTGAGCTTCTCGGTGATTCCGCTCTCCGCGGGCAAAACCCTGGTGCGCACCAAGTGGCTCGTGCACAAGGACGCGCGCGAAGGCATCGATTACGACGTGAACAATCTCACGGCGGTGTGGCGCGCGACGAACGATCAGGACCGTGCGCTCGTCGAGTACTCGCAACGCGGCGCGACGAGCAGCGCCTATGAGCCGGGTCCGTATTCGCCGTTCACCGAAGGGCTCGTCGAAAAGTTCTGCGAGTGGTACATCGGCCGCATGGCGGATTACAGCAATGAACCCCAAACAGAAGATGCCGGCGGTACTGCGCCGGTTGCGCACGGCGAGAAAGTCGTGTCCTTCATGCGCTGAGCGCGACGCCGCAACCAGGAGCGGGAGAAATCAATGATGCGCGATCAGGCGACGTTTCAACTCAGCCCGGAGCCGGCAGCAAACCGCGTCACCCAACCGCGGTTCTGGGAGACGCTGCCCGCGCGCTGGGACAGCGACACCGACGATACGCTGGTGTGCTGCCAGGTCCGCCAGGAAACGCACGACGTCAAGAGCTTTTTCTTCCGCGCGCCATCCGAACGGGCGTTCGTGTTCGAGCCGGGACAGTTCATTACGCTGGAACTCGATATCGACGGCGAGGCGGTGAATCGCTGCTACACGATCTCGTCGCCGCCGACGCGCCCGCACACCATCTCGATCACCGTCAAGCGTGTGCCGGGCGGCAAGGTGTCGAACTGGCTGCACGACAATCTGCACGCCGGCATGCAGGTTCGCGTGCTCGGGCCAGCCGGCGAATTCACCTGCGCGCGGCACCCGGCGCGCAAGTTCCTGTTCCTCTCGGCGGGCTCGGGCATCACGCCGCTCATGTCGATGAGCCGCGCGCATCACGAACTCGGCGAGGACAGCGATATCGTGTTCGTGCACAGCGCGCGCACGCCGGACGACATCATCTTCGCGCGCGAGCTGGATCTGATCGCGTCGAATCAGGCCAATTTCCGCACGGCGTTCGTTTGCGAACGGCTGGGTGCCCGCACCAACTGGCCGGGTGTCACGGGTTTTCTGACCTTGCCGCTCCTGAAGCTCATTGCACCGGATTTTCTCGATCGCGAGATTTTCACCTGCGGTCCCGCGCCCTATATGCAGGCGGTGCGCAACCTGCTGGACGAGGGCGGCTTCGATCGCCGCCGTTATCACGAGGAAAGCTTTTCGTTCGAGACGCTTGGTGAGGTTGCTGAGCAGTCTGAGCAGTCGACGACCGCTCGCGTCGCGGATGCGTTGCCCACTGCGGAGAGTTTCGCGGATGCAGGTGAACAGGCGCTGGGTGTCGCGCTGGCTCCCGTCGAGACGGAAATAAAATTCAAGGTGAGCTTCGCGAAGAGCCATCGCGAGATCGAATGCGGCAGCGGCCAGCACGTGCTCGACGCCGCCAAAAAAGCCGGCGTGCGGCTCCCGGCGTCGTGCACGCAAGGTATGTGCGGCACCTGCAAGGTGAAGCTGGTGTCGGGCGAGGTGGAGATGAAACACGCGGGCGGAATTCGTCAGCGCGAGATCGATCAGGGGATGGTGCTGCTGTGTTGTAGCAAGCCGCTGAGCGATCTTGTCGTGGATAAGTAAGAAGAATAAAACGAGGGAAGGGAAGTCGCGTCCTGACAAATGGATGTCGGAAATGAACGTTACCCAGCAATTCTGGCTGGCGATTCTAAATGCTCAATGGGTAGTTTGGACGGAGAACGGGAGAACGGCGATGAGACTGATCAGAAAGGTATTGGTATTGAGCGCGTTGGGCACGGCGCTGGCTGCCGCGAGCGTGGGTGTATCGGCCGATGCGAAGCCGACCATCAAGATCGGCTACGTGGAAGGCTGGGATGACAGCGTCGCGACCTCGAATGTGGCCGCGCGCGTGATCGAGAAGCGGCTCGGTTATCAGGTGCAGCTCGTGCCGGTCGCAGCCGGTGTGATGTGGCAGGGCGTGGCGCGCGGCGACCTCGACGCGACATTGTCCGCATGGCTGCCGGTGACTCATGGCGCGTACTGGAATAACTTCAAGGAGAAGGTGGTCGACCTCGGCCCGAACTTCAACGATGCGAAGATCGGCCTGATCGTGCCCGAGAATGCGGACGTGACTACCGTCGGCGATCTGGAAGCGAAGAAGGCTGAATTCGGCTCGCGCATTGTCGGTATCGATGCCGGCGCGGGCGTGATGCAGAAGACCAGCGAAGCGATCAAGGCCTACAACCTCAATTATCAGCTGATGCCGAGTTCGGGCAGCGCGATGACCGCGGAACTGGCACGCTCGGAAGCGGCGAGCAAGCCGATCATCGTGACCGGTTGGAAGCCGCACTGGATGTTCGCGAAGTACAAGCTCAAATTCCTCGACGATCCGAAGAAAGTGTTTGGCGATGCAGAGCATGTGGATAGCGTCGTGAACCCGGATCTCGAGAAGAAGGCGCCGCCGGTGGTTGCGTTCCTCAAGAAGTTTCAGTGGAAACCGGGCGAGATCGACAGCGTGATGCTGGCCACGCAAAACGGCGAGAAGCCGACGGCTGCTGCCGACGCGTGGATCGGTGCGCATGCGGATCGTGTGGATAGCTGGGTGAAGTGACCTGATGTGACCTGATTGACTGCCGCTGCGACGGTAACCCCGAAGACGCACAAAGAGGACAGCAAAGAGGCGCGATTGCTCGCGCCTCTTTTATTCGCCCTGCCTGTTACAACAAGAAGCGCCATCTATTGCACACCGCTGCCATTGCGGAGTGATCCCCAGCGGTCTCACAGAACCAAGGGCCGCGTCTGTATAGGTCTGCACGTCGCTGGCCGCGATTGACATATGCATGAAGTCGATGTCAGCGCGTACAGGCCCGGCGGCCTCAGCTGCCACATCTTGAATGTTCATCACGTAGCCCGCGCTGCGGGCCATCCACGTTTTATTGCAGCACCACCGTCCGGTCGCCGTTGATGAACACCCGCCGCTCGATGAACGCCTTCACGGCCCGCGCAAGCGTGATGCACTCCACGTCGCGTCCCGTCGCGAGCAACCGCTCCGGGCTGTATGAGTGATCGACGCGTTCCACGACCTGCTCGATGATCGGGCCTTCGTCGAGATCGTCGGTGACGAAATGCGCGGTCGCGCCGATCAGCTTCACGCCGCGCGCGTGCGCCTGATGATAAGGTTTCGCGCCCTTGAAGCCGGGCAGAAACGAATGATGGATATTGATCGCGCGCGCCGCGAGCGCGCGGCTCGTCTCGCCGGACAGAATCTGCATGTAGCGTGCGAGGATCATCAATTCGGCGCCCGACGTCTCGAACAGATCGAGCAGACGGGCCTCCTGTTGCGGCTTGGTGCCGGCGCTGATCGGCAGATGATGGAACGGCAAACCGTGCTGTTGCGCGAGCGCTTCGAGGTCCCGGTGATTCGAGCCGATGCCGACGATATCCATTTTCAGCTCGCCCATGCGCCAGCGGAACAGCAGATCGGCGAGGCAGTGCTCCAGCTTCGACACCATGATCAGCACCTTCGGCCGTGTGCCGACGTCGTGCATCGCCCACGTCATCTGAAAACGCTCGGCGATCGGTTCGAATTCGCTCCGTAACGCGCCCGCGTGCAGCGTCTCGTTGCGCTCGACGCCATGAAACACGCACCGCACGAAGAAGCGCTCGCTGAGATCGTCGTCGAACACGGTCAGTTCGTCGATATAGCAATGATGCCGGTCGAGAAAGCCGACGACGGCGGCGACCTGGCCCGCTGCGCTCGGACACGCGACGGTGAGAACCAGTTGATCGGGACGGGAATCGGCGGACATGCGGTCTCCACTTAGGCGATGGGGTTGCGCCGCGGGACGCGGCATGCATCGTCGAAGTAGAGCAAATCAGCGGTTCACGCGGATAGAAGCTAACCGCCGTCGCGCTGGAATGGGAGCGTCAGCGGCTATTTGGCGTCGAGCCCGCATTGGCCGGGCAGAGACGCCATCACGGTCATCAAATGCCGCTTGCCGAAAGCTGTTTGTTTGCAAGGCAACGACGTTGGCCGTACGCCCCGATGGGCATGTCGCATTTGCTCAAGGAAGCGTCGCAAACGGGCAGCATGCGGATTTTTAGCGAGACAAATATGTCATCACGGGTGCCGCTTCCCGCTTCCCGATTTCTGCTTCCCCGTTTCTCCGCTTGTCTGTCCGATGGTCCGTTGACGCCGCTTACTGTGCGCTGTGAAGCGTGGCGTCGTAGGGTAAAAAATATTCGCAGCTGTCTGGAAGGAGATTAACAATGAAGGTTCGTCAAGCAGTCATTGCCCTCGCCACACTGGGCTTCATTTCCACCGCTGCGTGGCCGCTGACGCCGGACGACGTAGCCAAGCTTGGCCAGGATCTGACGCCGACCGGCGCGGAGAAAGCCGGCAGCAAGGACGGTGCGATTCCCGCATTCTCGGGTGACGCCAAACCCGCAGCCGGTTGGGCCTATGGCAAGCTGCGTGAAGACTACTGGAAGTACAAAAGCGAGAAGCCCGTCGTCGTGATCGACGCGTCAAACGTAGACAAGTATGCGGACAAACTGACCCCCGGCCAGGTCCAGATGCTCAAGCAGGTCAAGGGATACACGATGCCGGTGTATCCGACGCATCGCGAATGCGGACTGCCGGACTTCGTCGCCGACAACACCCGCAACGGTGCACTGAAGTCGTCGATTGCGAAGGACGGCTGGTCCCTGGAGAACGCGACGCTGCCGAGCGTGCCATTCCCGATTCCGCAGACCGGGATTCAAGTCATGTGGAACTGGCTAATGCGCTACCAGGGTGTGGCCGCGGAGTGGCCGGACGGGTACACGGTTGTTTCGCCGCGTCCGGGCACAAGTCAATCGATCGTCACACGCTGGAACCAGCTGGTCTACTATCCGTGGGCGAAGAAGGGGCAGCACTCGCCGCAAGACGAGCAAGGTCTGCAGAATGGCTTCTATTACCTTTACACCGAACCGGCGGCGTTGGCGGGCCAAGGTACGATGCAGCGGTATTACTTCAGCAAGGATACGGACACCTACTACTATTTCACCGGCCAGCGCCGCGTGCGCCGCCTGCCGGCCTACGCATACGATGCGCCGCTAATCGGATACGAGAACCAGTATCCAGCGGACATCTCGTTCGTGTTCTATGGCAACCCGGACCGTTTCGACTGGAAGCTCATCGGCAAGAAGGAAGTTTATGTGCCGTATGACGGTTTCGCAATGCAGCGCTTCGGCACGAAACTGACTGCCGCAATGGGTCAGAGCTTTGTCAATGCGGACATGCGCCGCTACGAACTGCACCGCGTGTGGGAAATCGAAGGCACGGTCAAAGCGGGCGTTCGCCATTCGACGCCGAAGAAGACGCTCTACGTCGACGAGGACAGCTGGCTCGTGGCGGTGGGCGACGACTACGATGCGCAGGGCAAGATCTGGAAGGCGAAAGAGAACTACATCACGCCGGAATGGGAGATCGGTGCCTGCGCGTCGTCCGCGTCCGTCTATAACGACTTGATCAGCGGACGCTACGTGTTCGACGAAACCATCGTCGGCACAGGCAAGGATCTGAAATTCTATTCGCCTGGCGCTAGCGACCCTCGTCTGACCAACCAATACTTCACCGGCGAAAATCTAAGCGCAATCAGCGATCGCTGAGCGAAAATCGGCCGTCAAAACGATTTGCATCACGCTTAACGACTATGGCGTGATGCACCTCGAGTTTTCAATAATATAAGCATATCTAATCAACGCCAGCAGGGGCATCTGAGATGAAAAATAGGCTAAGCCGTTTATTCTGGCCCACCGTGTGCGGAGCATTGGTTTCCGGACCAGCTGGCGCATATACGTTCGACACAGGCATTGGTGACATGCAGGCGTCGTGGGTATCGAACCTCACAGGTGGCATGGCCACCCGTACCAAGAACCCGAGCTGTTCGCTAACGGGCGATCCGAATGCGAACGGCTGCGGCGCTGCGGCGAACACGGCGCAATGGGCAAACGGCGACGACGGCGACCTCAACTATCGCAAGGGCCGTCCGTACAGCACGTATCTAAGCGCGACGAGCGAACTGCTGTTGACGATGCCAAGCGAAGGCTACAAGTTCCTGATTCGCGGCACCGCAATGTACGACTTCGCTGCGGCGCACACCGAACGCACCGAACTGTCGCCGGGGGCCTACAACCAGGTCGTGCGGGATGCCCAGTTGCTCGACCTGTGGCTGCAAAAGGACTTCAGCATTGGCGATCAGCGTGCTCATGTCCGCGTCGGTAATCAGGTGATCAACTGGGGTGAGAGCTATTTTGCGTCAGGCGGGATCAATGCGACGAACTCACTCGATATCCAGAAGCTTTACATTCCGGGCACCCAGTTAAAGCAAGCGCTGTTGCCCGCGCCGATGATCAGCTTTGTGAGCGGATTGCCCGCCGGCTTTTCGACTGAAGCGTATTTGCAAGCCCAATGGAACGGCAACCGCTATCCACCTGTCGGCAGCTACTGGTCGGCGTCCGACGTATTTGGCCGAGGCTCACAGCCAGGCTCGTTCAATTCGAACAACTTCAACGTCGGCGCAATCGATGCGGGCACGATTGCCGGCGCGAACAGCAAGAACAACGGGTTGCTCAATACGACCAATCAGAACCTCGTGAACGGCGCGTACACCGGCTTGCCAACGAGTCCGATTGGTGTGCCGTATAGCACGGTGCTGCCCGGCAACCGGCCGCAGTACGGTGTAAAGATCGGCTACAAGCCGTCGGGCGCCGACATCAACTTCGGCTTCTACTACGAGAACTACACCGACAAGGCGCCTGTGCTGTCGTACCTCGCCAATGGCACATCGCGCTGGTCCTATCTGAAGAACCGTCAGTTGTTCGGCGTCAGCACGAATTTCCCGTTGGGCGATTGGGCGATCGGCGCGGAACTGTCATACCGCCCACACGATGCGGTCGCGATGTCCGCGTGCTTTGCACCGGGCGGTCCGACCGATGCGCAGACGAATGCGGTGGCCGGCATCGATTGTCCCGCGTACAAGGATATGAAAAAGTTTCAGCTCGATGCGAACGCGCAGTTGAACTTGACGCAGACAACCTATCCGTTCCTGAAGCTCATCGGCGCGGACCTGGCGGTGTTCACGGCCGAGTTGACCCTGATCGACTATCCGGGCGTCAGCGCAAATTCGCAATACTTCAGCTCGATCGGCGGGAAGAGCGTATATCAGGTAGCCGACGCCGGCTACGGTGCATGGCTTAACAACAATGCGTCGCTCGGCTATCAGATCGCGGCGGCGCAGGGATCGTCGCGATCGGTCGGCTTGACGGTCGACTTCAACTGGACGTATGACGGAACGGTGATTCCGGGGTGGCAATTGACGCCGGGCGTCACCTTCTACGATGCGGTATCGGGCTATACGCCGACCTTCTCGGCCAACTATGAGAAGGGTGCGAAGTCGGTCAACCTCTACTTGCTGTTCAACCAGAACCCGCAGGTGTGGCAAGCCGGTCTCAACTACACGATGTACTTCGGCGGCAACGCGATATCGCAGCCGTTTGCCGATCGTAACTTCGTCGGACTGTTCGTGACGCGCAACTTTTAATCAGACGGCATCAGGTGAATCATGTCAGGTCACCTGATGCCTGCGGGACGTGCGCACAACGTCCCCGCTTGCGGTAATCAGGAGACTGCACGTGTTAACTAACAGCATCAGACACCTGGAAGAGTGGTTGTTCTCCCGTCGGCTCTTCGTATTGGGCGCGTTCGTGGCGTTCACGGCGGTGATGGCTTTCTTCGCGGTGCAATTGCGCATGGACGCAGGCTTCGAGAAGCAGATCCCGATCGGCCATGAATACGTACAGACGTTTAACAAATATCGTGCCGATCTGTTCGGTGCGAACCGCCTGACCGTCGTGGTCAAGGCGAAGCACGGCACGATCTGGACCAAGGACGGTCTGGCGAGACTTGCCGCGGTGACCCAGGCGGTCACCTACTTGCCGAACGTCGATCGGCTCGGTGTTCAATCGCTTTGGACGCCAAACAGTTTCGTCAATGAAATCACAGAAGAAGGTTTTCGCTCGCAGCCGATCATTCCCGGCACGGTGACGGCGAATAGTTTGACGCCTGACGTCATCGCGCAGATTCAGCGTTCGACTGTCGAGGGCAACTTCATCGGCTCGCTCGTGTCGCGCGACGAAACCGCCGCGATGATCACGGCGGAAATCGGCGAAGTCGGCACGGACGGCAAGAAGATCGATTACGTCCAGTACAACCATCTGCTGGAACAGAAGCTTCGTGAGCCATACGAAGACGCGAACTACGACGTTCAGATCATCGGCTTCGCAAAGCAGATCGGCGATATCGCGGACGGTGCGAAAGCGGTACTCGTCTTCTGTGCGATCGCATTGCTTCTGACCGCACTTGCTGTGTACTGGTACTGCCATTCGATCCGCTTCACCGTCCTGCCGATCGTGTGTTCTCTGACGTCGCTGGTGTGGCAGTTCGGCACGCTGCGCCTGCTCGGCTTCGGTCTCGATCCGCTAGGTGTGCTGGTGCCGTTCCTCGTATTCGCGATCGGCGTATCGCACGGCGTGCAGCAGATCAACTTCATTACTCGCGAACTCGCCCACGGCAAGTCGTCGGTGCAAGCTGCTCGTCACAGCTTCACGGGCTTGCTGATTCCCGGGACGCTGGCGCTTGTGACGGCACTGGTCTCGTTCGTTACGTTGCTGATGATTCCGATTCCCATGATTCGTGAGCTTGCGATCACCGCGTCGCTGGGGGTCGGCTACAAGATCGCGACGAACCTCGTGATGCTTCCGGTCGCCGCATCGTGCTTCAATTTCACCAAGGCATATGCCGACAAGGCGATGAAGAAGCGCGAGCAGCGCGCCGCGTGGCTGCGCAAACTCGCGCGCGTGGCCGAGCCGCGTAATGCGGTGATCGTTCTGCTGGTGGTGGCCGGCGTGTTTGCGACGGCTGTGTGGCAAAGCCGCGATCGGGTCGTCGGCACGCTGCAGCCCGGTGCGCCGGAATTGCGACCCGAAGCGCGCTTCAACCGGGATGCGGTTGCGATTGCAAGCAGCTTCGATGTCGGACTCGACTGGCTGTCGGTGGTGATTGAGGCACCGCCCGAATCATGCGTGAGTCCCGCAGTCGGAACGTTCGACGACAAGTTGACGTATGCGCTAAAGGATGTTCCAGGCGTCGTATCGATCAGCTCGTACCCGGACATGTTGCGTACCTATAACGAGGGCTACAACGAAGGCAACCCGAAGATGAACGTCGTGCCGATCGACTCGGGTAACTACGCAGGCTTGAGTACCGAGATCGGACGCGTGCGCGGCTACCTGAACAAGGACTGCAGCATGACCGCCGTCCACTTGTATCTGTCCGACCATAAGGCAAGTACGATCAACGGCGTGATCGCCGCGGTGAAGAAGTTCCGCGACAGCCACCCGACACCCGGTGTCCAGATTCGGCTAGCAGCTGGCAATGCGGGTGTGCTTGCAGCGATCAACGACGAGGTCGCGAAGAGCGAAGTACCGATGATGCTGTATGTCTATGCGGCCATCGTGCTGCTGGTGTTCGTCGTATATCGCGATTTGCGTGCGGTACTCGCGTGCTGCCTGCCGCTGACGGTGGGCACCTTCATCGGCTACTGGTTCATGAAGGCGTTCGACATCGGGCTGACTGTCGCGACCTTACCGGTGATGGTGCTCGCGGTTGGCATTGGTGTCGACTATGCGTTCTATATCTACAACCGGCTGCAGGGCCATCTCGCCGCGGGTGAGCCGATCGTCAAGGCTCTCGAACATTCGATGCTCGAAGTTGGCATGGCGACGATCTTTACGGCGATTACGCTCGCGATCGGTGTCGCGACATGGAGTTTCTCCGCGCTGAAGTTCCAGGCCGACATGGGCAAGCTACTCGCATTCATGTTCATCGTGAACCTGGTGATGGCGATGACTGCGCTGCCGGCGCTGGCCGTCGTACTCGAGCGGGTATTTCCGCGCCGCAAGCCGGTCCGTGCGCCTGGCGTGTTCAGTCATTAAGGAAGGCACGATCATGAACGGAATCTTTCGACGGAATATGTGTGCGGGCCTGTTGGCGGTTTGCGGCGCGATGCCGTTCGATTACGCTGCGGCGCAGGCACCGGTCGATAAGCCGCAGTTGCAGCTTCATGCGGCAGAAAAGGCCAGCGCGGCGACCGAAGTGCAATTGCTCGGAGCGACCCGCGCCGGCAAGAGACTGGTTGCGGTCGGCGATCACGGCGTCGTGCTGCTGTCCGACGACGATGGCAAGAGCTTCAGACAGGCGAGTTCGGTGGCGGCAGACGTGACGCTGAACTCCGTATCGTTTGC
The DNA here is from genome assembly GCF_058781505.1 of Paraburkholderia sp. FW306-2-2C-D06C. Lineage (NCBI taxonomy): Bacteria > Pseudomonadati > Pseudomonadota > Betaproteobacteria > Burkholderiales > Burkholderiaceae > Paraburkholderia > Paraburkholderia sp. FW306-2-2C-D06C. Next base: position 29,144 of record NZ_JBYSWU010000035.1, on the reverse strand, counting down.
CGATTCCCGCAATGGCTGGGCGGTCGGACATTGGGGCGTGATCCTGCGAACGAAGGACGGCGGCGAAACGTGGACGCTGCAACGCAGCGACATCGAGGTCGACCAGCCGCTGTTTTCCGTCTACTTCAAGGACTCGCACGAAGGATGGACGGTGGGCCTGTGGTCGCTGATGCTGCATACCACCGACGGCGGTACGACGTGGACGGCGGTCAAGCTGCCGCCCCCGCCGGGCTCGAAGAAAGCGGATCGGAACCTCTATGCGATCTTCTCCGATACCAAAGGTGCGCTATACGTCGCGTGCGAACAAGGGCGCGTGATGCGTTCGACGGATGCCGGGGCCAGCTGGACGTATGCGGAAACGGGTTATGCCGGCTCGTTCTGGACCGGCGTCGCGTTGCAGGACGGCACGCTTCTCGTCGGCGGACTTCGGGGCACGATATACCGCAGCGCGGACAGCGGCGCGACCTGGCAGGCGGCGAAGACGCCGTTCAAGAGTTCGATCACCGACCTGATGCAATCAGAAGATAAGAACATCGTCGCGTCATCGCTCGACGGCATCACATTGACGAGTAACGATGGCGGCATGAACTTTACCGGCGCGCAGCGCGCGGATCGTACCGCGCTGACCGCGATTGTCGACACGCCGGCGGGACGGCCGATATTCTTCTCGACCAACGGTGTCGCCAAACCATAAAGGCTTTGCGCCAATTCGTACCGCTTTTCAACTATCGGTCAGGGAATTCGTGTGGAGCGGCAGCATGAGCGAACCCATGACAACGGGATCTGCGCAGCATACAAAAGGCAAGCGGAACTACACGATCGGTGACATGCGTCGGATGGCCGCTGCGCACGGCGGCCGCTGCCTGTCGGATGAATACCGCAACCAGCGGATGCCGCTGACCTGGGTTTGTGCGCTCGGTCATGTGTGGAAGTCCACTGCAAACAACATTCTGCGACGATCGTGGTGTCCAGAATGCCACCGCGCCCACCTGAATTGCCGGACAATCTTGATCGTATTTGCCGAGGGCGGACACCGACGCGGCGCTGGCCGCCGAGATCGAGCGCCTGAAGGTGGCGTTTCCGAAGACCCGCGAGCTGTATCGCGAGGTGTGCGCGCTGATGTTTTTCCGGCACGGCATCACGCCAACCGCGAACCGGCTCTATCAGCTTGTCAGGTGCGGCAGCATGGGCACGCCGACCGCCGTGCTCGGCGAGTTCTGGACGGACCTGCGCGAGAAGAGCCGCGTGCGCATCGAGCATCCCGACCTGCCCGCCGATCTCGGTGCCGCCGCCGGCGAACTGGTCGCCACCCTGTGGATGCGCGCCACCGCGTCAGCCGGGACCGCGCTCGACGCGCTGCGCTGCGAAGTCGAGGCGCAGCGAGCCGAGGCGCAACAGTCGGTCGTCGCCGCCCGGGGTGAACTGGGTCGCGTCGAGGCCGCGCTCGAGCAGTGCACCGCCGCGCTGCTGGCCGCGCAGATCGAGGTGCGGGATCTGGAAAAGGCCGAGGCCGAAGGTCACGCGCAGCGACAGGCGCTGGCGGCAGAACTTGAGCGGATCGGCGCGGCGCTGGCTGCGCGCGATCGCGAGCTCGTGGAGGCAAGGGAAGGGTTTTCGCGCGATCTGACGAAGCAGCGGGAAGCCGCCGAGCGCGCGGAAGAGCGGCTCCGCGCCTCCGAGAAGCGCGCCCTGCTCGAGATCGACCGCGAGCGCAGTACCGCGACGAAGCTGCAGAGGGAGCTGGACGAAGCCACGCGTCGCGCGGACCGGAAGGACGCCGACCATCGCCGTGCAATTGAAGCCATACAGGTGCAACTGGGCGACGCGCGTCATCAGGCGGGTGTGCTGCAGGGGCGCCTTGATGCTGTTCAGGCGGAGAACATGCGACTGCAGACAGAGATGATGACGCTGCGCGAAGCGGAAACGCGTGCACGGGAAACCCGGGCGTCGTCCGCCTCGGCCGGAGTCCGGAAGGCACCACGGCCGACCCGTTCCTCTCGCACTGCGCCGACCGCCAAAGTAGCAACGCGGCGCAAAAAAGCGGTATAAACGCAGGGTGATTCGCCACGGAAATGGGCTGCATGGCTGATATTTACCTGCTCGCCGGACTGACGCTTCCATAGGGCGTCGCGCATGAGTCCCTGCCCGGGACAGTGACACTGTTCATCTCGGATTGCTGGCACGGCATGAGTCGCATGCAGATGATTGCCCGCGCGAAACGGCGGGGGCTACGCCTGTCGTTCTGCGCAACGGCGCCGTGTCTATCTGGCGAAACCGGCGTGTTCGAGTTGCGCTTCTACGATGGGGTAGTGGAATGCCTGATGCTGGCACGGCTACAGCGGGTCGGAGACAGGAGCGGTAAACGCCGGCAAACCAGCCGGACTGACGTATCCCGCCCCCCGCCACGCGATCCCCGACAGACCAGGTTGTTCTGACACGACGGTCGCGGTTGCCGCGCAGCGCGCGGCTCGATATGCTCGCAGCCTTCAACGGATCGGGGGTGATGAAGTGCGGCGCGTGACGGTCAGGAAATCATCGGTGCATGGGCGAGGCGTCTTCGCGTTACAGGCGATTCCAGCCGGCCAGCGGATCTTCGAATATCGCGGTGAGGTCACATCGTGGCGGCGGGCCTCTGCCCGGTACCGGCGATCCGGAATGCCCGGCCACACGTTCATTTTCGGACTGGCTGACGGGCGCGTGATCGATGGCAGCGTCGGGGGCAACAGCGCCCGCTGGCTGAACCACTCGTGCCAGCCGAACTGCGAGGCGATCGAGGACGGGCGGGGGCGGGTTTTCATCGAGACACTCAGGGACGTGATACCGGGCGACGAGCTTTTTATCGCCTATGGACTCACTATCGATGAGGCGATTACGCCCGAATTGGCCGCCGACTTTGCCTGTCGCTGTGGGAAGATGCGGTGCACCGGTTCGATGCTGGCATCGGCAAGCGGTTAACAAGCGTCGACCCGTCGACCGCAGCCGGGCGCTGGTCGCAATGCCGGTCCTGCTACATATGCATCGGAGGGTGTTCTTGCTGGTGGCGGGCGGTTGCGTGACCGTCTTCCGGGGGGCGAGCGAGCTCTCCGCCTCGCTGCTGGCGATGCCTGGCGACGTATACCTGAAACGTGTCGCCGCAGTTGCGCAGGAAAAGGGTCGGGAGGTTGGCAACGTCGCGCTAAGGGCCCGAGACGATTTCGAGCCGATTGCTTGCCAACATGGATTTTCATCGATGGACTAAGTGCAGACAGCGCAACACCATGGTAGCCAATGTCCACGTGGACTCGTTAACGCTGAAACTACCTACTGACAGTATCAATGACTGATATCGCATTAAGCAGCGCCGAATACAGCGGCATACACGGCGACATCGTGGCTCTTCTGGAACACGGTCGTCGTGCTGCGGCCCGAAGTGTCAACGCACTGATGACGGCTACCTACTGGGAGATTGGTCGCCGTATTGTCGAATTCAGTCAGGGCGGGGAGGGACGTGCGGCCTACGGTCAGGCCGCTTTTAGAGCGGTTGTCGGTCGACCTGACAGCCCGCTTCGGGCGCGGGTTTGGGGTTGATAACCTGGAGTTGATGAGGATGTTCTACCAGACCTACCCGGCAGCCGCGATTTCCGAATCACTGATTCGGAAATCTACGCCCACAGACCATCCGGGAAATTCCGAACCGGCGATTCGGAATTTCGATCTCGATCAACGCGCGACCAGATTTCAGCTGTCGTGGACGCACTACATCCACCTCATGCGGCGAACCCGGTCAATTGAAGAAAGAGCGTTTTACGAAGCTGAAGCGCTTCGTGGCGGATGGAGCGTGCGACAACTGGATCGGCAGATTAGCAGCCAGTTTCACACTCGTGCGATGCTGTCGAAAAACAGGCCCGCCATGCTACAGAAGTCGGGCAAGGCGCAACCGGGCGACCTTGTGACCGCAGAGGAGGCAATCAAGGATCCTTATGTCCTTGAGTTCCTGGATCTCAAGGACGAATATTCAGAAAGTCAACTGGAGGAGACATTGGTCCATCGCCTCGAAGACTTTCTTCTTGAGCTGGGTGGCGATTTTACGTTCGTGGGCCGCCAGCGTCGCCTTCGGATTGGTGAAAGCTGGTTCCGGGTAGATCTTCTGTTTTTTCATCGGCGTCTGCGATGCCTTGTTATCGTCGATCTCAAGCTCACCGAGCTCAATCACGCCGACGTGGGTCAGATGCACATGTACTGTAATTACGCACGTGAGCACTGGACGCTGCCAGGAGACAACCCACCCGTTGGCCTGATGCTGTGTGCGCGAACGAATGCCGCGGTGGCGCGTTATGCATTGGAAGGGTTGCCAAACAAAGTGCTGGCGGCTGAGTACCATATGGTCCTGCCGGATGAAAAACTCCTCGCCGAAGAACTGGCCAGAACCCGCCGTGCCTGGGAGGCCCAACATTGGCCGGAAGAGGGCGCTGACGGTCAACTGTCGTGACAGGGGCACCATCATGATTGCGTCATGCTCGGCGAATCATCAACAACCTTTTAGGGACTGACTGCCTGTTACCATTGCAATCTGTGTGCGGAAATACATCTCATCAGCGGGTCGGCGCGCCGTACAAGATGGGAACCAGAGCACTACACGGTGCGTCTGGTCGCCGACGCGAGCGGTCGGCGCGCAATCATCGAGTCAGTCGATGAGCACCGCAGGAAATTGAGAAGCACGGTCAAATGGATTAATCTCGTCAGCCTGACTGAATAACTGTTCTGGATCCGACGGATGCAGCTCGACATTTTCAACGACAGCCGCGACGTGATGCCGCGCAATGACGTCCTGTCCGCGTTGCAGCAGTACGATGCGGCGGGCGCGCGGCGCGCGCTGCAGGCGCTTGCGAACGAGTATCCGGACGACGTCGCCCTGGTGTATTTCGGGTCGATCGTCAATGCCCTCGAGGGTCGATCGACGGTACCATTTGACCGTCACGAAGCCGCCCTGCAGGCTCGCCAGGCGCTATCTCACGAAGTCCAGCCCGCAGTCGCGCGTGCGTTCCCGAGGCAGAGCGGGGCGACCTGGCTCGCACCGCTCTGGGCAGAACTGGCCGGGCGCGCCGCTGTGCTGCCTTTCCGTGCGGACCACGCGGATGCACACGCGGCGGCGCTCTTCCTGCTTGCGGGCAGTTGGGCCGAAGCGTGTGAGGCGGTATCGCGCATCGCCTCGTGGCGACGGATTCCAGTGCCGCTCTGCTGGATGGCAGAGGCGCGCTACCGGATCGATCGACTGGACGTGGCCTGGCCGCTACTGGTGGAACTGGCGTGGCTTTCGCCGTCTCTCTTTGACCGGCTGTCGGGCCAACTTGGCGACGCATCCATCAATGCCTTGCGGCGCGGCTTCGATACCTCGTTCGACGGCGCGGGCGATACTGGCGATCTGGCATGGTTTCCGGCGTGGGTCCTCACAGAAAAAGCCGGACTTGCCCCCCTGTTCAGGCAGGCGGAGCCTTCCCGACGGCACGCGCCCGAACGGGCGACGAGGCTGATGCTCGGACTGCTGAGCCTGGAGCGGCAGGGCCGGCATCACGAACTGCTGCAAGCCCGGCGCGAACTGCAGACACTCAATGGGGCGGTGTACGCCGCCTATATGAAGACGCGCTGAGCAGGTGGCCCGGGATATGACACGAACGCCATCTCACAAGTGGGTCTTTGCCGCGCGGTTCCGGCGGGGCGCCTTCGGCTGGAAATCCGCGTTGCCGATCCAGCGTCTGAAAGAAGCCCTGGCGGAGATCCGGCAGATCGCCCGTGCCGATCCCGTTCTCGCCGCGGATGGCGCGGTCGCTTTGCTCGAAAAGCTTTCGCCGGCGCTCGAGCACGTAGACAGTTCGTCCGGCGCAATGGGCACCGCCGTGAATCGCGCCATCGATGCACTTGTGCCGGTCATCGCCGGGGTGGACGTGCCTGCTCCGGTGCGGACGCGTTGGCTGGAACGCCTGTTTGACGCGCTCCAGGACGACCCGATGCCGTATATCGAACAGCTGGGCGATCGCTGGGGTGACCTGTGTACGTCGCTCGCCATCGCGTCCGCATGGGCAGACCGGTTGTTGCCGGTTACAGCGCGCGTGATGGGCGCTGAAGGTCTGGGCGAGCATTTCGCGGGTACCACCGCCTGCCTGAGTGCGCTGAATGCCGCCCAGCGCCATGAGGAACTGCTCGCTCTGGTGAACGGCGCGCGCCTGAACTGGTGGGGGTATCGTCAGTACGGGGTAGACGCACTGATCGCACTGGGTCGTTCCGCTGAAGCACTGCGTTACGCGGAAGCGTCCAGGGGGCTGAATGCGCCCGCTGCCGCAATCGCCCGCAAAGGCGAAGCTATCCTCCTGTCGTCGGGCATGATGGACGAAGCCTATCGGCGCTACGCGATCGAGGCCAATCAGGGCGCCACGCATCTCGCGACGTTCCGTGCCATCGCGAAAAAGTATCCGGACAGGAGCCCGGACAGCATCCTCCACGATCTGGTCACGAGCAGTCCCGGCGCCGAGGGGAAATGGTTCGCCGCCGCGAAGGACGCCGGCCTGCTCGATCTGGCGGCGTCTCTCGCGATGCGCGGCCCCACCGATCCGCGAACCCTGACGCGGGCCGCACGCGATTTCGCGCAGCGCAAGCCTGAATTCGCGGTGGCCTGTGGCACGGCAGCGCTGCACTGGATGGCGGCAGGCTTCGGTTACGAAATCACGGGGAGCGATGTGCTGGATGCCTACGGTGCGCTGGCGGACGCGGCCCTTGCCACCGGCATGGAACGTGACCAGCTCAACAGGCGTCTGCGGGACCAGTTTGCGGCCACTCCGGGGCATTCGTTCGTCGCCACGGTGCTGGCGCATCATTGGGCGGCATGACGTCGCGATGCATCCAGGTCACGGGATTGACGGTTCCCGCACGACCCGTGGCCCGGCGGGTTGTCGTCGACGAGTTGCTCCCGGTCGTGTGGGACGGGCGCCCGTTATGCCGCCGATGACGGAACTGAAGCGCAACGCGGCTGTAGAGGGTAGTTTTACGATAGGCAGAAGTCAGTACAGGACTTGGATCATGGAAGAGTACAACCCCGAGTGCGCGCCCGAACCTGAATCATGGCTTGAACTTGACGAACAGGAGCGAATTGGTCTCGTCGAAACGTATCACCGCGTCGCCCGTAGCAAACTTCCCAACGTCACGGCACACGCCGCGCTACACGCGATCGTCGAAAACCAGATTGCCCTGAACATTGAGCCCGTGGTCCGGGCGATGCATCGTCTCAGGAAAGAAGGCCTTACGCGACACGATGCTGTTCACGCGATCGGCTCAGTCATCGCAGAGCATCTGTTTGAGATTTTGAAGACGAATCAGAACGACGATGCTGCAGCTTCGCAGGCGCGTTACTACGCGGCGGTGGAGCGATTGACTGCAGTGAGTTGGCGCAGAGGTGAGCACTGATGCCGACACCCCCGAAGCTTCAGCCCTGGTTTGAAGCGCGGCAGCGTTTCAGGTTGAGCCATATTCATATCCAGATGGCTCGCGAACTGGGATTGAATCCCCGAAAATTCGGAACGCTGGCTAACGACCAGCAGGAGCCGTGGAAGCGCCCCCTCGCCGAATTTATCGCGCACTGTTATAGCAAACGCTTTGGTCGTTCGACCCCCGAACACGTGCAATCGCTGGAAGAAGTCGTGAAGCGTGCGGAACAGCGACGCAGCGAGCGGCGGGAGAGAAAAGCCAACAAAGCGGTTCTGCCAACAGGGCTTCAACGTACCGATAGCGGATCAAACGGAAAGCTGCCAGACCTGCACGAACCTGGCAGTGAATAGGTACGAAGGGAGCGGACACGACGACCGTCTGGGTGGCGATGTAGAGCATTTTCGCAAAGGTTGCTTCTATTTTTATTTCCGAAATGTTTCTACTTTCGCTTCATTGGTGCGACACGTGTCGCCGTCAGCCGGACGTAAATCGGCAAACGCGGTAGCCGGCAAAGCCCATTCCTGTCTTGTCACATTCAACGACTGGAACATTGGAAATTGAATCCGTGACCTGCTGTGCGACCAGCAGTTGCCTACCCGAACGTGCGCGATTGGTAACGATCGGGTGCGAAGCTTCGGGGACAACGAACCTGCCTGAAGGGCGATCCACCTTGGTGACAAGGAAGGGGTCGACACTGCCAGCAGCCGTGCGGTGTGGGGGCAAGGCAATTTCCGCATGCACAACGTAGGTGAACTGTCGCATAACCCTCGTGACGAAAAATGAGCCAAAGCTGCTGACAGGCTCTGACCAAAAGGTGGGTAGCCAGTTGTTCCTCTCGATGATAGGGACACGTCGCCACAAGCGCTGCCGGGGGAGAGACAGGTGCTAAACGGATAGACACGCTGAAATTCATGCGCGTCGGCAAGAATGGGAACGTGGTAAACCCGATTCTTCGCCACCCGTCGTGAACCTCTGATCCGTGCGCATGATGTTCTCCTTTGAACAGGACTCGACACGCTGATTTTACGTATCAGTTCGCCGACGACCCGCCTGCACATAGGATCTCTCACGGCCTTCGACGATCTTCGTGCGATCCCTGCACGTTGGCACGAAACGCGTCTGCGCTGCAAGCCGCAGGGATTATTGATAGCGGAGAAGCGAAGCGGCCGACGGATTCGTCAGCCACTTCCGGTGTCAGGATTGCAACAGAACGCAGGTCACGACGTCGCCGGCCGCAAGGCGCTTCTGGCCGCCTGGCTTTGCCGGCCGAGTAGCGCCACGCTGACAATCGCGATCAGCAACGGCGCCGCGAAGGCGTAGTACAGATTCCCGGTAGCCCAGCCCGCGTCAACCAGTGTCCCCGCTGCCAGCGGCGCCAGCACTGCGCCCACACGACCGATACCGATCGACCAGCCCATCCCGGTCACACGGGTTTCGGCCGGATAAAGAATGGGGGCGAACGCGTACAGGCCAGCCATGCATGCGAAGATCCCCGCGCCGATCAGCAGGGCGATGACGAACGCGACGGTGAGCGTCGAGGCAAACATGCCAAAGCACAGCATCAGGGCCGACGTCAGCGTCAGGCTGGTCCACAGCAGCGGCTTAAGGCCGATGCGTGACGAGATGAAACCGAACAGCGCTCCGCCCACTACGCCGCCAACGTTCAGCAGCACTCCGCCTGTGATCCCTTGTTGCGCCGACATGCCTGCCGCGACAAGCAGCTTCGGTGTCCAGCTCAGCACGAAGTAGAAGCACAGCATCACGAGGAAGAATGATGCCCAGATCATCAGCGTCTGCAGTGCAAGTGAACCGACGAACAAGCTGCGAAATTTACTCTGCGTCTCGACTCCAGGTGCCGGGTTGAGCTGCTGTGGAAGCTCGGTGATCGTTTCATGGCCCAATTTTACGAGCAGTGCATTAAGCTTTGTCAGTGCACCGGCCCCGCGCCTTGCGATCAGGAAGTCGAGCGACTCCGGCAGGCGCACGAGGACGAACGGAATCATCGCAGCGGTAACCAGTGCCCCGAACACGAAGACGCTGCGCCAGCCGTAATGCATCAACAAAACGCCGGCGATCGATCCCCCGATCGTCGCGCCGATCGGATAGCCGGTTACCTGCAGACTGATGGCGGCACTGCGCCACCTGTTTGACGAGTACTCGGAGGTGATCACGTTCAGGCTCGCGAGCATCCCGCCGATACCGATGCCGGTGATCGCGCGCAGCGCTGCAAGTGCAATGATGCCGGGTGCCCAGGCGGACAACAGCATCCCGCCCGAAATCATCCCGAGACAAAGCAGGATGACCGGTCGGCGTCCGACACGATCGGCCCACGGCGCGAGGAAGAGTGAGCCGGCTGCCATGCCGAACAAGCCGGCGCTCAGCAGCAAGCCGAGCTGCTTTCCATTCAAATGCCACTCGGCCGATATCGAGGACGCCGTGAACGCCATCGCCAGCACGTCAAATCCGTCGAGCATGTTGAGCACGATACAGATCGTGATCGCCGCAACCTGAAAGCGGCTCATCGCCCCCTGATTGATCGTCTCCCTGATGTCCAGCTTCATCGTCTCCTCCAGTCCTTTAATTAATCGAGTACCCATGCGGCGACTTCGTGCGGTGGTGGGGCGGCGCGCGCCGTCGCCCGCTCGCGCCCCGCTCCTGCCGTGTCAGAAGAGGTGACGGATTCCCGCCATCAGGCCGGCTTGTCCGACGCCGGCCGCGGGCGTCGTGCCGCCGCCAGAACTCACGCTGTAACGCGCTTTTGCACTGTTTGCGAGATACGCACCTTGCAGGTAAACCGCAGCGGCTTTTGACAGGAAGTACGTTCCGCGCAGCGTGCCCATCGTGGCGCGCGCATCCTGCTCACGTGTGATGATCCGATACGCCTCGCCGTCCAGCGAGAACGCTGGCGTCACCTGATATGAGGCGCCGACGAAAAATAGATTCGAGCGTACCGCGGGGATCGCTGGCGAAACTGTCTCCACATCCCGGCCGACCCAGCCGGCACCGACCTTGACGCCGCCGAGCTTCGCATGGCCGTTTGCCTGCATCCGGCTGTCTTTGTCTGCCTCGCCGGTCAGCGCAAACGGCGCGGCGCCATCGAAGAAACTGGCGGCCGCGCCCGCGCCCCCGCGCTGCTCCTCATACGTTGCTGCAACGCCAAACATGTTCGCGTCGTACTTCAGCATCGCGCTCCATAGCCGGCATTCGGTCGAATGCCCCAGCCACCTGCCCCGCGCAGGTACCCTGGCCCGGCGAGTTGCCGGTGCCGGCGGAGTCGCGGCCGAACGAGTACGTTGCGCCGACAGTCAAACTGCTGAAGGTGCCCTTGTAGGCGACGGTGTTGTCGCTGCGAGCGTTCGGGATGTAGGCATCGAGCGAACCGATACCGTAGATGTCCGGCCCGATGATGTCCGAGTCGGACAGTCCCCTGTACGTCATCGTGTACTGTCGCCCGAACGACAAGGTGCCCCACGGCCCCTGCAGGCCGACCCACGCCTGCCGACCAAACAGCCGGCCGCCCTGGCCGGAATCGCCGCCGCGCAGATTGAATCCGCTCTCGAGCTGAAATACCGTCTTCAGGCCGCCACCGAGATCCTCGCTGCCGCGCAGCCCCCAGCGTGATGGCAGTTCACCAGTAATCCCAGGCATCCGGATGACCCGGTCACCGGCTGCGTTTGCATGGGAAACGTATTCGACGCCCGTGTCGAGTACGCCGTATAGCGTCACGCTGCTTTGTGCGAAAGCCGAGGCACCGATCAGTTCCAGTCCCCCCACCATCAATTTCGACAGCTTCATTGATCTCCGCTCCTGATGTGGAATTATTTGTTCGCAATACGAATAGGTCCGACGCTTTAAAAAGTGTACTTATCATGTGTATACTTATGAAAAGTGTGCCGAAGAAATGCGGTATCCTCTATTTGTGTTTACCCTGTCCTGCGCACCGCCATGACCACCAATCGATCTGTTGACTTATCCCTTGACGAGCTGCCCGGCCACTACATCCGCCGCCTTCAGCAGATGGCGGTTGCGATCTTTCTGGACGAGACCTCGGCGTACGGGATTACTCCCGTCCAATATGCAGCGATGCAAGCCGTGCACGACCGTCCTGAACTCGACCAGCGCTCGCTCTCACGCGCCATTGGTTTCGATACCTCGACCACCGGCGGGGTCATCGACCGGCTGGAGAAGAGGGGGCTGATGCGGCGCAACGCTTCGGCAGAAGACCGGCGCGTGCGGTTGCTGACGCTAACGGCCGAGGGTGAAGCGCTGCTCGACGAAGTACGGCCTGCCATGTTGCGGGCGCAGGTGCGCATGCTCGAACCGTTGCCCGCGTCTGAGCGTCAGAATTTCATGGCGATGCTGAAGGTTCTGGTGGCACGGTCTGACCATGAGTTCGGCGCTGCGCCGGACGAGGCGAATGACGGGTCCGCCTGACAGGTGGCCGCTCCTGACTCCCTGGCCGTCCAGTACGGCGCGGCATCAGGATGCGGACATTAAAGCCCGATAGCCGCCTCTGTACATTCAGCAAAATCCGATCGCTTCTACTTGCCGCCGACGGCCCGTCGAGCGGCGCATCACGCGTGACGTCGCGTCTCTCTGGGCAGCAAAGTTTCGGGGTCCACAAACCCATGATTTGCTCCGGCCCCTGAAGCGCTGCCTTGCCGCAGTACCGTCTGCCCGATATCGGCGCATGGAGCAGATCTGTCAGATGCGCAACCCGGAAATCCGGCGTATCGCATGTGCCGGGGAGCCCGAGACAGCCAATCCCGAGATATCGCCATCCCGAATCGCCTCGTCATAAGTCGCCCCCCGCCAGCCACCTGGCAGGTAGCAAATTACCTGGGGCAACAACCGGACATCCTGCTTGACGCTTATCCAGGCAACCGATGCCTCACGGGTTCGGGCCTCTTTGCGCGCTTTGCTCATCCGTTAGCGCACTGTGCCGACTTGCGGCCGAACACGTTGGTAAGAGCGCGCCTGTTGGGAAATTGAGGGTTACCCCTTATTTGGGGGCGGACGGTGTGCGCTCGGTAGTTCGCGCAAAGTACGTTGGCGATCCGCCGCGCGTCTCGGGCCACGTCGTTTATCGGGCGGTGGTCGACAGGAAGGACTTCCCGGCTGACCTGCAATGGAACGCGGCGAGTATCTGGGTCGGTCCGAACTGTCACCTGGTGCATTATCCGCTGCGCGGCGGCGAGCAATACAACGTCGTCGTGACTTTCCATAGCCGCAACAAGGAAGAGTGGGGCGTTACGGACGGCAGCCCCGAGGAAGTCCAGAGCTACTTCCAGGGCATCTGCCCGCGTGCCCGCCAACTGATCGAGCTGCCCAAGAGCTGGAAGCGGTGGGCGACCGCCGACCGTGAACCGATCGGCCAATGGACCTTCGGTCGCACGACGCTGCTTGGTGATGCCGCGCACCCGACGCTGCAATATCTGGCGCAGGGTGCCTGCATGGCGCTTGAAGACGCGGTGACGCTCGGCGAGGCGCTGCGCGTTAACAACAACGATTTTGAAAAAGCGTTCGACCTGTATCAGCGTTCGCGGGTCGCCCGTACCGCACGGATTGTGCTGTCGGCGCGCGAGATGGGCCGCATCTTCCACGCCCAGGGCGTCGAACGCCTGGTGCGCAACGAGCTGTGGAAGGGTCGCTCGGCCGAGCGCTTCTATGACGCGATGGATGCGTTCGAAGCGATGTTGGCGGCTGACAGGAAGCGCGGTGATTTCTGCTTTGGCAACACCCCGACGCTGGCCGATGTCTACCTGATTCCGCAGGTGGAAAGCGCGAGACGGTTCAACGTGGATCTTGGTCCCTGGCCCAATATCCGCGCGGTCGATGCCGCCTGCAGCCAGCTTGATGCGTTCCGTTTGGCTGCGCCTGCGTTGCAGCCTGACGCAGGCTGAAAACGCCTGGCATGGCCAATCGTCACGGCCCGCTCGATTCACCCGGGCCGCGGTCTGACTTCGATTCAGGAGCATTTTTCACTATATGCACGGTGCAGGGCAAGGTGGTCATCGATGATGACGCCCTCGTCATGCAGACGTCGCGCGACCATGGTGCGGGAATCAGGACAACACACCAGCGCAAACAGCCGTATTGACAACCCGCTCAGCCACCCAACATATTGAAGTGACATGTTCTATATAAGAATCATTGTTCGTTATGCGAACAAATACCCGTGAGGTGACGGGACGGCATTTGTTGACCGGACGCGGACACCTTCTTGATGAGATTTGCGCATCGCGAAACGTTGCGCCGAAATTTTCCGTTATGGTCTGACCAATTTCGACCTGGTAAGGTTTGTCTGCAAGACGACAGAGGTGTGTTTGCGTCAGTCCGCCGCCGCAGGCCAATAGCGGCTGCTTCCGCGTACTCCGCCGTTCCAGATGGCTCGGCAGATTGGCGCCGCGCATGAGCGTCTGCATCGGCAATACGTGCACGCCTGGAAGAGGTCGGAACTTTTCAAATCGCTTGGCAAAAAACGGACCGCTCGGGAGACAAGTGTTTACCCTAATAAACAGAAATCTCAAATTGTTAAGTAGCTGTATTAGAATTTCCGTCAGGAAATACTGATTTTTCTGTAGGGAAAGCCTTAGCGTCATCATGGTGCGCCTCTCGAGTTCGCACGCGTGTCGCCCACTAACGGTGCAGTGCACAATGGCCTGGCTCCCACCCGTCCATTAAATCCCTGATTCGCAACAACCCAACCTACGGGCCAGTCAGATCCGCTTTTCGTACTACTAACGGAGCAGCATCAATGAGCATTTTCGTGCCCGCAGAACTTGTGTCCAGTTACAAGACCAGCGTCACTGCGCTGTTCGCGCTGGCAAATCCGGTATTCCAGGGTGTTCAGGCGGTGATTGAACTCAACCTGCAGGCGGTAAAGGCTGCCTTGGCGGAAGGCGAAGACAACCTGGGCGACGCATTCTCGGGCAAAAACCCGGCGGAACTCCTCGCTCGCCAGCTCAACGTTACTCAGCAGTTCGCCGGGAAGACGGCATCGTACAGTCGTCACCTGTTCGAGATTGTCTCGGGCAGCCAGGCGGAACTGGGGAAGGTTGCGCAAGCGCAATATGAAGAACATGGCAGCAAGGTACAAACGCTTGCAGACCATCTCGCGAAGAGCGGGCCAGTCGGCTCGGAGGCCGCGATCGCCGTGATGAAATCGGCGTTTTCAACCGCCAGCACCGCGGCCGAGACGGTACGCGCGGCGGCCAGACAAGCCATCGAGGCGGCACAAGGCAACTTTGCCGCTACGACTGCCCCTGCTTCGAAGGCTGGCCAGCAGGTCGCCGCGCAGGGGTCGCGCGCTGCGAAGCAGTAACGGCAGAACCCTGAACCGCTGCGCGTTGCCTGTCACGGCTCTGCGCAGTACAACCGTCTTTTGCACCTTGACCGGCTGCTCCAGAACGCCGGGCATCGCGCGCTTCGCGCAGTCAGCAGGCAGCGCTGGAACTTCCCCGTTAATTCCCGGCACGGTTTCGCGGAGATCTTTGGCTGACCGGTATGACCATGTCTGAACAATCCTTCACTTCCTCACCAACGGACCGGACGACCGCCTTGCAGGATCCGCTGGGCGACTGGCTACACGCGTGGCGTGCACTGATCAGTCCAGCTGGATGGTTTGCTACAACATCGGGCGAGGCTGCCGAGGCTCCGCCGCACGGGTTTATGTCCTTTGGGTCCCAGATGGCGAGTTTCACGCCGTGGGTGGCTCGGAGTCTGTTTTCCGCCCCGACCGCGGCGCCGCTCAGCGCCAGAGTTGTCCCCGAGCGCCTGCTGGATGCATGCGCTGCCTACGCGCGCGAATGCCTTGGACTATGGCAGCAGGCAACTGCACAAAACACGGGTGCTCCCGACCTGTCCGATCGCCGCTTCAAGTCCGATGCGTGGAAAACCAACCCGTTGCTGGGGTTCATCGCCGCCGGGTATCTGGCGGGCGCACGGCATCTGGATGAACTCGTGAATGCCGTTGACGCTGACGCGAAAACACGCGGGCGCATTCGTTTTGTCGTTCAGCAATGGTTGGCGGCGGTAGCGCCATCCAATTTCCTGCTCCTGAATCCGGACGCGCAGAAATCTCTGCTCGATAGCAATGGCGAGAGTCTGCGGCGGGGGGGGACGAACCTGCTCACTGACATCACGCGCGGCAAGCTGTCGCAGACCGATGAATCACGCTTTGTTGTCGGCGAGAACCTCGCGAACACCGAAGGCTCGGTCGTGTTCGAAAACGACCTGATCCAGCTGATTCAGTACACGCCGCGCGCGGCTACCGTTTATGAGCGGCCACTCCTGATTGTGCCGCCTTGCATCAACAAGTTTTACATCCTCGATCTTCAGCCAGAAAGTTCGCTTGTCCGTCATGCGCTGGACGAGGGGCATCAGGTATACGCCATTTCGTGGCGTAACCCCGATGCGTCGCTCGCGCACAAAACGTGGGACGACTACGTGGAAGAGGGGATTTTGCAAACGATCAACGCTGTCAGGAAGATTTCCGGCAGCAAGCAGGTCAACGCACTGGGCTTTTGCGTTGGCGGCACGTTGCTCGCAACAGCACTCGCCGTGCTCGCCGCGCGCGGCGAACGTCCTGTGGCATCGCTGACGTTGCTGACTGCAATGCTCGATTTTTCAGACACGGGCGTGCTCGACATTTTTGTCGACGAGGCTCAGGTCCAGAGTCAGGAACTTGCTATCGGCGGCAAGAACGGCGCACTTCCGGGTGTCATTCGCGGTGCCGACCTGGCAGCCACATTCTCGTTCCTGCGGCCAAACGAGCTGGTGTGGAACTACGTCGTCGACAACTATCTGAAGGGTCAAACGCCGCCGCCGTTTGACCTGCTGTACTGGAACAGCGATTCGACCAATTTGCCCGGGCCGATGTACGCGTGGTACCTGCGCCATACGTATCTTGAGAACAGGCTGCGTGAACCCGGCGCGCTCACGGTGTGCGGCGCGCCGGTTGATCTTGGCCGGATCGACGTGCCGGCTTTCATTTACGGGTCACGGGAAGATCATATCGTGCCGTGGCAGACGGCCTATGCGTCGGTGTCGTTGCTGAAGGGGCCGCTGAGGTTTGTGCTCGGGGCTTCGGGGCACATCGCGGGTGTGATCAATCCGCCGTCGAAAAACAAACGCAGCTACTGGGCAATGGGCGGCGATAGTAAGCCATTACCCGCTTCCGCTGACGAATGGCTCGCGGTCGCGGCGGAGCATCCAGGCAGTTGGTGGCCCGCATGGACCGGCTGGCTTGCGCAGCACGGTGGCGAGCGCGTGGGGAAGAGTCCTGGCGAAGGCTCGAACGCGTATCCGGTCATCGAGCCGGCGCCGGGGCGTTACGTGAAGCAGTGTGCGTAAGGGGCCTGACTGTAGCGCAATGACTTGCCACGGCAAGTGCAGCAGCGTGGTTGGAGCGATTGAAGGTTATTTGTTTTCATATCAGGAGTTGGAATGACTGAAGTTGTGATCGTATCGGCGGCACGTACTGCTGTCGGCAAATTCGGCGGGTCGCTGGCGAAGATCGCTGCGCCCGAACTCGGCGCGACGGTGATCCGCGCCGTTCTGGAACGCGCGGGCCTGAAGCCTGACCAAATCAGCGAAGTCATTCTGGGTCAGGTGCTGACGGCTGGCTCCGGCCAGAATCCGGCCCGCCAGTCGCTGATCAAGGCAGGGTTGCCCTCTGCCGTGCCGGGCATGACGATCAACAAGGTCTGCGGCTCGGGCCTGAGAGCCGTGATGCTCGCTGCCAACGCGATCATCGCGGGCGATGCGGACATCGTCATCGCCGGTGGCCAGGAAAATATGAGCGCCGCGCCGCACGTGCTGCCGGGCTCGCGCGATGGCTTCCGCATGGGCGACGCGAAGCTGATCGACAGCATGATCGTCGACGGCCTGTGGGACGTGTACAACCAGTACCACATGGGCGTGACCGCTGAGAACGTCGCGAAGGAATACGGCATTACGCGCGAACAGCAGGATGCGTTCGCGGCTTTGTCACAGAACAAGGCGGAAGCCGCACAGAAGGCGAGCCGTTTCGATGATGAAATCGTGCCGGTCGAGATTCTCCAGCGCAAGGGCGACCCGCTGCGCTTCGTGACCGACGAGTTCGTGCGCCACGGTGTCACGGCCGAATCGCTCGCGGGCCTGAAGCCGGCCTTTTCGAAGGAAGGCACGGTCACGGCGGCGAATGCTTCAGGGCTGAACGACGGTGCGGCGGCAGTGGTCGTGATGTCGGCAAAGAAGGCCGAAGCGCTCGGCCTCACGCCGCTCGCACGCATCAAGGCTTACGCGAATGCGGGCGTCGATCCGAAGGTGATGGGCATGGGCCCGGTGCCAGCATCGCGTCGCTGTCTGGAGCGCGCGGGCTGGAGCCCGGCGGATCTCGACCTGATGGAAATCAACGAGGCGTTTGCAGCGCAGGCGCTCGCCGTGCACAAGCAGATGGGCTGGGACACGTCGAAGGTCAACGTAAACGGCGGCGCCATCGCGATCGGCCATCCGATCGGCGCGTCCGGTTGCCGCATCCTCGTCACGCTGCTGCACGAAATGCAGAGGCGCGATGCGAAGAAGGGTCTGGCGTCGCTGTGTATCGGCGGCGGCATGGGTGTGGCGCTCGCAGTCGAGCGTGGCTAACCATTCAACGCATATGAAGCGGTGTGTTTGCGACGCGTGTTGTCGCCCGCAGACGAACCGCACTTTATTCGCGCGATATCAGCAGCTAAAAAACCGCGTGATTTGAGCAATGCTGAGTCCGTTACCTTTGGTCCCGCCGGAGACGGCGACGCATTGCGGCAAGGCCGGTGGCAGCAGGTGCAGCGCTGCCATTGGAAATTCACGACTCTCGCAGACACTAATATCACGGATGGATAGGATGACGAAACGAATCGCGGTAGTGACAGGCGGTATGGGTGGCCTTGGAGAAGCGATCAGCATGAAACTGCATGACGCGGACTATGCAGTGGTAGTTACGTACTCACCGAACAACACCGGTGCGGATGAGTGGCTCGCAAGAATGGAATCTCAAGGGTACAAGTTTCGCGCCTACCCCGTGGACGTGGCCGACTATGACTCGTGCCAGCACTGTGCGGCGAAGATTCGGGCTGAGGTTGGTCTGGTCGACATTCTCGTGAACAACGCGGGTGTCACGCGAGACATGACGCTTAAGAAGCTGGATAAGGTCAACTGGGACGCGGTCATCCGAACCAATCTGGATTCGGTCTTCAACATGACCAAGCCGCTGTGCGAAGAGATGGTTGCGCGTGGCTGGGGTCGGGTCATCAATATTTCGTCCGTCAACGGTTCGAAGGGCTCCATCGGCCAGACCAACTACGCAGCGGCCAAGGCTGGCATGCACGGCTTCACCAAATCGCTGGCGCTGGAAGTGGCGCGCAAGGGCGTAACCGTCAACACCATTTCGCCGGGTTATCTCGCCACCAAAATGGTGACGGCGATTCCGCAGGAAATCCTGGATACGAAGATCCTGCCGCAGATTCCGGCCGGTCGTCTCGGCAAGCCGGAGGAGGTGGCATCGCTGGTCGTCTACCTGTGCTCCGACGACGCCGGCTTTGTGACGGGGTCCAATATCGCAATCAACGGCGGCCAGCATATGCAGTGAGGCGGCGCAACGCATCAACGCTCACGTCACATTGACCATTCCGCGCGAGGTCTGCTGCATCGTACGCAGAGACCCGCCGGAATACGAAGTTGCCACGCCGTCAGGTCGGATTTACCGGACGGCGGCATGGCGTAGCGACAGTGTGGCTGGCCCCACGGCCTTGGAGTCGTTGGGGGATTGATGCGATACCACTGTTCTTCCAGGAGGAACCCGGCATGAGCGAGACATGGGTGGGGCTGGTGATCGGATGCTCGGCGCTCGCTATCGCGCTGCCACTGGTGATGGCTCACTATCGCCGTGAACGACATCGGGCACGACTGCTTCGACACCTGGATCATCATGACTGGTGGTATCACACGCGTTGGCGATAGTGACCGCTCCACTCGCGTATTCAGAAATACAGATCACATGGGGGATCCAATGACGACTGCTGCCCGTCACAAAAACGATCCGTTGTATCTGGAAGAAATGGTGATCCGGCTTGATCAGCTATCGTGCGCACCAATCTTATGTGGGAAAATCAACGTGATGAAGAAGACGAGAATTTCGATCATTCTGTTCGTGCTGGCCGTGCTCAGCCCGCTGGCGCATGCGAGCCTGGCTACAGGTGCTCACGAGTTCAAGAACGATGTCAAGACGGCAGGAAAGAAGAGCGGACATGCTGTGCGCGATGCCGCGCACGCGGTCGGCCACGGTACGAAGAAGGCCGGCCATGCCGTTGCCGATGCAACAAGGCACGGCTATCACGCGACGAAAAAGTTCGTGACAGGGCACGGCTAAGGGTCGCTTCGCGGCAACTGAGGCGGCGACTGCGGAGCCGGCCACAACCGCCCGACCGCCAGCTTTCGTGGCATTAGGGGCCCAGCTGCTACGTCACGTGGGGTTGGACGCCCGGCAGTTTGCGTGTGGCGTCATCGGGCAGAAGCCGGCCAGGAGCGGTCCTCCACGC
This sequence comes from Paraburkholderia sp. FW306-2-2C-D06C, assembly GCF_058781505.1. Lineage (NCBI taxonomy): Bacteria > Pseudomonadati > Pseudomonadota > Betaproteobacteria > Burkholderiales > Burkholderiaceae > Paraburkholderia > Paraburkholderia sp. FW306-2-2C-D06C. Next base: position 9,129 of record NZ_JBYSWU010000035.1, on the reverse strand, counting down.
ATGAGCCACAAAGCAGCCGTTCGGCGGTGGACTTGGAGCACACCCAGCGGGCAGGCTGGCTCGAAGTAGCCGTCGCACTCATTTGCGCCATCGCGCAATGACATCACCAAACGTCACGTCGCGCCATTGCTCCTTCCACTCGTTGTGAACTTCGACACTCTGGGAGTGTGGCTCGGGGCTTGGAAGCGGCATTTTGGTGACTGCCGGTAGCAATACAGCATCACCCACAACGACGCATTCGCCAGGCGCAAGGTTTGGCAAGCTTTCGGTAATGAGTTTTTCCTTGTTTAATAAGTTGTTGTGTGCGTAAGTACCGAGCCCCTTACGAAAAGTTACGTTAGCAAAGAAAAATGCTGTCCCCGTGTGATGAGCCGTCATTAGACGGCGGTGTTTTCGCGAGTGGAACAGCTCGAATAGCTCGTCCGAACACGAAAGCGTGTCGCCCGGCGATACACATTTTCGCGTCACGCCGCCCACCTTATGCAAAACGGATATATGCGCGGGTTCGCTGCGGGAGCAAAGCTTTCGTCGGCGCACGCCGACCGACTCACTGCTGACCCATATGCTGGCGCCCGACTGACCGGCCCGTCCGCCCATTGTTCGCGAGACGACCCGTCGGCATGCCACTTCGTCTACTGCGACAGCGGAGGTCACTATGTCTTCATCCTGTTCGACGTCACTGCCGAGCGCGCCTCACCCGTCCGTCGAGGTTCCGTCTCCACAGGGCCTTACCGCGGCCCAATCGGCTGCCGGTGCAGCGGTGCGCGGCACCACGAAATCTCGCGGCGGCCATGCGACGCTCGATGCACTGCGCGCGCTCGGCAAGCAAACCCAAAAGGCGCTCAAGGCGACCGGCAAGACCGTCGCGACGCCGTTCTACAGCACCACGTGGGTAGAGCCGCGCCGCGCCCGGCCGAAGCCCAAGCTCGACCGCCTGCTCACGCCGGACGCCGACGCGGGCCGACCGCGCTCGCTCGGTCGCAAGCACGAGCGCAACATTGCTTCGCTCCCGCTGAACGCCAGCGCCGAAAGCAAGGCGAAGCCCGCGCACGAAAACATACAGGCCGGTCTGCCTGCGAATCTGCTGACCGCGCACGGAATGCCCGAGTACGTGAAGCGGCAGTGGAAAGAAATCGAAACCGCCGGACGTTTTATCGAAGCGGATGTCGACGCGCTCGTCGCAGCGCTGCAGCAACTGGCGTCCGCCCGCGTCGCCGCCGGCGTCGACCCAGCCGACGCATTTGCGAAGGCGGTGATGGTGTCGCACGCATTGGCACAAGCGAGCGACAGCGACCCCGCGCGCGCGCGGCATGCACTGCAAGCGCTGCGCGGCGACGGTGCCGCAGCGGACCCTGCGGTGCAGGCCGACGCGCTGCGTTTGCAGATCGTGCTGGGCAAGAGCGGCGTCGGCCTCGACACGCTGCTGCAGATCGCGCCGCACCTGATCGGCCCGCGCGTCGCCGAGGCCGGCTCGGAAGCTGCGGAAATCCAGCGCGACGCGTTCCGGCATGCGTTGCGCGCGGCCGGCCATCTGCTGCAAAGGCAGCCGCTGCCCGGACTGACCAGCCTCGAGCAGCTGGCCGATCTCGCGGACACGAATCTGCCCGCCGCACAACGCACGCGCACGGTCGAACCGAACCCGGCCGGGTCCGCACGCGACGGCACGCATTGGAGGATCGATCCGCGCGACACGCTCACCGCGAAAGCGCTGGTGGCCGCGCTGACGCTGAAGGCGGATCCGCACGCGGAGCTGCCGCCGCACCTGGCCGACGCGTATCTGGCATGGCGCAACGGCTTCAGCAAGGAAGGCCCCGGCACCGAGCTGGAGCGCACGCGCGAGCGTTCGTTCAAGCTGTTCAAGTACGTCGAACGCGCCGCGTCTTACGGCAAGCTGGGCCGGGTGCTGTCCGGACTGGCAGGCAAGAAGAAGTCGCCGCTCATTGCGTTGCAGGCCTTCGGCACCCGCGGCGCGCTGTTCGGTCACCCGGACGATCAGTTCGCGGCGTTCACTACAGCGCTCGGCTCGGTGAAGCAGCGTTTGCGCGATGCGCTGCTCGGCAACACGCTGCCGCAGCGCGAGCGAGCGCTGTGCGCCGCGAGGCTCGCGGCGCTCGATCACTGGGAGCAGCGCATGGCCGCGAGCGGCCTGCGCGAGCACACCCGGCTCGGCCGCGCGGAGCGCGACACGATCGCCGTGCGCGCGCGGGCGCTGATGTCCAGCGGGCCAGTCATCGGTGTCGCCGGCGAAGCGGTCGACGATGCCGATCGGCAGCCCAGCCGCGCACGCAATGTAGCGCTGATACGCGAACAGGTGGACGGGTTGAAGCGTCTGACGCCCGCGCACCTCGAGAGCTGGGCGCGCGAAGCATGGGCGCTGGCGGATGCCCCCGTACCGACCGAGGTCGAGCAACACCTCGGCCGCTTCCGCCAGTGGTTCGACCGGGACGTGCGCACGCATGGCGACGGCACCGACGCGCAATTTACCGCGCTCGAAGAACTGATCAGGACCATGCCGGACACGTACGACATGCGCTTTACCGGCGGCGGCAGCTACGGCGTGGCGAGCGTGCCCGCCGAGTCGCTGGCGGCGCTATCGAGCAAAGCCGCCATACCGGCGCTCGTGGCGCTGCCGGACGGCGGCTACCTGAAGGGCCGCCACGCGGTGATGGACATTGGCTCGAGCGAGCATTTCGGACACCTGTTCATCGGCTCCGACGCGCGCACATCGCGCTATGGCGGGATCGGCGCGTTCGCCGGCTGGACCGTCGGCGGCAAGAAGCACGACGTCGCGACGATCGGCGTGTCCGGCGGCGTGCGCTTCGGCCGTACGTCGGGCGGCGCGCGCGGCGTGTCGATCCGCGTGCGCCGCTCCGAATCGGAACGCATCGGCGGGCCGCCGGACGCGTGGCGCAGCAGACTGGTCGACGTGCTCGCGACCGCACGCACCTGCGGCCCGGCAGGCGGTCCGCCCCGCAACGCCGACGAGCTGTGGAGCGGTCTGGCGCGCAAGTTCGCGAAAGACCCGGCGGTGTCGATCAACTGGACCGAAAACCGCAACGAGACCGGGTACGTGAGCGGTTCGGCCAGTGCAACCGCGCGCTTCGGCACGCCGCGCACGCGGGTGGGGCCGGCGTTTTCGGCTGCGCTGACCAGCTCGGCTACACGCAATCGCATCGACGACAAGACCGGCAGCCTCGCGGTAAACGCGGCAACCAACAGTCGCGGACTGTCCGCGACGGTCAGCGCGACGCTGGTCGAGACCCTGCCGGGCGCCGAGCTGCCGCATGGCGGGGTGCCTGCGCACGAGCGCGGCCGCGTTGCCGCGCTGGGTTTCCCGACGGTGCCCTACGTGGGCATCGGCACGACGCTCGTCGTCAACAACACCGCTGCGGCACTGCGCGTGGGTCGCGACGGCGATCGTGTCGCCGCCAGGCTCTCGTTCAAAGACACCGAGTTCGGCACCTTCGAGGAGTTCAAGCAGTACGTCGATCACTACCGCCCGCGATTCGTCAGCGGGCAAGGCGGCGGCGAAGAAGCCCAGCGCAAGCTCGACGAGATGCTGACGCTCGTCGGACACGGCCACGCCGGCAACGTGATAACAGGTGAGCGTCGTTATATGGCCGACCACGCGGGCAAGCGGCTCGACTTCCTCTACAAGTTGCGCGGGCACCACGAGACGCAGCCCGCATCGTCGGCGCGCGCGGCCGAGTTGGCAAAGATCGACGCCGAGATCGCCCAGACGCTCGGCGACGACAGCAGTTGGCGGCGACCGACGCTGTATGTACTGGAGGCGCTCGCCGCACAGCGCACGGCCGGCCTGTCGTTCATGCTCAATGCGCAGAGCACGCAGTCGGTGTCGGGCGTGCGTGAGCTGTCGGTACTGGTGCCTACGTCGTCCTGATCGCCGCGGTCAATGCGGCGATATCCACGGGTGCAGGTGCGTGATACGCGCGCCGTGCCCCGGCACTCAGCCGATCAGAACCCTTCAACGATGCGACGATTCAACGATGCCGTTCTCATGACCCCGACCCCGGTCGTTGCATGTGCCTTCCGGCCATGCCTTCAGTTGGGCCCACAACGACTCGTTGAGCTTTCCACGGTGGACACTGGCATCCAGGTTGCCGAGTTTCCGCTGGATTTGTTGAGGTCCGTTAATTCCGCTAAGGAAACTACAAGGGCTTCCCCGTTAAGCGCAAGCTCAAGCGTGGTTCTTTGTTAATGTGCTGCAATGCCATTCGGGTGCGTGTGAGAAGGTGAAGGACTGCGGTACTACAACCGGTCGTGTTGGGCCTTTGGCCCGGACCCTGATGAAAAACGCGCGCGAGGGCCTCGTTCGCTGACCGGGAATGAAATCCCTGTAGCCTTATCAGGTACGCCCCACGCGGGTCCAACCCGCTTCACATCACCGCTGGCAGTGCAAAGTGATCGTCTATTCGCTCATGATGTCCGTCGCGCTGGCAGGTTAGGGTCGATGGATCCGCACGGTGGTCATGCTGCAACGGTTTCGTACCTGAAGTCGCCGTCGTATTTCAGGATCGCCCAGGCCATTCGCGCATTCTTGGCCGCAATGGCGACGGCCGCACGCCAATATCCGCGCCGCTCGACCAGGTTTCGTACCCAGCGGCTGATGCGGTCCTGCTTCTCGCCGAGATTCGCAATGACGGCGCGAGCTCCGAGCACCAGCAGACTGCGCAGATAAGGGTCGCCTGCCTTCGTGATACTGCCCAGCCGTGCCTTGCCACCGCTGCTGTGCTGGCCCGGCGTCAGACCGAGCCATGCGGCCACCTGGCGTCCATTCCAGAAGTCATGTCCGGCACCCAGGCTCGCAAGCAAGGCACTGGCCGTCGTCGGTCCGATGCCACGCAATTGCATGAGTCGCCGACTGCGCGCATCCTCACGCGCGATTTCGCTGATTGCGCGATCGTATTCGACCAGCCGGTCCTCGATGTTGCCGGCATGCTCAAGCAGATCGCTGATGGACCGCCTGGCCCAGCCCGGCAGAGCATCCAGATGTGCGACGATTTCTCTTCGCAAACGCTCGGGGCTCTGTGGCAACACCACGCTGCCATGATGAAAGCCTGCCTTGTCGCCTTGCTGATCATGGTGATAGCCAGCTGCGCCGCCTTCGAACCGGCCGTCGCGATCGCGCAGGCGCCGCTGGGTCAGCGGGCTTTACCGCCTCTCGCAGCCGACGCGGGTGATCCGGCCAAGCAGCCCGCGATCGATAACCTGCTCAACGTGATCGACGCGCAACAGCGTGTCAGTGCGATCGCCAATAGTGCGCGCACGCAGGCGCAGCAAATGGTGCCGTCGATCCTGTCGGAAGCGTTGCGCGCGAACACGACGCTGTCGGAGCAGGAAAAGCAGGCGGCCGTACCGACGCTGCAGAAAGACGCCGTGCCGAAGATCGTCGGCTCGGCCGGCGAGGTATTCACGACCAGTCCGTTCAGGCAGGCCGCAATGCAACTGGAAGCCGACGCGTACAGCCGGTACTACACGGCGCAGGAAATCGACGATCTGACCATGTTCTACGAGAGCCCGGCTGGGCGCAGGTTCCTCGCAGTGCAGGACCAGTTCGGGCGTGAGGTGGTGAACAGCCTGATGGCCAAGTAGAGGTCCTGTTGGCGGCGGTGCAAATCCGACACTAAACGGCGGCGCAAGGTTAAGTAAAAGCGTCAACAACCGTGGCCAGTCGTTGGCGCCCATGGTCGAGCGTGCCGGTCGTTAGTCAGAATGGATCGGCCTCGTTGTCACGAGGAGGGTGAGGGTTTCCAGGAGGAGGGTGAGGGTTTCCAGGAGGCGAGCGCTGTTCGCGCAGCAGTTCATTGAGCGCAATCTGATAGTGCCGGACGCTTGCGGCTCAGTTTTTTGCGGAACACGGCCTTTCCTTTTGCGTCCTGCCCATGCAGATGAAAGCTGTGTTTGCCCAGATCGATACCAACGAGCGTTACGTCGTCCATGATGGTCTCCAGTTCGGTATGAACACTGCCAGCCTAACCTGTCCGGCGGGGCGGGGCGGACCATCACATTAGTTGGGGAGGCTCCCAGGACGGCCGCTCGAGCATCTGGGCGCGGCGCAGAGTTTCGCAAAGCCAAACGCGCCGTGCCCAACACCCGTTGGTCGCAATGCCGATCGGGCCTCCCCCAGTAAAGAGCTCCCGGGATCAAGAGCGGCCACGACTTTGCGCACAAGCCCGTAGATGCAGGGCGTCCCCTCAATGGCGGAAAGGACGCCAAGTGTGAACGCCAGGTCCTGCTCTTTACCACCGGCGATCAACGTCTCCTGCCGAGCCTCAAGCCCGCCAGACAGGTCCGGAAACACCGAGGCGAGCAGCCTTGCTCCGTCATAAGTGAGCAACTGTTGCGCGGTGTCAAACCAAGTCCGAGCGCCTTCGAGCACGATGTCGAGAGCGGCCGCAAGCGGAGATTTATAAGTTCGTGCACGGCGTATGGAATCGCGTCATACCCTGTCGCTGTTGCCGGGTAAGTATGGAGACTGTCTATGAAGCGTCCAGGCCGTTCGCTTTGACCGTCTTGCGCTGATAACCTCCAGTAGCGAGCAGCAGGCTGCGCGTGTAATCGTCCTCAACCTGCTGCGCGCGGATCGCATCGATACCGAGTTCTTCGACGATCTCGCCGTTGCGCATCACGGCCACGCGCGAACAGAGAAAGCCAATCACCGCGAGGTTGTGGCTCACCAGGATCATCGTCAGATTGCGTTCGCGGTGGAGCCGTCGCAGGAGATTGAGGATTTCGGCCTGCACGGACACATCGAGCGCAGATGTCGGTTCGTCGAGCAGCAGCACGCGCGGCTCGACGATCAGCGCCCGCGCGATCGCGACGCGCTGCCGCTGGCCGCCCGACAGCTGATGCGGATAGCGGAACCGGAACGCCGGACCCAGCCCGACCTCGCGCAGCGCGTCGGCGATCCGCTCGTCCTGCCGGTCGATGCCATTGATCGTCAACGGTTCGCGCAAGGTCTGATCGACCGTGAAGCGCGGGTGTAACGATCCGTACGGATCCTGAAACACCATCTGCACGTCCCGGCGGGACGAGCGATCGATCTTTTCTCCGGGGACATGCGAGCCGATTTTCATCTGGCCGCCAGCGGCGGGCGCGAGGCCCGTCAGCGCGCGCAGGATGGTCGACTTGCCAGAACCGGATTCGCCGACGAGTCCAAACGCTGCACCTTCACCCACGTGAAAGCTCGCGTTGCGGACCGCATCGAAGTAACCGGTCTTCGTTTTGAACCGAACCGTCAGGGCCTTGACATCGATCATGCGGAGACTCCCGTCGATTGAGTGAGCCACGCCGGGTCGCGCTTCAACACAGGCAGTTCATCAAGCGGATTGACGAGCGGCGGATTCGCCGCGAGCAGCCCGCGCGTATAAGGATGCTGCGCATGCACGAGATCGCGCGCAGCGCACGTTTCCACCACGCGTCCCGCGTACATCACGACGACGCGGTCGCAGAACGACATCACAAGCGGCAGGTCGTGGCTGATGAAAATGAGCCCCATGTCGTGCTTTTCGATCATCTCGTCGAGAATGCCGAGCACCTGCATCGACACGAGCACGTCGAGTGCGCTGGTGGGTTCGTCGGCGATCAGAAGGCGCGGGCCGGACGACACCATCATCGCGATCATCACGCGCTGGCCCATGCCGCCGGACAACTCGTGCGGATACGCATCGGCGACGCGCTCCGGATTGCGGATATGCACGGCAGCGAGCGCCGCGACGATCTTCTCGCGCATCTCACGGCGACTGAGTCTCGGGCCATGCAGTGCGAACGCCTCTTGTATCTGCTGCGCGACCGTCATCACCGGATTCAGCGAATATTTCGGGTCTTGCAGGATCATGCCCATCTGCTGACCGCAAAGCAGCCGGCGCCTGTGCGGGGACATCGCCAGCAGGTCTTGGCCGTCGAACTTCATGGTCTTCGCGAAGTATTGCGCGGCTGGCGGCAGCAGGCCGAGCAGCGCGCGCCCGGTCAGCGATTTGCCCGAACCGGATTCGCCGACGATGCCCAGGCGCTCGCCCCGGTTGAGCGTCAGCGACAGGCCGCGCACGGCTTCTGTCAACTCGCCGTCGTGACCGCGAAAGCCGATGCGCAGATCGTCGATGTCGCACAGCGGCTGCGTTGTATTGGGCTGCATGTCAGCCGCCATGACGCGGATCGAAGACGTCGCGCAGACCGTCACCGAGCAGATTGAAGGCGAGACTCACCAGAAGGATCGCAAAGCCTGGGATGGTGGCAACCCACCAAGAGTCGAGCAGCACGTTACGGCCGGATGCGACCATGAAACCCCACTCGGGACTCGGCGGTTGTGCGCCAAGCCCCAGAAACCCGAGACCCGCGACAGTGAGAATGATGCCTGCCATGTCGAGCGTCGCGCGCACGATGACCGACGACGAGCACAACGGCACGATATAGCGCAGCAGGATGCGCAGCCGCGATGCACCCTGCAGGCGCGCGACGTGAATGAAATCGGCCTGGACGAGCCGCAACGTCTCGGCGCGCGCGAGACGCGCATACGCCGGCCACGCGGTAATCGAAATCGCGATCACCGCATTGATGACGCCGGGGCCGAGCGCGGCAGCGAACGCCAGCGCGAGAACGATTTTCGGGAACGCGAGCGCCACGTCGGTGATCCGCATCAGCACGTTGTCGACCCAGCCGCCGAAGAAGCCGGCGGTGGTGCCAATCAGCAGGCCCACGGGAACGACGATCACCACCACGAGAATCGCAATCGAAAGCGTGAGCCGCGAGCCGTATATCAGGCGCGAGAGAATGTCGCGTCCAAGCTGGTCGGTGCCCAGCCAGTGAGACGCGGAGCCGGGCGGCGTAAGGCGGTCGGACAGCACCTGCTGCAACGGATCATGCGGCGCGATCAGCGGTCCGATTGCCGCGACGACGATCAGCAGTGCAAGAATCACAAAACCGAAGACGGACAGGGGATTGCCTGCGAAACGCTGCCAGCGGCGATAGGCAAGACCGAGCGCGGCCTGTTTGCGGGACGCGGGCGTGTCGCTCAGCAGCCAGTCTTTCCAGTGTCGGGGCGCGGCATTCATCGGCCAGTCCTGCGTTTGCGCAGATTCATCGGAAGGGGGGAGCACGAAAGAGACCTCC
>NZ_JBYSWU010000034.1:0-80369 GCF_058781505.1 Paraburkholderia sp. FW306-2-2C-D06C | reverse complement strand
ACAGTTTAAAGGCCAGGCTGTAGTCCCGCTGTGTTCGCTTGATCCCTGATTCCAATTGACTCTCCTTCCAGGGGCGGAAAAAGTGTCAACCCATTTCAGGACGGGTCAAGGGCAAAAGAAAAGGCGCGATAAATCGCGCCTTTTAACTGGTGCGGCGGGTTGCTGCTTCCAGTCGACTGCGACACGATTCTCCTCCCGATTTTTTATCGGCGATTGTGCGTCTACGCACAAAGCGGGACGCCGCTACGCCCGTAGAGTTAGCGAACAGCAGGAGGCTCAAGCCGCGGTACGGAGAAATACTCATCGTTTGAGAGACGGCACGTGCCACGACGCGCCGGCCGCGCGCGAGCGGGGTTTCCGTGCCGCGTCAAAGCTTGTACGCCAGCGCGCCCTTAACGAGGCGGCAGTTGGATTTCTACTCCGATTCAGTTATCGATCGCGCGATTTCCAGCGATGGTTTCGAAGGCTCACGTACATACGACGACCAAGGAATCGATACTATGGCGGGCGGATACGGTTCTAATCAAATGGTAGGGGTCGTCGTGGGCGCCGAGCTCAACGGACTCGGCGTGGCGAGGTCGCTCGCCTGTGCGCACGTTCCGGTCATAGCCGTCGATACGAAGACTATTCGTGCCGGAATGTGGTGCCGCTACGTCCGCGGTCACTGCATCAAAAGCTTTATCGGAAAAGCTTTTGCCGATGACATGATCGAACTCGGCAAAAGGTTCGATCAGCCTCCAGTTCTCATTTTGACCGACGAAGACGCGGTGCATGCGGTGTCGGAAAATCGCGAAGCGCTTTCCAACTGGTTTCGTTTCCGCCTTCCGGTGGACGACACCGTCAAGATGTTGTCCAGCAAGGCAAGATTTCACGACTTCGCCTTGAAGCACGACTTTCCGGTTCCGCGGTCCGTGATTCTCGAGAAACTGTCCGACATTGAATGTCTGTCGGAGTTACGCTATCCGTGCGTGCTGAAGCCGGACGACAAACGCAATGTATTGAGGGGCGAGAAGGAGCGCACGGTGCGCGTCGACTCTCTCAGCGCTGCACGGGCGCGGGCTACCGCCATGCTGGCCTCGCCCGGCGGCATCGTGGCGCAGGAGTGGATCGAGGGGCCCGACAGCAACATCCATTTCACGCTTTTCTATCGGGGCAGCGGTGGGCGCGTGATCAGCATCTTTACCGGGCGCAAGGTTCTCAGTTCCCCGCCCGGTGTCGGTAATACAGCCATATGCGTTGCCGCACCCGAAGCGCGCGAAGTACTCGAGCCGCTGACATTGTCGTTCGCCGAGCGGGCCGGCTTCGACGGCATGGGCAGCATCGAATACAAGTGGGACGACAACTACAGGCAGTTCGTGATGGTCGAGCCGACGGTCGGCCGTACGGACTGGCAGGAAGAAATCGCCACGCTGTGCGGGGTCAATATTCCGCTTGCCGCTTACCGACATGAACTCGGACTGCCGCCCGTACCTGACCGATCGTGCCGGGTACCGGTCGCGTGGCGCGCGACGTTTGCCGACCGCGCGCCGCCTCATCTGCTGCGCGAGCGCACGAAGATCGTCGACGGATATTTTCGCTGGAGCGACCCCTTTCCGGCACTGCAGTTTTATTGCCTGCTCAGTCCACTGCGACGCATGAAGCGCAGGTGGAAGGCGATCAAAGTACCCAAATCGCTGCAAGTGAAAGCTTAGCGTGGGCTGGCTTTGACAACGTGTCGCGTTTCGCGACGCTGGCCTCGCGGATGGGCGCTTTGCAGCCGTGAATGCCGTCCCTGGATGGAGATGATCAATGTCCTTGACCGACACCGCCATCATTGGCGCAGGGCCCTATGGGTCGTCTTTGGCCGCACACCTGAGAGCCGCGGGTGTGGCCCATCAGATTCTCGGGCAGCCGATGCGCGCCTGGATCAACTTCATGCCGCCCGGCATGCTCCTACGTTCCGAGGCGTTCGCTTCGAACCTTCATGCGCCGCAATGCGGATTTACGCTCGAGGACTATTGCCGCCAGAAGGGTCTGCGCTATCAGCCGATGGGCATTGCGCTGCCGCTCGAGACGTTCGTGGACTACGCACTTTGGTTTCAGTCGAATCTCGTCGGCGATATCCAGGCGGTCGACGTCGTCAATCTGCGACGCATCGACGGGAACTTTCAATTGGCGCTGAGCGACGGCCGCTCTCTCGTCGCGCGCAAGGTGGTGATCGCTTTGGGACTCAAAGGGTTCGCGCAAACACCTCTCGCACTGCAAGGCCTGCCTGAGCGCTACGCGTCTCATTCGGCGCTATATGGGGACCTCGCATGGGCGCAAGGCAAAGACGTCGTCATTGTCGGCGGCGGACAGTCCGCGCTGGGACTCGCCGCGCTGCTGCACGAGCGGGGATCGCGTGTTCACGTGCTCATGCGCGAAGCGGGCGTGATATGGCATGCAAGACCGGAAGCTTCGCGCGGCATCCTATCCAGGCTTGCGCATCCCGACGCGGGCCTCGGACGAGGCTGGCGGTCGCTCTTCCTGTCTGAATATCCGCGCCTTTTCCACATGCTCGATCACGGGCGGCGCAAACAGATCATGGAGAGGTCATATGGAGCGTCCGGCGCCTGGTGGCTGCGCGATCGCGTCGTCGACAAGGTGAAGATCTCGTTTCGGACGGAGGTTCGCTCTGCCGCTATCGACAACGATCAGGTCATCCTGCGCGTGATGAGCGAGAAGAAAGAATCGTTCGTCGCCGCCGACCATGTCATTGCCGCGACAGGCTTCAAGACCGATATGAGACAGCACGAGTTTCTATCGAAGGAAATCGTGGACGCGATTTCGGTCAACGGTGGGCTGCCCGAACTCACATCCCACTTCGAAACACAGGTTCGCGGCCTCTATGTAATCGGCCCGGCTTCCGCTCACAGTTTTGGGCCCGTCATGCGTTTTGTCTACGGAACCAAGCACGCTGCGCCCTGCGTGGCGCGGCATATAGCCGATTCGTTGAAAGCGGGCGCGAGAGAAGACGTGTGGTCCGCCGGCGAAGCCTCCATGCCCGAGCGAACGGGCGATTAGCCGCATCCTTTCAGGCAATCCGCCCGGTCCTTGACGTTCCGATGTTTTGCCGAACTCGCGGCATACGGTTATCACCAGGACGTCGACGATCGGCGGCGACCGGCCTCAGCATCGAGCAAATGGAAGCCATGCGTGCGCACGTGGACTTTCAGGCTCATACGCGGTTTCATCCCGTATTGACCCGTCGCAGCGATATCGAATGCGCAGACGAAATTGGCAAGAGCAAGCGTGAGATCGAGGCTCTGCTGCGCAATGTCTGCGAGCACTTTGCCTACCCGAACGGCAACTATGGCGATCGCGAAATCAGTCTCGTGAAAGCGGCGGGATTCAAGAGTGCGCGCACATACGATATCGGTTGGAACGATCACCATAGCGACCCGTTTCGACTGCGCACGATCATCGTCGACGACAGGTGTGAACGGCGGTTTGTGGCGCAATTGACCGGCATCCCGTTCTTCTTGCGTTACCTGAAGGAAGGTGGCGGTTGGAGAGGACGGTTTCCTCAGTTTTGATGGTGCGTTGCCGTCATGTTGCCGCTACGTGTGCTGACAAACATAGCCGTCGAACGCGACGCGCTAGTATTTTCCGAGCGATAAATCACCGCCGATACCGTCCATGTTTTGCGTGATTGCATTTGTGCATTCAAAGAAAGGGGGACATGGAGCGCTGCAGGGTGTTGCTGATCAACGATTTTCTGCGCATGGGCGGCGCGGAGGTTGTCTATCAACAATCCGCAGACCTGTTGAGTACATTATCCAGTGTCAATGTCGAGCGCATCGACGATAGTCGATTCGTCGTCGCTGGGTTTCTTGAGAGGGTCTAGGAATAGTGGGATTCCTGCCACTCGCCGATTTGCATGATCTGCGCAAGACCCTCTGCGTAGCGCTCAGGCAGGTATTCGCTAACGTTATACGTTCGCCCGGGCGTCGCGAGATGTACGGCGAGCTCACCCAGCGCCATCCGCAGACTCTGAGGATCGCTGCTGAACATGATTTTGTTGCCCACGGTGCTCGCCGCGGTCACCAAGCTGCCGGCCGCGCGCACGAGCGCGGGAAGTCCAAGCATCGCAGCCTCGATGATGACAAGCGTCCCATTCTCGGCAGCGAGAGACGGCACAACGATTGCATCGGCAAAGCGTTCCAATTCTGAAAAGAGCCGATCCTGCGGCAAGCTCCCGAAAAACACCAATTTGCGCCGCTCGACAAGTGACGCGTAGCGCTGTTCGATCACGCTGCGGTCAGGGCCCTCGCCATAGACACCGAGACACTCGATGTGCGCGAAATCCGCCGCCTGCGCGAGCTCGATGAAATGCGCGAGGCCCTTCTCGTGGGTAATCCGTCCGACGTATGCAAGATTGAATCTGTCTCGATCGCGGACTGTCCGCGCGCTCCGCACCCTCGGAACCGCGGACGGATTGAACAAGACGACTGTGTTGTTGATTCCGCTCCGGCGCAGTGCCTCTTGCATGAAGGTGCATGAACAAATTATCCAATCGAACACGCGCTGCGGTCTGTATATCGTGCGCATCGCGTGCCAGTACGCCTTCGTCAGCAGATCGTGCAAGACGCCTTTCTCCGTAGCACGAAGGAGGAGGGCTTCGCGCGTGCGCAGTACGTCGAGCGGCAAGGTCACGGCGTGGCCGTCTGCATAGTAATGCATCGCGGGATTGTAGTAGACGAGATGGTAGTCGTGACACGCGTGATACGTGCGGTAGCCGAAATCGTGCTTATATCGCTCGATCACGCTGAGGACCGACGCCGATAGCAAGTTATGGTAGTTGTGGACAAGTACCCGATTCGGCTGATACGCCGCGATGGTCTTGCCGAGCGCCTGTGCTGCCGCCAAATTCCACGCTTTTGACAGCATCGAGGGCCGCACCTCGAACTGGCTTCCATCGAAGCGTTCTACTTCAACGCCCGGCATTGCGCTCAAGAGGTCTGCCGATTGCCGGTAGACGACTTCGGCACCACCCTTTTCGACCAGATCGTTGATGACCAGGACTCTGCATCGTTGCATGTGTTCATCCTTTTTCAACAGCGCAGATCCATCGCAAAGGTGGATGAGTTCCCACCTCTCAATGATCGCCATGGCGCGGACCGCGCAGTCAAAATTGCCGAAAGCGGCCCGCCCATCCACCACCTTGCCGCAGATATCGCAGGAACATCGGAATGCCGGTCAATTGCGCGGCGAACCACCGCGTCGTTGCGTGATCGTCGATATGGATCGTCCGCAGGCGGAACGGATCGCCCTTGCCATCGTTCCATCCGATGTCGCATGTACGCGCACTCTTGTATCCCGCCGCTTTGACGAGATTGATTTCGCGTTTGTCATAATTGCCATTAGGATAAGCAAAGTGCTCGCACGCTTTTCCCATGAGCGCCTCAATCTCACGCTTGCAGATCGTAATCTCATCTTCGCATTCGCTATCGCCGCAGCGCGTGAGGATCGGATGAAATCGCGTATGCGCTTGAAAATCGACGAAAGGCCGCATCGCTTTGAGCTGCTCGACGCTCAAACCGGTCGCTTGATCGTCACCATCCTGGTGAAAGCCGTACGTCCCAAGCTCCGCAAGCCGCTCGATATTCGTCAGCCGCTTCAGGCGCTCGACCCCCGCCCGCTCGACGCCCGGATGCAACCACCAATGCCTGCGAGGTCGGCCGACTATGCCGCTGCATAGAAAGATCGTGGGGCGCACGTTGTGACGGATGAAAACGGGCAGCAGCTTTGCGTTCCCTGCATTCCCATCGTCGAGCGTGATGGCTGCGCGCGGTCGGCCCGTGCCCGCGTGGGCAATATCTTCGAGCGGCACGAGGTCGCATATCGTTCGAAGGTACGTGAGATGTCGGTCGAGCGTGTCCGGATCGGGATCGTGGTAGAGCAAGACCGCCACGCGTTCGCGCCAAAGCCATGCGCGCGTTATGCGGGCAACGCCCGTACGAATGACGAATTCTGCAAACGTCTCTTTCAGTAACTCCTTACGCCGTGTCAACGCCGCCTCCATGTGTTTCGAAAGAACTGGTGCGAACGCCGTTGCCGGAAGCATCGTGTTCGAATCGCACCGAATGCATGGTCATCAGGACGATTTCCTATGAGGTGCCCCTTCGCTGCTTCGTCGGGCTGGCGATAGGCGATTCGCTTGCGGCCCACTCGACTTTCTCGGCGGCAGCACGACGACTGCCACGTCTTTGTCAGGGCCGCATGCGTTCGCCATAGCATCGATTCCTTCTTTCGTCCGTTTGTAAGCAAACTTCCGAAACCGTCATTAGCGGCCGTTCGGTCAGCGATTGATCGAAGGAAATTCGATCGCGACCGCCGTCAGCGGCGATGCGCAAATCAGTTTTTTATAGACTAGCCAACCCGACACCACCGGGATCGACACAGCACTCCTTTATGGCAATCGACGAACGTGTTCTCGCTTAAATGGCTAAAAGCCCGGCTGTTATGCTGCATAAACGAGTCTAGGGACACGTTGCAGTGCAATCGGTGCGCAGCCGCACAATGCCGGACGAAAACGGAGAACAGGCGGTCATCCACCGTTCATCCGGAGTTTGTCAAGACACGCGTGTGGAATGCGGGTGAACCGCGCCGGGTTTCCCAGAGGCTCCAACTCTTGAGAGTGAGTCATCGGCACGACTACCATCTGGTCTATTACAACCCCTCGCCACCGTACTTCGAGAACGGCCGGCCCGTGATTCTTCCGCTCGAAGCGTTGCGTACGCGCACGGCGTTCACGCGAAAGCGTTGATCGCAAGAAGAAACAAGATTCAGAACGACAGGAATCTTTCATCTGGCGAATTGCTTTTTAGTAATCCGTAATGGTCTGATGCGAGAAAAGCGCCGATCGGCTTTTATGTGCGCTGGCGAACGTTCCGATAGCCGCCAGTTTGAATACTATCTATTCAAAAGAAAGGGGCCTATTCAGATGAGAGATGCCGAGGCTAACGATAGCCTGCTCCGCAACGTAAAGCGATCGATTGCACGTCGAGCAACTTGGAAGAACGATGGTATGCGCAACCCGTGAACGTTTGTGTAGAAGCAGACGCGGACGAGACGCAACTCATCGGGTATACATTGCCGCCGTGCCGAGCCACTCGTGATCGGCCGGGCCGTAAGAGGCCACCGTTTCGGCGAAAAGGGCTGAATCCGAACCTCTTCACGCTTCTGTCATTGCTAGCGCGTGCTGTATGGGTCGGACGTCTGGGGAGACGCGTAGGTCTGATCTGCATTCCATAGATCGTTGCTGTAAGAGCCGGCCGCAGCCGCTGAGGCCGCGGAGTGGGTGGGCTGCGTAAGGCGCGGGCGCGCACGTTTTACACGATTGTTTTGCGATCCGGTGTTGATGGGGGGCGGAAGATAATGACCGTCCGCGTGCGGAGTGAAGGTCGAATCGGCTCTGTAGACAGTAGTGCCACTCGCGGGGCGCGGGCTCATCACATCGAACTGCGAACGCTTTTCGACGTAATGCGGTACATAGTGGGGCGCGGTAACGGACGGAATGCTTTGAGCGGACGCGCTTTGAGCGGCCAGCGATATCAACAGAGCGGATGCGAGTCGTTTTTTCATTTTCGGGCGAGCGTACGGTTAAGTGGCTGGTATGTCGTCGGAACGCTGAAGATCAGACGAACGATCAAGAGGCGGAAGGCGCGGAATAAGAATATTTTGGCCTCCATGCGAATGCATTTGATGTGATGTTAGGAAATCGAAGCAAATTAGCATATGCGCTGTCACACAAAACAGGTGATGTGGCGCAATTCGCCTATGTCGGTCCGATCCGGCAAGGCGACTATATCAGGAATGCGCAGGCGACATTACGCATTCAGGCTTATCGCAGCAAACGTGTTTATGTCGATGGGGAAGTGCGCAATCCCGGCAGTCGGATCCCCAACGATTTGCCGATGAAGTTACCCGAGGCGATCAATCGGGTAGTGGCTTCACGGAAAACGGCGGCCGTTCACCGGACGGCGACCGGTCAGTGGCAGCGGTGACGCGCTGGTCCCGGCGCTTGTCTAAAGTGGAAAACCGTCGACTATTGGAGAACGAGCATGAACCGAAGCAGCACATCGCTCGATAACATAGATCCTGACGAATATCGACCGGCGCGGCTCGCCAATTATCTCGATGTGCTTTATGACAGCCGGAAGCTGATTGCCGTCACGACGGCAGTGGTGCTGGCCATCGGCGTCGGCTATGCATTCTTTTCTCAACCCGTCTACCGCGCGGATGTCCTCGTGCAGGTCGAGGAGAACGCGAATACGACGACGAAGAATGTTCTGGGCGACCTTTCCGCGATGTTCGATGTCAAGACGGCGGCGTCCGGCGAAACCCAGGTGCTCGGCTCGCGGATGGTGGTGGGCGGTGCGGTGGACAAGCTCAACCTCTTCATCGACGCCTCTCCGCGCTATTTTCCCGTTATCGGACGCTGGATAGGCCGGCACTCGGAGCAGTGGTCGACGCCAGGCCCGCGGGGCTACGTCTGGGGCAACGAGCACATCGATGTTGCGAAATTCGACGTGGCGGAGAAACTCTATGACAGCCCGTTCATATTGACGAAGGGCGACGGACTGAACTATCAGATCCGGCACGGCAAGATCGAGCTGCACGGCACCGTCGGGGAAGTGCTGAACGCGACGACTGCCTACGGTCCGCTCGCGCTGCTGGTCGAGAAAATTGACGCGAAGCCGGGCGCCACGTTCGAGTTGCGGCGCTTTTCTGCACTGACGACGACGGAGAAGCTGCGCAGCGAGCTCTCGATCGCTGAAAAAGGCAAGGAGTCTGACGTCATCGGCGTGTCGCTCGAGGGTACCGATCCGAAAAAAATCAGCGCCATTCTGGAAGCCATTGCCGCCGAGTATGTGGGCCAGAACGTAAAACGTAAATCGGAGGAGGCGGAGCGCTCGATCCGGTTTCTTGAGTTGCAGTTGCCGGAGATGAAGCAACAGCTCTTTGAATCGGAGACCAAGTTCAACAAGTTTCGCGCGCAGCACGGGACGATCGACCTCGACGAAGAGGCGGCAAATCTGCTGCAGCTCTCGGTCGCCACTCAGACGCGGCGCGTCGAACTTGAGCAGAAGCGCAAGGAATTGCTCACACGCTTCACCGAACAGCATCCCGCGATTCAATCGATCGAGGCTCAGTTGCAAACCTCGCAACAGGAGACCGCGCAAATCGCGAAACGAACGGAATTGTTGCCTCCGCTCGAGCAAAACGTATTGCGCTTGCAGCGCGATGTGCAAGTGGGCACTGAACTGGACACGATGTTGCGAAACACGCTCGAACAGCTGAAGCTCATCCAGGCGGGGAAAGTCGGCAACGTCAGAATAGTCGATATGGCTGCGATGCCTGACACGCCCATCCGGCCCAAACGCGCGCTCATCATCCTCGCGTCGCTGATGCTGGGGTTGTTCGCAGGGGTTGTCGCTGTATTGGCGCGCCAGCGTCTCTTCGATGCGATCGACGACCCGTACGAGATCGAGTTGCGCACGGACTTGCCTGTCTATGCGAGCGTTCCATACAGCCGGCAAGAGAAAAAGCTCGCGCATCGGCGCCACCGCCCGGAATCGGAGAGCCTCGTATTGGCCAGCGAATCAGCGATCGATCCGGCGATCGAAAGCCTGCGCGGTTTTCGCACCGCTCTCGAGTTCACGATGCTCGCGGCGCGCAATCGCATCGTGCTTATCACCGGCCCAACGCCCGGTATCGGGAAGTCGTTCGTCGCGTTGAACCTCGCCGCCGTCGTCGGTGCGTCGGGCAAGCGCGTGCTGCTCGTCGACTCGGATATGCGCAGGGGCTTCTTGCATCATCATCTCGGCGGCGACCGCGGTCCTGGCTTGTCGGACCTGATACAGGGGACGTTGCGCGCCGACGAAGTGATCCGGGCGACCCGCTTCGCGGGTGTCGATTTCCTTGCGAGCGGAGGGCAGGTCGCGAGTCCGAGCGATGTGCTCTCGAACGCAAAACTGGAAGTGCTGCTGAGTCGGCTCGCCGCAGGGTATGACGTCGTGCTGCTCGACGGGCCGCCGATTCTCTCGGCCGCGGATGCGTCGCGTCTCGCGTGCGTGGCGGGCACCACGTTCCTCGTTGCGCGGCAAGGCATCACCGGGATTGGGGAACTGCGCGAGTCCGCCCGGCAACTGGAGAAGATCGGACTGCCGGTTCGCGGCGTCATCGTCAACGGGTTGCGCCTGAGACCGGGACGCTATAGCTACGGCTACGGGCGCTATCGATATGCGAGCTATATCTACAAGCCGTACGAAAGATGAAACCGGGAAAATCGCTTGTTCGGCGATCGGCACGGAATAGTGAAGCGGGCGATTTGCCTGATTCGAACACGACCACGCGAAGGAATCTTTCGGCGGCGACCGCTGACTGTCCGCAAGAAGAGGGAAGGGGTTAGTCGAATGAAACAGCTATTTGTCACACCTTTTCTACCTCAGAAAAACGCGCCGCAGGCTGGCCACCGCCTCGCTTTCGACTATTTGACCAAACTGTGCGCGGAATCGGACGTTGATGTGGTCATCATTTCACAAGTCGCGATCGAGGAGAAGGATATCGAGTTCCGTGCGAACGTGGGCCGTGTCTACGTCAAGCGTGTGAGCAGGTTGGACATGATTCCGCCGTTCATCGCGAGCCCACTGAATTTCACTCCGCGCTTTTATACAAGGTATAAAAAATCGATCGGCGATTTTCTGGGTGACCTCGTCGAGAAGAACGGATATGACTCGGTGCGGCTGGAGTTCTCTCAGTGCTTTACCTACGCGCGAGATCTGCGGCGCAGATTCGGTAACGACATCGCGCTGGTCATGGGTGTCCATGATGTGCAGATTCAGGTCGTGCTCAGGATCAGGAGCATAGAGGGGTGGTTGTTCGCCAGGCAGACGTTCGAGCTCGAACAACGTCTGCTGAAGCTGGCGGACAAGGTGTTGGTGTTGTCGAACAAGGATGCGCAACTGATACAAGCGCTCTATCCGGGCGCCGGCACGCTGCAGGTTGTCCCGGTATCGCTGTCTGCTTTTGTGAAGGCGGTCAGGCGATCGAAGGAAACCGTGAAGAAGGGACACATATTGTTTTGGGGGGCGATGCAGCGCAAGGAGAACGAAGAGGCGCTGATCAACTTCATCGACTCGACGTTTTTGCCGCTGCGCCGGCGCGGCCTGCCGCTCAAATTGTTCGTGGTGGGCTCGAACCCGAGCGATCGCGTCAAGCGATTGAACAGCGACGATATTTGCGTCACGGGATTCGTGGACGACCCGAGCACATATTTCGAAGCCGCCGCTATCGGCGTGGTGCCTTTGCTATCGGGTGCGGGCGTCAAGTTGAAGACACTGGAAATGCTGGCAGCGAGGCTTCCGGTTGTCTCGACGCCATTGGGCGCGGAAGGCGTGGATCACGACGGGACTTTGCTCACTGTCTGCGAAATAGACGAGTTTGCAGACGTAATTGAGCGAATCTACTTGAGGGGCGAGCAAAATGTCGACGCCGCCGAGGCATGTCAGGCGTGAAGAAATGATCGCGACGATCTGTTATTTGCTCGCTGTCGTGCTCTGCGCCATTCGCGGAGTGCTGGAGTTCGAAATAGGAAAGAGCGCGGCATATGTGGTCCAGGTCGGCGGCATCGTCGCACTGCTCATGTGGTACATCTCGCCTTCAGCGTTGAGCGCCTACTTCCGGCGGGAGGGAACCTGGTCGTTCTGGTTCGTCGCGGGTCTGGTCTTCACCGTCGCCGTATCGATTGTGATCACGCTTGCTGAAACTGGCGTGTTCGGATTCTCCTATGTGTTTCTGCTTGCGTTCACGGTTTTTATCTATTTCTATTCCGTATCGAATCATCGAAAGCGGTTCATCCGGCCGGGAGTCGCCTATGCGGGCCTGGTGTTGATTGCACTCATCGAGGCCGGCATTGCCGTGGCCCAGCAGCAAGGCGCCTTCCCTGTCGTGCTGCCCGGTACGACATACGGGTTTGACAACCTGCGTGTGCCGTCTCTGACAGGCAGCTATCTGCACTACCCGCTCTTCATAGCGATCGTCGCGTCGTTGTGCGCGGCCGATTACCTGGCGCACGGGAGAAAGCTGTCCGCGCTCGCCTGTGCGGTGCTGACGGCATGCATTTTCTCCTCCCTGTCCAGAAGCGGAATGCTGATTATCCTGGGCACGTTCGCTCTCGCGTTCGTCAAGGAGCCCATCGGACTTCTCACGAAAAACCCGAAATTGATCATGGCCGGATTGCTCGCTAGCGCGGCGATCGTTGTTCTCGGTGGAGCGAACGGCGATAGGAGCGATAGCCTCGTGAGCGTCGGAGCGCAAAGAATGGTGGGAGCGACCAACTTATCGTCGGAAGGTAACGACGACCGCACTGAAGCATGGGACAAGGCCGCTGCGTTGGCGTTGCCCGTCAACCTGATTGCCGGGTCGTACTTCGGGCTCGTCACGAACTCGGCGCCGGATTCTCTAAAGAACGAATACTACATTGTCGAATCGAGCCTGCTTCAGCAGATTTTGAACATCGGCCTGATAGGGACCATCTTGTACTACGGCTTGCTCATATCCATTACGAAGCTGGTTAGTCAGGATAGCAAGATAACGTTTTGCGTATGGTCTGCTTTATTGCAAACGCTTTTCTATCAATCGATAGAAGTCATTCCGTTTGTGTTCCTCCTGATGACGCTGCCAGTGTTTGATGCCGGAGGCGGACCGCGTCGAAATTAGTAATTGCGCGCACCTATTCGTGCCGGAACGGATTTGCGGTCTTGCCGCGCGATGGCGCGGCGCTTCGCACGGAAAAGAAGAAGTCTGTTTGATCACGGGGGGATTCCACGAAAGCCTGATGCCTTGCAGGAGGTGAGAATGAGCTTGATCGGAATGTTTAGCGTGATCATCGTCAACTACAACACGCCGAAGCTGGTACGAAATTGCGTGAAATCTGTGCTCGATTCGTCGATTGCCGGTCACGAGGATATTGTCGTGGTGGATAACGCTTCCACGGACAATTCATTCTTTTATTTGAAAGAAACGTTGCCGGCCGGGATTCGCCTCGTGAGGGCTTCGATAAATCGCGGGTTTGCGGCCGGCGTCAACTTCGGCATGGTCGGGTGTGCGAGAGAACTGGTCCTGGTGCTGAACCCCGACACTTACTTCGTCGACGCGTCTCTGGAAAACGTGGTCACGTTGTTGAGAAACGAGGTCGATGTGGGGCTCGTCGGTCTTGATCTGATCTATCCGGATGGCGAACGGCAGTTCTCGGCGCGGCGATTCTACTCGTTGCTCGACATTGTGAGCAGGCGTTCGCTCCTTGGCCGGCTGGATGCGTTCAAGCGCAGAATAGACGACCATTTAATGCGCGAAGCGTGGAAGGCGGGCACACCGTTCGAGGCCGAATGGGTCGTGGGGACGGGCTTTATCGTTCGTCGCAGCTTGTACGGAGATCTGGGAGGGATGGACGAGCATTTTTTCCTGTACATGGAAGACGTCGATTTTTGCGCGAGGATATGGCAAGCGGGCTACCGCGTGCTCTGTGTGCCGGGCGCGAGGCTTACCCATGAACATCAGCGGGCGTCTGCTTCGGGGTTTCTGAGCAAGGCAGGCCGAAGGCACATAAACAGCCTTTGGCGGTTCAGCCGCAAGTACCACGTGCCTCTCTTCAAGCCTCCCGGCGTCAAGGGATTGATACGCGGCGGAAAGCCGCAGCCGATACCGATCGACATGCGCCCGGCATCGGAGCAGTCGCAAGCCGCGGAGTGACGACATTTCGCCGTGCGAACAGAAGAGGAAACTTTATGATAAGGGCCATGGGATGAAGACCCGGCGGCAGGCAATCAAGATGTTCCTGCTCGGCGGCCTCGCCGGGGCCGGTGCAACGACAGCCGACACTCGCCTCGTGCGCGCGTCGAACAACGCGCTTCGCGAGCGGGACGCATTCGCGCGCGCAAGCGCAACGCCCGGCATAGCCGACGACCTGTTGGGCAACGACGCGTTGAGCATTTCGCGCGGCGGCGTCGCTCGGGAGGGGAAGATCAGGCAGATCGCCGCTTATGTGCAGGGACATCCGCTTCAGGACCCGGTCGCGCCCAGTTATCTGAAGACGATCAGCGACATCGTGGCGGGGCAGGAGGTGAGCCTCGCCCGCTTCGTCGACCCGCGCAAGTTCGCTGCTATCCAGCGGGGCACGTCCACCTACGATTGTGGTGCCGATCTGGCGGCGGCCTTCGCGAGCGGCGCACGTGGCCTTTATATTCCTCGTGGCATATGGCGGTATGGAGGTGAATTGACGACGGCGGCCGGCTCGAAATTGCGTGGTGACGGAGGCGGAGAATATACGGTGATAAGCGGTGTCGCATCGGCCGCAACGGTGCTGGAGAGGCAAGATCCCGGCGGCCCATCGTCGGCTGTGCTGACGCTAGGGGTGGCGTCGAATGCGGAACATCTGCAGGTTCGGCCGGCACATTACGCGCTCGTGATCTATTACCTGGCCGACTATCCGGCTCATACGACTAACACGCCCGTCGGAATACGCTTCTCAAAAGCGAGCGCCGCCCGTCACTGTACGGCCGTGGGGCTGCCGCGAACCGGTTTCGAATTGAATGTGACATCGACGGTGGAGCGTTGCTATGCGTATATGTGCGACCGCGGTTTCCATTCGGCGCGCAGCACGGACGGATCGTTACTCAATTGCGTCGGCATGTTCTGCCACACGGCCGGTGCCGATCTGGTCGACAACTTTTGGCAGGTCATAGGCGGAAGATGGGAGTGGAACGCTCGATATGGGGTCATGCTAGGGGCGGAATCGATCATCATCGGCGCGGTGTTAGACCGGAACGGATTTGCCGGTGTTTGTATGAAAAGCGGCAATTGGGGGAAAGTCGTGAACGGCAATTACTTTTCGAGAAACGGGTGCGGCGGAAATGGATCGCTGGGCCGCTGGAAGTTCTCAAAGCCGGCTCACTCATCGTATGTTGAAGTCCCGGCCGGCCGTAGCTGTCACATTCAAATCGATTATCAGCAAGGCGCAACGATCGTCGGCAACCGGTTCCGGCATGGCAAGGACGACGATGACGACGGTTGTGACGGCCCGCAGTTCGTCTATGGCAGTTCAACCACGTCCGGCAGCACCCCGCTCGACGGCATCGCGATTCACGGAAATTTTGGTGATCGGTCGGGCGATACGATCGTCGGATTCAACAAGGCCTATCCAGGCGGCGGTTCCTTTGCCGGCGGCAAAGATACCAATCTGGTCCGGAGCCTGAATCTGGGCGTCGGATTCGAGCGCGGCGGCGTGGCATCGGCACTGCATTGCGGCGAACAGATGGTTTCGCCGAAAACGGCGCAGATCGCAGTCAATGTCTTACGGGCATCCTCTGGCCGCGTGGTCGTGAGAGCCGCCACGGAAGCACGTGCGCAACTGGCTGAAATTCTTTTCGCTACCGATGCATCCGACGGCGGCTACAAGGCGATCGTCAACAACCTCATTGGTAACGCGGTGAAAAGCGCTGTGTTTGCAGCGAATCCCGCGGACGATCGTTATAACAGGATCGACATCGGTCTGGTCGAACCTTGCTTCGTGTCGTATTCTGTCTTTTCAACTTGAGAGGCGATGCGCCGGGTGCCGATTGATATGGAACTATTCGAACGGATTTGCGTGACGAGGAACTGGAAACTGGACGAATTGTGTCGACGAGAAACGTAATCATCGCTCTTTACTCGGTCTACGCGCTCAATTATGTGCTCCCGTTGGTCACGTTACCGTATCTTTCACATGTACTAGGGCCGGGCGGGTTAGGGGTGATTGGCTATGCGCAGTCTATTTCGCAAATTCTGCTGGTCGTGGTCGACTTCGGTTTCGGCCTCAGTAGTGCGCGCAAGGTAGCCGTTCATCTCGATCAGCCGGAAGTGGTGAACCGGATATATTGGGCGGCGACGATTGGTAAGGCGATGCTCGCCGTGCTTTCGTCGCTGGTGCTGGTCGCATGGGCGTTTGCAGCTCACATGTCTCCTGACGAGCGGGGGGCCACGCTGCTGGGCGCTTTGATCATATGGGGCAGCGTCATCACGCCTGGGTGTTTCTATGAGGGATCCCAGCGGCTGCCTGTGTTGGCGGGTACGCTGTTGGTGACGAGAATTGGTCTGCTGATCCCGCTGTTTTTACTCGTTAAGAGCCACGATGACGTTATCCTGGCGGCTTCGTTGCAGTATGCACCGACGTTCGTCTGTGGCTCGATCCTGACGGCCTCGTTGATCTGGAAGCGTGAGATATTGCTGAACGTCAGGATTCGTCTTTCAGATGTGCTTGCCGCAGCAAAAGATGCATATCACATCTTCCTCGGCTCGGCGCTCACGTCCGTGTACATGTACGCCAACGTCATCATGTTGCGGATGATCAGCGGTCCCAGCGCCGTCGGATATTACGTGGCGGCGGAGAGGCTGACAAATGCGCTTCGGGCGTGTACCGCTCCCGCGATTCAGGCGTTCTTTCCCAAGATATGCGTGGCGTACGAGCGTGGCGATCTCGCTTTTGTGCACAAGATCAATCGACGGTTCACGGGCACGTTCGCCGCCTCGGCGATATTGATTCTGGTCGGCTTTTCAGTCCTGGGCGAGTGGTTCGTGGCGAGATTTCTCGGCGAAGCTTTCGGTGAGACGTTCCTGATTCTGAGAATCCTCGTTTTCGTGCCGGCGATCGTCGGCATGACGACGACGCAGGTGATGCTCACCATCATTGCGTCAGGCAATCAGTCTTTGCTGAAGAGAATTTATATTTACGGCGCGCTGTTCCACCTCGTTCAGGCTCCGGTTTGCATCTATTTGTGGGGCGGCGTCGGGACTGCATGCTCCGTTGCCGCAACGGAACTGTTCATGCTCATCGGGGTGTACGGTGTTTCGACGAGAATAAATCGCGGTCGAATCGCGGTACGGGCGCAGACGCTCAAACAGGAGATGGCGGCCGAAAGGGATTGACGACGCACAAGACTCGCACCGCCCGCGCGGACGAACAGGCGCCACGCGCCGATCCGCGAAAATTCACAACGCCGCAGGCAAATTAGTCACCTTGGCATTCCGCAAATAAAGCACCGTAGAAAGCCCAACCGCCGCGGCAGCGGCAACCGCCGCAAAAAGAAACACCGACCCATAGCCGAACTCGCCGGCAATATACCCGGCCAACGGCCCCGTAATGCCAAGCGAGAGGTCGAGAAACACGGAATAAGCCGACAAGGCAGCCCCGCGGCTGGCGGGCGGCACGAGCCCGACGGCTTCGACACCCAGAGCGGGAAACACCAGAGCAAACCCAAACCCGGTCAACGCCGCCCCAGCAAGGGCAATATGCGGTTCAGGCGCCAACCACAACATCAGCAACCCAACGCACTCGAACGAAAAAGAAGCAATAGCGACCCGAAACCCACCGTAGGTCTTGATCGTATTGGCGAACAACAACCGCGAGCCGATAAACAGCGTGCCAAAAACAGTCAGCGACAAAGCGGCATTCGGCCAGTGCTTCGCCGCATAAAACAGCGTGATAAAAGTGGCAATCGACCCAAACCCGGCGGAGCCGAGCGCCAACCCGATCCCGTGCGGCAACACCCGCGTGAACACACTCCGGTAAGACATCCGCTCGCCGTGCACGATCGGCACGGGCGCCATCGGCCGGGTCAGATAAAACCCGAGCGCCGCCAGCAAAATCACCAGAATACCCAGCGCGGCAAACCCAACCGTGTGCGCGATCGCCACCCCGAGCGGCGCGCCGACAGCCAGCGCGCCATAAGTGGCGATGCCGTTCCACGAAATCACCCGGGCATTGTTGCTCGTGCCCACCCGGCCAATCCCCCACAGAATCGCGCCAGTCCCGCACAGGCTTTCGCCAAATCCGAGCACGAGGCGGCTGCACACCAGCAAGACCAGACTCAACACCGGCCAGCGTGCGCACAACACCGCCAGCAGCAAGAAGATCCCGCTCGCGCCGCAGCCAAGCAGACCGATCGACACCGTCCGCTTCGGCCCCAGCGTGTCCGCCGTGCGGCCTGCTAGCGGCCGCGATGCCAGCGTCGCCAGGTATTGCACGCTGATCGCCGCGCCGGCCAGCACCGCGCTGTAACCGAGGTCGTCGTGGACGTACCCGGGCAGCACGGCGAGCGGAATTCCGATCGTCAGGTAGCAAAGAAACGTGAAAAAGACGACCGGAATGATCTGCATGGTCGTCGCATATTCGCTGCGAGGCGTCGCTGAGTCGGTGGACATGGGGAAAACGAGACTTGAAAACGGCGGGAAGCCGCAATTTTCCCATGGAACCGATTCTCTTGCAGGAGTCGCTTAATAATTTCGCGGGCCGAATAACGGTGCCAGATGGATATAGTGATCGGTCTTCGCAGGGCACCCGCCAATTTCTGCGCCCCAGCGCGGTGGTGCGCCCTCAAACCAATGGCCAAAAAACTGCATAAATTAAATAAACACGGCAAAACTGTTGGGTCAACATAAGCCAACCGCGCCTCAAACCTATCTCTATATCGTTTTGCGGATATGTCCCGCATGCGATCCCCGCTATGGGTTGTATTTATTGACGGTGATAGTTTTCGAACCGTCACCGCAGCACGTCCCACGGACACAGAACATTCGAGAGTAACGACACATGACTGAGCCGATTCGCTTCTACCACCGCAACGCGATCCGCGAGATCAAGGACGCGCCCGTCACCCGCACGGTCCTGCAGTATCTGCGCGAGGACGCGCATTGCACCGGCACCAAGGAAGGTTGCGCCGAAGGCGATTGCGGCGCGTGCACGGTCGTGGTCGGCGAGCGCAACGAGAAGGGCGGCGTCGACTTCAAGGCGGTCAACGCCTGCATCCAGTTCGTGCCGACGCTCGACGGCAAAGCGCTCTTCACCGTCGAAGACCTGCGTCAGCCGGACGGCTCGCTGCATCCGGTGCAGGAGGCGATGGTCGAGTGTCACGGCTCGCAATGCGGTTTCTGCACGCCGGGTTTCGTCATGTCGATGTGGTCGCTGTACGAAAAGCACGGCCACGAACATCGCTGCGCGAACAGGACCGTGCCGTCGCGTGAAGCGATCAGCAATGCGCTGACCGGCAATCTGTGCCGTTGCACGGGCTACCGGCCGATCGTCGACGCGGCCGTCCGAATGTTCGAAGCCCCCGCGCCGAAAGCGCCGGTCAATGTCGATGCGCTGGCCAGGACGCTTGCCACGCTCGAGCGCACCGGCACGTTCCACTACCAGCACGCCGGCCAGCAGTTCGACGCGCCGCGCACGGTCGAAGCGCTCGCGAAGATCAAGGAAGCCGAACCCGCCGCGCAGATTCTCGCCGGCAGCACGGACATCGGCCTGTGGGTCACCAAGCAAATGCGCGAGCTCGGCAACATCGTCTATGTCGGCCAGATCGCGGAGATGCAGAAGCTCGAAACCAACGGCGACTGGATCGAGATCGGCGCGGGCGTCACCGTCGAGAACGCCTACGCGGAGATCGCGAAGCAGTATCCGGAGCTGACCGAAATGTGGCAACGCTTCGCGTCGCTGCCGATCCGCAATGCGGGTACGCTCGGCGGTAACGTCGCGAACGGTTCGCCGATCGGCGATTCGATGCCCGGCCTGATCGCGCTCGGCGCGCGCGTGATCGTGCGCGGCGGCGAGATCGAACGCGAACTGCCGCTCGAAGATCTGTACGTCGCGTATCAGAAGAAGGACATGGCGGAGCATGAGTTCGTCGTCGGGCTGAAGGTGCCGACGCGCACCGGCGCGCGCAAACATCTGCAATTCCGCACCTACAAACTCTCGAAGCGTTTCGATTCGGATATCTCGGCCGTGTGCGCGGCGTTCTCGTTCATCGCCGACGGCAACGTGATCCGCGAGCCGCGCATCGCATTCGGCGGCATGGCCGCCACGCCGAAGCGCGCGACGCACGCCGAGGCCGTGCTGCGCGACGCCGAATGGCACGAAGCCACCGCGCAGGCCGCGATGCTCGCGCTCGGCAACGACTACGCGCCGCTTTCCGACATGCGCGCCACCAGCAACTATCGCCTCGAAGCGGCGAAGAACACGCTGTACCGCTTCTGGCTCGAAACGCGTCCGCACAATCCGCTGCCGAAGAGCGCGCTGGACGTTCGCGCGGTCGCCGCGGCGAGCGCCTGAGAAGCCACAAGGATACGGAGAATAGAAGAATGAATCAGCATGCCGAACCGTTCCTGAAAGACCTTCAGGAACAGGAAGACTTTACCCAGGTGCACATCTCGCGTCCGCACGAATCCGCGCATCTGCACGTGAGCGGCCGGGCGACCTACACCGACGACATTCCGACGCTCGCCGGCACGTTGCACGCCGCGCTCGGCCTGTCGCCGAAAGCGCACGCGAAGATCGTCTCGATGTCGCTCGACAAGGTGCGCGCGACGCCCGGCGTGGTCGCGATCTTCACCGCGGACGATATCCCCGGCGTCAACGATGTCGGTCCGATCATCCACGGCGACGATCCGATTCTCGCCGACGGTGTCGTGCAATACGCCGGCCAGCCGATGTTCATCGTCGTCGCGACTTCGCACGAAGCGGCGCGTTTGGCCGCGCGCCGCGCCGAAGTCGTCTATGAGGAGCTGCCGGCGATCCTCACCGCGCAGCAGGCGCGCGCCGCGAACCAGCACGTCTTGCCGCCGATGAAACTCGCGCGCGGCGAAGCCGGCACGAAGATCGCCCGCGCGGCGCATCGCGAAGCGGGTGAAATGCTGCTCGGCGGGCAGGAGCAGTTCTATCTGGAAGGCCAGATTTCGTACGCGGTGCCGAAGGACGACGACGGCATGCACGTCTACTGCTCCACGCAGCATCCGACCGAAATGCAGCACATGGTTGCGCACGCGTTGGGCGTAGCGTCGCACAACGTGCTGATCGAATGCCGGCGGATGGGCGGCGGCTTCGGCGGCAAGGAATCGCAATCGGGTCTGTTCGCGTGCTGCGCGGCGCTCGCCGCGTGGAAGCTGCTGTGCCCGGTCAAGCTGCGTCCGGACCGCGACGACGACATGATGGTCACCGGCAAGCGCCACGATTTCCACTACACGTATGAAGTGGGCTACGACGACACGGGCGTGATCGACGGCGTGACGGTCGACATGACCTCGCGCTGCGGTTTCTCCGCCGACCTGTCCGGTCCGGTGATGACGCGCGCGCTGTGCCACTTCGACAACGCGTACTGGTTGTCCGACGTGACGATCGACGGCTTCTGCGGCAAGACCAATACGCAGTCGAATACCGCGTTCCGCGGTTTCGGCGGCCCGCAAGGCGCGTTCGCGATCGAGTACATCATGGACAACGTCGCGCGTTCGGTGGGCGTTGATGCGCTCGACGTACGCCGCCGCAATCTGTACGGCAAGACCGAGCGCAACCAGACGCCGTACGGTCAGGTGGTCGAAGACAACGTGATTCACGAGCTGATCGACGAACTCGAAGCGACCAGCGAATACCGGGCGCGGCGCGCGGCGGTCAACGAGTTCAATGCGAACAACGAAGTGCTGAAAAAGGGGCTCGCGCTCACGCCGGTCAAGTTCGGCATCGCGTTCAACGTGACGCACTTCAACCAGGCCGGCGCACTGGTGCACATCTACACCGACGGCTCGGTGCTGGTGAACCACGGTGGCACCGAAATGGGCCAGGGCTTGAACACGAAGGTCGCGCAGGTCGTCGCGCATGAACTGGGCGTCGGCTTCAAGCGCATTCGGGTCACGGCCACCGACACCAGCAAGATCGCCAATACGTCCGCCACCGCGGCATCGACCGGGTCCGATCTGAACGGCAAGGCCGCGCAGGATGCGGCGCGCCAGTTGCGCGAACGCCTGTCGGCATTTGCGGCCGAGCGCTTCGGCGCAGGGCAGGTAAGCGCCGCCGACGTGCGCTTCGCGCACGACCGCGTGCTGGTCGGCGATATCGTGGTGCCGTTCGAGGAAGTGATCGCGAAGGCCTACGTCGCGCGCATTCAACTCTGGTCCGATGGTTTCTACGCGACGCCGAAGCTCTACTGGGATCAGTCGAAGCTGCAAGGCCGGCCGTTCTATTACTACTCGTACGGCGCGGCGGTCTCGGAAGTCGTGATCGACACGTTGACCGGCGAAATGCGCGTGCTGCGCGCGGACGCGTTGCATGACGTGGGCGCGTCGCTGAATCCGGCGCTCGACGTCGGCCAGGTGGAAGGCGCGTTCATTCAGGGCATGGGCTGGCTCACGACCGAGGAACTGTGGTGGAACGCGGGCGGCAAGCTGATGACGCACGCGCCGTCCACCTACAAGATTCCGACCGTCAACGATACGCCGCCGGTCTTTAATGTGCGGCTGTTCAGGAACCGCAATGCGGAGGACAGCATCCATCGTTCGAAGGCGACCGGCGAACCGCCGTTGCTGCTGCCGTTCTCGGTGTTCTTTGCGATTCGCGATGCGGTGTCGGCCGTGGGCGGCCACAAGGTCAATCCGCCGCTGAACGCGCCCGCGACGAGCGAGGAAATCCTCAAGGCTGTCGGCGCGGTGCGGGCGGCGACCGCGGCGGCACGGCAGTCGCCGCGGCTTTAAAATACTCACTGGAATGGTGAAACGCCATGAACGACTTTTCTTCCGTTCAGATCGGCCGGCGCGGCGCCGTGCAAGCAGCGGCTCCGGCGCCGATGCACATCGTGCTGTTCGGCGCGGGCCACGTCGGCCATGCGCTCGTCGCGCTGCTCGGGCGCTTGCCGTGCGTCGTCCAGTGGGTCGACGAACGCGATGAACTGTTCCCCGATGAAACGCCCGCCAACGTGCAGATCGAGGCAACCGACACGCCCGACGCGATCGTCGACGCGGCGCCGCCCGGCGCGTACTTCCTCGTGATGACGCACAATCACGCGCTCGATTTCTCGCTCGCCGAGCGCATCATGCGGCGGCGCGATTTCACCTACTTCGGCATGATCGGCTCGAAGACCAAGCGCGTGAAATTCGAGCGGCGCTTGCTGGATCGCGGTGTGGATCTGGACCGGCTGGTGGAGATGACTTGCCCGATCGGCGTGGCGGGTATCGTCGACAAGGCGCCGCCGGCCATTGCGGTGGCGGTGTGCGCGGAACTGCTGCAGGTTCGCGCGCGGCAGGCCGCGGCCCAGGCGGCGACGCACGGGCTCTGCGCGAGCGTCTGAGCGGTCAGTTCAGACAGTCGAACCAGGCGGTCAAATAGGAAACGTCAGCGCGCCGAGGTTGACGTCTCTTCTGAGGTTTTCTTTTCCCGCGGCCGTTTCACGCGCCGCGTCTTTTGCGCCACCAATTCGTCTGACACCTGCGACATCAAAGTCCGCAGCCAACCGACGTCGCTCGGCCGATCCGCTTGGGGATGCCACAACTGATAGCACTTGATGCGCGGAAACGGAATCGGCACTTCGACAACCGCAAGCGGCAGCATGTTCGCGTAGTGCGTCGCGAAGCGGCGCGTGGTGGTGAAGATCAGATCCGATTGCAGCAGCGTTTGCGGCACCAGGCCGAAGTAGGGCAGCGTGGCGACGATGCGCCGCTCGGCACGCGCTCTCGCGAAGCCGATGTCGATGGCGCCGCCGCGCGCGCCGCTATAGGGCGTCGGCGCGAGATGGGGGGCGGCCAGATACGCTTCACGCGTCAACGGCGCGCGCGTGAGCGGATGATCGGCGCGCATCAGGCACACCACCGTGTCGGAGAACAGATCGCTGCGCTCGAAGCGCGGATCGGGCTTCGGCCAGTTGCCGATCACCAGATCGAGTTCGCCCGCATCGAGTGCGGCCGAGTGATCGAGCATCGGGCTCAGCGAATCGATTTCCAGACGCGCATGCGGCGCCGCCTCGCGAAACTGCGCGATCACGGTCGGCATGAAGAAGTCGTTCAGATAATCCGGTGCGGCCACGCGAAAGGTGCGGCGCGAGTGGCCGGGATCGAAGTCGCCGTGCGGTGTGGCGACGAAATCGACTTCGCGCAGCACGCGTTGCGCGGACGCCAGCAGCGATTCGCCGTATTCGGTCGGCACCATGCCCGACTTGCCGCGCACGAGGATCGGATCGCTCAGCGTTTCGCGCAGCTTGCGCAGCGCGGTGCTGATCGCAGGCTGGGTCTGGTTCAGACGCAGTGCGGTTTGCGTGACGCTGCGCTCGACCAGCAGTGTGCGCAGCACGCGCACGAGCCAGATGTCGAGGGAGGCGGCGGTGTCGTCCATGGTTCAGGCGAGGCGGTGCAAGCGGATCGGGCTCGGGTGAGGCATCGCATGGAGCCGCCCGCACGATGGCTCGCCTGCGCTTAGTTGTCCGCGAGGCCCGACGGCAGCGAACTGACCCGCTTCACTTCCTGCGAATCGAGCCAGTTCGGGCTGCGTGCGCAATACAGCACCATCGGCAGCGCGTCTTCGCCCCAGAACAATTGATCGTTCAGACGGAAGGTCGGCACGCCATACACGCCGAGGCCGATCGCGTCGGCAGTGTTGCGCTGCAATTGCGCTTTTACGGCTTCGCTCCTGATCAACTCGGGCCCGTCCGGCTGGCCGACGCGTTCACACAGTTCGGCGAACGCTGCGTCGCTCGATGGATCGCGGCCTTCGAGCCAGATGAAACGGAAGATCTCGCGCACGAAGGCGATGTCGCCCTTCGCCGCGGTGGCGAGCAGCAGCGGCTTCATCGAGTCGAACGGATGAGCCGGCGGCATCTTGAACGGAATGCCGAGCTGCTCCGCGCGAAACAGCGCGTGCCGGTACATGAACACGCGCTTGGCGGGCACGCTGTAAGCCGGCCGCTGACCCCAGTGACGATACAGGTCGTTCAGCACGACCGGCGTGAACGCGAAGTCGAAGCCCGGCCATTTGTCGTGTTGCTCGAGCAACAGGTACGTAAACGGCGAGACAAAATCGTAAAACCACAGCGGTTGCGTGGCGTCGATGCCAACGGTCATATATGTCTCCCGGATTGCCTGCTCCGAACGGTGTGCGTCTGCTAAACCGTCGGAATTGTAATGATCTTACGCGGTGCGGCCGCTGCTTGCAGCGGTCAATAGGGTGGGGAGCCGGCGGGCTGCCGTTGCCGTGCACGTCAGGCCCGGCTGGGGGCAGGGGATGCCGGCGCTCATGCAGGGCGAGGGCGCTCGTCTGAAGACTCGTGCGCCTTGTCGCCCGCCTCGCTGCCTTCCCGTGCTTCACCTCGTGCTTCACCTAAATCGGCCGCTTCATTTGCCTCGTTTGCCTCATGCGCCTCATGCGCCTCGGGCGGCGTGGGTCCATCGCCCGGCTCAGCTGGTTCGCCCGGCTCGGCCGGCGCGTCGCGCTGGGCCTCGCGGCTATGCGTCAGCCGCTCGCGCACGAAGCCGATGTGCTCGCGCAGCACGTAGAACTGATCCGCATAAGCGAGCGGCATCTTCAGGCCGTTGACCGAGTCCTCGATCGCGTCGAGCCGTTCGATCAGCGTGGTGCGTTCGGCGGCCGAATACTCGCTGAGCGCGCTGCGTTCGATCGCGATCAGCGCGCCGTACCAGCGATAGATGCGCGACTTCACCCGCCATGCATACAGCGACGGCACGACGCGCAGCGCCGGAATCAGCAACACGATCAGCGGCACCACGACCACCAGCAGCCGGTCGGCGAGACTCGCGAGCCAGAACGGCAGGATCCGGTAGAGGAAACCCTTGCCCGACTTGTAGTAGCGCGCGGCGTCGTCGCTGATCGGGAAATCGTGCGCGTGCGGTGCGGGGAACTCGCCGGCCCGCTGCATGATGTTCGCCTTGCCGTGCACCTCGCGCGCCGCTTCGATCAGCAGATCGGAGAGCGCGGGATGCAGCGAGTCGCGCGCCACCAGTTCGGCGGTCGGCGCCACCATGTGAATCGGCGCGGAGGGCAGATTCTTGCCGAGGTCGAAAGCGCCCATCGGCATCACGAGCTGCGTCAGATACGGAAAACGGCGCGTGTACGCATCGGCCTGGGTGAAGTCGTAGAACTGCACGTTGGGCGTGCGATAGAGCTTGCCCATCACCGCCGGCTGCGCCGAATCGCCGGCCAGGAAGGCGGCGTCGACTTTGCCGGAGATGAGCGCCTGCGCGGCGTCGTCGCCGGAGAGCGGCAGCAGTTTGGTGGCGCCGCCCGGCTCGATGCCGTTCGCCTTGAGCAGCGCGAGCGCCAGTTCCCGCGTGCCGCTGCCTTCGGCGCCGACCGCCAGACGCGAGCCCTTGAATTCGGAGAGCCGCGTGACGGTCGGGCCGTGATAGAAAATCGCCAGCGGTATATACGCCACGCTGCCGAGCGACGTCAGACCGTCGCTGACCGGGCCGGGCGCGACGCCGTCCTGCACGAAGCCGACATCGACGTTGGAGTTCGGGTCCGAGAGGCGCTTGAGATTCTGCAACGAGCCTTCCGACGGCAACACGTTCAAGGTGATGCGGTTGCGCGCCAGAATGGCCTTGTACTTTTGCGCGGCGGTCCAGAACGTGCTGCCTTCGGGACCGGCGCTGATCGTCAGCGTATTGGGCGGGGCGGGCTGGATCAGGCGCACGGCGACCCAGATCGCCGCGATGGCGACCAGCAGGATCGGGCCGAACGAGACAGCCAGATCGCGCCACGAGATCGCGACGAAACGGGCAACGAGGCGGGGGCGGCGTTTGCGGCCGGTGGCAGGCTTCATCGGATGACGTGACGGCTACGGTCGAAGGTGAACAAGGATGCGGCAGCGCTTTAGCGTAGCGCAAGTCGAGGCGCTCGCGCTATGCCCGGCTCGATGCCGGGCCGCCAGGCGGCGGCACGCGTCCGCGCCGATGGTACCTGAGATTCGCGTGGCGGCGGCATTCACTGCGCATCGACGGCGTCGGGTCCACGCCCCGAGCATGACTAAACCCTTTGCGCTTCTGGCCCGGCTAGATTAAATTGTGCATCGCTGCCGCGATTAGACGTTTGCGCAGCGCGACCCGGCACGACACAGGAGAACCGGGCGCGTTGGCGGACTTCGCGGCTTGCCGGCCTTCATGCCGCAGCGCATGCCTGTCATCGCGTGCCTGTCATCGCATACAGCAACGGCGGCCGGCCTCTCTCGCCTCTCGCACACCGTGTTGCAGCCATAGTCGGCCGTCGCTCAGCCACGCCTTGTCGCGCCCGGGCCCGGCCGCCGGTAGTCGTAACGAAGCCGCTTGGTAGATGCGGTCCTATGTGAAGCAAAAGGAGAAATTATGAAATCGGTCGGTTTTCTGAAGACGCTGGGTTCGGTGGTGGCGATGGTGGTGGCGTGCAACGTGTACGCTCAGGCAAGCGATGCGATGGCAAGCGGCACCATGGCCGCCCCGGCTGCGAGCGCCAAGACCATCAAGAAGGCCGATAGCCAGCTCGGCCGCAAGGTGCGCGGCGCGCTCGCCAAGGCGCAAGGCATCGACGTGTCGAGCATCGCGGTGCGCGCTCGCGGCGGCGCGGTGACGCTGACGGGTTCGGTGCCTGACCAGGGCCAGATCGACAAGGCGGGCGAAGTCGCCAAGGGCGTCGCGGGTGTGACGTCGGTGTCGAACAAGCTGAGCGTCGAGCAGCAGTAAGCGGGTGGCAAGAGGGGCAATACGCGCAACAAGTGCATGAGGCGCCGCGAGGCGCCCTGCGCGCCACGCTCATGGAGCGTGCGATGGGTGGCCCCCTTGCGCCATCTTGATGCATGCCAGCAAACGGGTTCCAGCAAATGGCCGGAGCCCGTTTTTTTGTTTTATTTTTCGCAGCGGCGATTTTTGAAACGGTGATGATGGATCGGGGCACTTCGAGGCTGTAGGCAGCACCGCAGCGGACCGCCCGGCGTGCGCAATGACACACAATCGACCCGTCGTGTGGCGTACAGTGAGGCAAGGGGAACCGGAGTCAACGCCATGGAAACCACGTTTTTGCGCTATACCGATCTGCCAATCGGCGATCGGGCGGCTTTCGAACTCGTGTGCGCGCGGCACGGCTTCGCGCCGGCGCATTTTGACATCAGCGCCTGCGCCGATCCTGACGACGCCGCGCATGAGCGCCTCGTCACGGTGCGGCGCGGCGGCTGGGCGCAGTCCTATCGCGACCAGCACGGCAAGTGGGTACGGCAGTTCGAGACCGATCTGACCTGCCGTTTTTTCAAATAACCGGCGCGCCGGTCTGGCCCGGCGTGCTGGCCTGACGTTCAGGCCAG
The DNA here is from genome assembly GCF_058781505.1 of Paraburkholderia sp. FW306-2-2C-D06C. Classification (NCBI taxonomy): domain Bacteria; kingdom Pseudomonadati; phylum Pseudomonadota; class Betaproteobacteria; order Burkholderiales; family Burkholderiaceae; genus Paraburkholderia; species Paraburkholderia sp. FW306-2-2C-D06C. Next base: position 52,224 of record NZ_JBYSWU010000034.1, on the reverse strand, counting down.
CACGAGGCGCACGCCGACCAGCGTCAAGGTGGCGGCGAGCAGGTTGCGCAGCAGCGCATCGGGTGCGCGCGACGACAGATAACTGCCGATTGCGATACCCGGCAGCGAGCCGACCAGCAGCGACAACAGTATCGACCAGTCGACCGAACCCAGCAGCCAATGCCCGGCGCCTGCCAGCAGCGTCAGCGGCACTGCATGCGCGATGTCGGAGCCGACGATGCGCGTGGTCGGCAGCAGCGGATACAGCAGCAACAGCACCGTCACGCCGATCGCACCCGCTCCCACCGAAGTCAGCGACACCAGCACGCCGAGCACCGCGCCGGTCAGCATGGTCAGCGCGAGCGTGCGGCCCTGGTTCGGCACGCGCAAGCGGTGCGCGCCGAGCGCCGCGAGCTGCGGCCGGAACACCAGCGCGACGGCTGTCACCAGCAGCGCCACGCCGAGCACGAGCTGGATCAACCGGCTCGCGCCCGGCGTGTCCATCCCGTAACGATGCAGCAGGAGCAGCGTGACGGTCGCCGCCGGCACGCTGCCGGCGGCCAGACGCAGCGTGATCTGCCAGTCGACCGAGCCTTTCAGGCCGTGCACCAGCGTGCCGGTCGCCTTGGTCGCGGCCGCGTACAGCAGATCGGTGCCGACTGCGGTGGCCGGATGCACGTTGAACAGCAGGACCAGGATCGGCGTCATCAGCGAGCCGCCGCCGACGCCCGTCAGTCCGACCAGAAAGCCGACGAACAGGCCGGATACGGAATACAGCAGATCGATATGGGGAAAGGCCATTGAGCGGACCGCTGACGGTCGGGTGGGTTGGGTAGATTGGGTGGCAATGCCGGCATGCGGCTGTCTTCGATGGTCGATGGACAGGCGCGTTGTCGGCGTGGCGAAAGGCGCTATTGTCGCAAAACTGTCGCGCTTGCGTATAAAGACGTCGATCGGCGCGGCTTCAGCGGAGGTTCAGGCGCGCTTTTCCCCGACGATCCATGCTCTCTCCCCAACCTCCGCCGCTCAAAGCGCGCGGCGAACTTCGACGATGCCGAATGCCGCCAGCGTGATCCCGACGATCCGGTCGATCGTGAGCCGCAGCTTGCTGCCGATCGCGTGGCGCGCGAGCGACACCACGGTCACGAGAAAACACCACCACGCGATCGAGCCGCAAAACACGCCGCTCACCGTCGTCAACGCGATGCCCGATGAAAATGCGCCGCGCGGCGCCAGCGTCGTGAACAACGCGGCGAACATGATGACGGTTTGCGGGTTGGTGAGCGTGAGCAGCAGCGAACTGGCGTACGCGCGCAGCGCGCCGGCGCGGCCGATCTGCGCGAGCTTGCCGTCACCGTTCGGCGCGTCGGCGGGCGGCTTTTGCAGCAATGTGCGCACGCCGAGGTACAGCAGAAACAGACCCGCTATGAGATGCAGGGGCCGGTCGTAGGCGAGCATGAACTGCGAAATGCCGACCAGCCCGAGCGCCGCGATCAAACCATAGGCCGCATCGCCGCTGGCGATGCCGATCGCCAGCCCCGCGCGCGGACCGCCGGTCAGCGTGCGGCGGATGCACAGCATGCCCATCGGGCCAACGGGCGCCGCGATGGCGAGGCCGACGCCCGCGGCGGTGAAGAAGAGGCTGGTGGTGGACATGGAGTTTCCTGGTCGATTGCGCTGTCTGGCCCGCTGGCTGGCCGTGGTTCGTGCGGTGCCGTTTGCTTGTCCTGGTTGTGCACGCGTTGCGTTGTTGCGTTGAATGGGCATTGAGCACGCCGGACGCGTGCGTCAGCATAGCCAGACCGAAAGTTTCCAGCAAGGCGGCGCGCAGAAAACCTGCACAACGCAGCGCGCGGCGGGCGTGAATACCCTGACTTGAGTTCGGCCGCCGTTTTCCTCGGGCATAATTTTTCCACTTCGCTTGTCCACCTCATTTTTCCTTCTCGTCCGTTTGATCGCGTCGCGTGCGGTGCTGGCCGACGCCTTACCCGGCGAACCGCTGTACGGCTACCTGGCGCGCGCCGGTTTGCCGAAGCAGTTCACCGCCACCGCTCAACTTTCCGCATCACAGGTGCTGCAATGAGTCCGCTTTCGTCTTCCTCCCAACCGGGTGCGGGTACGTTGCCGCTCGCGGGCATTCGCGTCGTCGAGCTGTCGCATATGGTGATGGGGCCGACCTGCGGGATGATTCTCGGCGACCTCGGCGCCGAGGTGATCAAGGTCGAGCCGCCGCGCGGCGACGGCACGCGCCGTTTGCTCGGCACCGGCGCGGGCTTTTTCCGCACCTTCAATCGCAACAAGAAGAGCGTCGCGCTCGACCTCGATACCGAGGCGGGGCTGGAGGCGCTGCATAAGCTCGTCGATACCGCCGACGTGTTCGTCGAGAACTTCAAGCCGGGCCGCATGGCGAGCCTCGGTCTCGATTATGCGTCGCTGCGCGAGCGCAATCCGCGGCTCATCTACGTGTCGCACAAGGGCTTTCTCAACGGTCCCTATGAACATCGTCTCGCACTCGACGAAGTCGTGCAGATGATGGCAGGCCTCGCCTACATGACGGGACCGGTGGGCCGCCCGCTGCGCGCCGGCAGTTCGGTCAACGACATCATGGGCGGCATGTTCGGCGCGATCGGCGTGCTCGCCGCGTTGCACGAACGGCATACGAGCGGGCGCGGCAAGGAAGTGCAGAGCGCGTTGTTCGAAAACTGCGTGCTGTTGTCCGCGCAGCACATGCAGCAGTTCGCGGCGACCGGCGTGCCCGCCGCGCCGATGCCCGAGCGCATCAGCGCATGGGCGGTCTACGACGTGTTCAAGCTCGCCGACGACGAGCAGATGTTCATCGCCGCGACCGGCGACGGCCAGTGGCGCGCGCTGTGCGCGATTCTCGGCCGCGCCGACCTGCTGGCCGACCCGCGGCTTGCGACCAACAACGATCGCGTGCTGGCGCGCGACTGGCTGCTGCGCACGCTCGGCGAAACCTTGAGCCGTTTTGAAGGCGCCTCGCTCGTGCCGCTGTTCGAGCGCGACCACATCCCGTTCGCGTCGATCACGCGGCCCGAAGAGCTATTCGACGATCCGCATCTGAACGCGAGCGGCGGCCTCGCCCGTTTGACGCTCGATGACGGCAGCGAAACCGCGATGCCGCTGTTGCCGATCTCGATGGACGGCGAACGCCTGCAACCGCGTCAGCCGATCGCGAAGATCGGCGAGCACACCGCCGAAGTGCTGCGCGGGCTGGGCTATGACGACGCGCAGATCGCGACGCTCGGCGGCGGCTTGGCTCGGACGCCGCGCGAAGCCGCCTGATTGTCGTGTGAGTTTCAAAAGCGTTGCGGATAGCCAATCAATTTCATCCGGCATCAGACTGGAATTCAGCAACCATTTTGCATGGGATCGGAGCGCTCTGCGTGGGACCGGAGTAAGTGCTGAAGCACTAACTCCGGATCGACATAAGTGCTTTGCATGGGACCAGAGTAACGCGCTATGGGGCTGGAGTAAGCGCTAAAGCGCTAACTCCAGCCGACACGCGAACTCTGATCGACAGCTAAAGCGCCAACTCCGATCGACAGCGCGTTCGTGATCGCGGCGTGTTTGGGCCGCTTTGGCGTGAACGGGATGTTCGCGTTTATTTCAGGGGCGATGGTGATCGTGATGCTGGCTATCGCTACGCTTGGGCCTAAGACGCGCGATGTTGCGCTGGAGGATATTTCCAGATAGCTCTTGCTGATGGTGCCCGCCTTGGCGGGCGGGCTTGCCTTTTTAGTGCTTCTTTTGGGTCGTTGCGGGCGTGCTCGGCATCACGCGGATCGGCGGCGCGCCGGAGGGCGAAGTGGCTGGTTTGGGCTTCTTTTCCTGTTTGGGTTTTTTCGCTTCGCGGTTACTGCGGAGTTGACCTTTTGCCATGATGGACTCCCGATTGGCTTTTTTGGCTCCGCGAGGGAGCTAAGGGTAGTGTGCGCTGGTTTTGTTTTTAGTGGTTGGGTTTTTTGCGCGTAGCGAACGGGTTGGCGGGTTGGCTGTCTCCAGGAAAAACTACACCATCCGACTCCGGCTACGCCGCCAGGTTTCGCTGGGCAGTTCCCCAAACTGCCCCCTATACTCGTTGGAGAAATTCCCAAAATGCCAGAACCCCCACCGCGTAGCGACTTCGGTAACTGAAGCAGACCCCCGCAATTCACGTCTCACATGGTCGAGCCGAACGGCTCGTATATAGGCAGAAGGATTCACCCCAAGGGTGTCCTCAAAAGCATATTGCAAGGTGCGCCGGCTCGCGCGAAACCGCGCACAAAGCTCCGCCACGGACAGCGGGCAATCAGGCGACCCCTCGACCAATTCGCGAACACTTCGCACGAGCTGCCAGTTCCTCGCGGTACGCGCTTCGAGATGTCCATGAGGATCGGCACTCTGCATTCCCTGCAACGCGTCAGCCAGGCCGAATATCACCGATTTCTCAAACGCCGCGGCTACGCCCGCGTCATCGAGCAAAGTCGGCGTGGCGGCCACCGCATCGAGCAGCGGCTTCAGGACCTCGCGAAAGCTCTGCAGCCGCGCAGGATCGACATTCAGCACGCCAGGCCTCACGCCCAGCAGCGGCGTCATCTCATCGAGCTGCGATCGCACCAGCCGATCGCCAATCGCGCCAGGCTCGATCTCCAGATTCACCACGACGTGCTTGTCAGGCGATAAGAACTCGAAGCCGCCCTCGCCGGAAAACACGTGCAAGCCGTCGCGATGACTGGTCTGCCCGCATAGCAGCGCATGTCCCTCGAGTTGAAACGGAACGCTGACAGCCAGCCTGGACGCCGCCACCTGGCCGCGTTGATACACCGTGCGGTTCAGCCGCTCGACCAGCACGCGTACGCCGCCCGCCAGAAAAGAACTCACCGAGCCGTCGAAGGCGCCGCGAGAAATCTGGCAATAGCTCTGGTTCCATGCGTCGAACAACATCGCCTGCTCGTCGATGTTCCGGCAACAGCGAATCTCGACGGCGCTGCTTGTCTGGTGGACCGGTTGCATAGCTTCTCCCGATTCTGGTGGCGCTCCCCGAAAAGCTCGTGCCGCCCCCAGTGTATGCGAAAAAAACCCCGCTCCGGAGTTGTGAAAGAAGCCGTCACCCTAGCGGTCATCCTGAGTCGTCACCCTAGCCGTCACCCTAAGCCGTCAGCCTAAGCCGGCGCCGCGCGCAGACCCGGCCGCAATGTGGCTTTGTAATATTTTTGTCAGCAAGGCGGGTTTTTACGGGATTTTTACTTTTTGCCAATTTTGGATAGTCGCCGCTTTTTGCCGCCCCTACTTTGTGCACAACGCAATGCACCAGAACGGGAGTCACGCATGAGCAGACCGGCAGGCAGGCTGGAAGGCAAGATCGCAATCGTGTCGGGCGGCGCAACGGGCGCAGGCGGCGCGGCGTCGCTGCTGTTCGCACAGGAAGGCGCGCAGGTCGCCGTCGTCGATATCAATACCGATGCGGGCGAGGAAGTGGTGACGCGGATTCGCGCCGCAGGCGGCACGGCCGAACTGTTCGCAGCCGACGTGTCGAAGTGCGCCGCAGTGGATGCTGCGGTGGCGAACATCGTCGCGCGTTTCGGACGCGTCGATGTGCTGTTCAATCACGCCGGCAGCATCGTCGTGAAGCCGTTCGTCGATACCACCGACGAAGACTACGACTGGCTGATGAACGTCAACGTGAAGAGCATGTTCATGATGACGCGCGCCGTGCTGCCGCACATGCTGGCCGCGGGCCGCGGTTCGATCGTCTGCACGGCGTCGATCTCGTCGGTCGCGGCGACGCCGCTCGAAGTGCTGTACTGCACGACCAAAGGCGCATGCGCGATGTTCGCGCGCTCGATCGCCGTCGAGTATCGCGATCGCGGAATCCGCTGCAACGCGGTGTGCCCCGGTTTCATCGATACGCCGCACGGCCGCCGCGAAATCAGCGCGCTGGCGAAATACGGTTTCGATGCGAGCGAGGCTGCTTTGTCGGTGCAGCAGGGCCGCCTGTGCGCGCCGGAAGAGGTCGCGCGCGCAGCGCTCTTTCTCGCCAGCGACGACGCCAGCTTCGTCAACGGCGCGCATCTGTATGTCGATAACTGCTTCACGGCTGCGTGAGCCGGTTTCCCGTCGCGCGGTCACGCCTCTTTCGCCGCACCGTCATAACCCTGTTCAAAGGATCGCGTCATGGACATCAACACGGCCGTGCCGTCGGCGGAGCCCGCCGACAACGACGTCAAGCTGCTGCACAAGATGGGCTACGCGCAAGAACTGTCCCGGCGCATGGGGGCGTTCTCGAACTTCGCGGTGTCGTTCTCGCTGATCTGCATTCTGTCGGGCGGCATCACGTCGTTCCAGATGGGCTTGTCCGCGGCGGGCGGGGCGTCGATCGGACTCGGCTGGCCGCTCGGCTCGCTGTTCGCACTGGTGGTGGCCGCGGCGATGGCGCAGATCGCGTCGTCGTATCCGACTGCCGGCGGTCTCTATCACTGGAGCTCGATTCTCGGCGGCAAGACGTGGGGCTGGCTCACCGCGTGGCTGAATCTGCTCGGGCTCGTATTCGTGGTCGCCGCGATCAATTACGGCACCTATGATCCGTTCTTCCGCACCTTGATCGCGCCGATGTTCGGCGTGAAGCCCGAAGCGCTCGGCTGGTGGCATCAGACGATCTTTCTGACCGTCATTACCGCCTCGCAGGCCTTCCTCAATCATCGCGGCATTCGCATCACCAGCAAGATCACCGACCTGTCGGGCTATCTGATCTTCGTGGTGACGATCATGCTGGTGGTGGCGCTGCTCGCGTATTCGCCGGTCAAGATCGACTTGTCGCGGCTTTATACGTTCACCAATTTCACCGGCGTCGACGGCGGCGCGTGGCCGAAGCAGACCATCGCCATGGCGTTTCTGTCCGGCCTGCTGCTGACCGCTTATACGATCACCGGCTTCGATGCGTCCGCGCATACGTCCGAGGAGACGCATGAGGCGGCGCGCAACGTGCCGCGCGGCATCGTCGGTTCGGTGTTCTGGTCGGCCACCTTCGGTTACGTGATGGTGTGCGCGTTCGTGCTGGTGATGCCGGACATCGGCGCCGCGGTGAAGCAGGGCACGGGCTTCTTCGAAGCGATCCTTGCGCCGATTCCGGGACCGCTGCGCATCGTGATCGAATTGCTGATGTTCTTCATCAACTATGTGTGCGGTCTGGCAGCGGTGACGTCGACCTCGCGGATGATGTTCGCGTTTGCGCGCGACGGCGGCCTGCCTGCTTCGAAGTGGCTGCGCAAGGTGAACGCGGCACATCGCACGCCGGGCGCGGCGATCTGGACCTCGGCGGTGCTGGCGATCGTGGTCACGCTGTACGGCGATGCCTTCACCGTACTGAGCGCGGGTAGCGCGGTGTTCCTGTTCATCTCCTATGCGATGCCGATCGCCGCGGGAATTTTCGCGGAAGGCCGCACGTGGAGCGAGAAGGGCCCATTCCAGCTGGGCATGCTGTCGAAGCCGTTCGCGGTGGCGGCGGTGATCGGTGCGCTGGTGCTGGCGTATGTCGGCATGCAGCCGCCGAACCAGAAAGTGGTCTACGTGATCGCCGGTTTGCTCGCGGTGTTGCTGGCGGTCTGGTACGGCGCAGGCGTGCGCAAGCGCTTTGCGGGGCCGCCGATCGGCGGAGTGTCGAAGGAGCGCGAACGCGAATTGAGCGGGATGGAGGGACAGTTGGGGGAAGGTTGAGCCTGGGTCGAGCCTGCTTCTGCCTGCTAGAACCCTGCATGTTCTGAAATGATGTCAGCCGGCCATCGGACCGGCTGACGTTTTACTTCGGCTTCCTGATTTCAGCTTCAGTGCTTAGCTGCCGGCCTTAGCTGCCCGCATAACCCACCGGAACGGTCGCGTTGGCTCTCGCAACCGACGCGTTGTTCGACACCACATACATCGGCGATTCCGTCAGCGTGAGCGTCAGCGTACCGTTGCTGTAACTGGCGGTCGACGCATTGCCCATCATGTCGATCACCTGCACCGTGCCGCTCGTGCCCGGCGCATCGACGGTGAGGCTGTACGGCACGCTATAGGTCGAACTGAACCCGGCGCTCGCATTCCACACGTTGTTGTTATGCGCCCACAACGCGGTGATCACCGCGCCGTTGCCCACCTGCTGGAACGCGTAGGCGTAGACCCCGGCCGGCGTGCCGTTCACCGGCCCCAGCGTGTTGGTGCCGTCGAGCGCGCGCGTCATCGCACTGATCGCCATCGCGACCGGCTTCGGACTGATGTTGGTTGCGCCGAACGCGCCTTGCGCATCGTTCAGATCGAAGAACGTGCCGTAGCCGACTTCGTTCGGATAGTCCGCGCCATAGAACACATAGACCTGATCGGCACCTTCGCCGAGCGTGATGATGTGCATGCGCGCCGCAACCGCGGCTTGCGCGTACAACACGTTCGCGCTCGGATAGTTCGGACCGTACGAGCTGCCGAGGTCGTAGCTGATGCCGGCTTCGGTCGAGAACAGCTTCATGCCGGGACGGTAATCGGTGGCCATTTCCGCGCGCAGATTGCGCATCTGGCCGCGCAACGAGCCGGCGGCGGTGGACGGGTCGCTATCGTAGCGCTCCGGCGGATGCGAAGGCGAGGTGCCCGCGTCGTAGTAACCGTGCGTCGCCACGCCGTCGATGTATTGACCGAAGCCGAGCGGCGCGAGGCGCTTCAGACGCGTCGTGGTCAGACTCGGGAACGCATCGGTCGGGCCCATCACCACCGCGTGCGGATCGGTCGAATGAATGCCTTGATAGACGGACTGATACAGCGCGACGAAGTTAGCGTCCGTGTCGGTCCACATCTGGTTCGGCTCCCATGTCACCTGATAATAATTGGCCGACTGCTGCGGGAAATAAGCGGTGCGAATCGCATTCGATTCTGTGCCCACCCGGCTCATGTAGTTCTGGTAGTACAAAAGATCCTTAGGCAGGCCGGTGTCGTCCTGGAACGCGCCGGTGTTGCTCGCCCAGGCGGGAATCCCGTCGAGACGGATCAAACGCATCACGTTGCCGGTCTTGTAGAACGGATCGAGCGTGCTCGTTGACGGGTTGAACGTGTTCGCTGCGTTCGGCTCCATCGTCGAGAGCTGGCGATCGTCGATGGTGGAGCTGATGCCGAGAGCGGCAAGCAGCGAGCCGTTGTCGTTCGCGCCTTGCATGCCGAAACGATGCTGCTCCTGATGCGCATAGCTGACGGCAGGAACCGCGCCGGAGAGATTGGGCGTCACCCCGAAGGTCGCGATGCCGACTGGACGCGTGCCGGCTTGCGGCAACTGGCCGCCGTTTTGGGCGAGCGTGCCCGACGCCGCGAAATAACCGGCGAGCGTCGAGGTGCAATTCAGCGTGATGGTCTTCGAGCCGCTCGGCACGGCGGTGCTGCCGCTCGCCGCAACCCTGCCGACGGTGTCCGTGACGGACCAGTTCAGCGTGTCCGCGGACGGCGCGTTGGTCGTGAAAGTAAGCTGGAAGGTGCTGCCTGAAGCGAAGATGCGCGTACCGTCGGCACTAGGCGTATCGGCTGAGATGACGGCGCTGCCGGAGCCCGCCGAAGTGGCCGGCGCGGCGCAACTGAACTTTGCGTTGGGGTTGGCGGAAAGGACTGAGGCGGCCGAGTTGCCGTTTGCGCCTGCGGCGTTGGTGGTGGAGCCGCCGGTGCCGTTGGCCTGGGTTGCCGCATTGCTGCCGCCGCCACCGCCGCAACCTGCTAGTGCCAATGAGAGTGTCGAGAGTAGAAGTAGATGCGATTTCATCAATCTGTGAGCAATCCGCTATCGGATGTTCGTCCATCCCGCCCGCGCGAGGCGCGCCGCGAAACGGACTGAACATAGGGTTCAGTTGCAAGCGAGCCGATGACCGAGATTTCGGCATCGGCCATCCTGTGTGCGCAGCCATGCGGCTGCGCAAAATGTGACGTCTTCCCGGGTAATGGGTCCCGAAGAACTTTTCCGCTGGAGAAATTCTTGAGCAGACGAATCCCTGGCCGCCGTGATGGTCAGCCCGCAGATATCGAACAGCGTGGGACGCGCGATGAAGGAGAGCTTTGGTGGGAAGAATCGAGTGAAACCATACGCATTAGTGTGCTTAAAAGACGTAACGAGCTGTAACGTATGAACATTGGTGCATGAATATTGCTCAGTGGTACGAAAGCTGTAACCGCATGACGATCTGCATCGATATTGGGCATGCGAATTGGGGTCGAAAAAAATTAATACACGGCATGACTAACTATGCATATGGAGGACAATCGGCAGGGAAATGGGCGTTATCCCTCATTCCACAGCGGATCGCGCCTGGGCGCTGGCGTAATAGTGCTGGTGCTTCGGTGTAAAGTTTCTTCGCGACGGTGACTTCGCGGCGGAACTGTCGCTGTTCTATGGGGACAATGTCGCGTCCCCCGAATAAAGGGCGCGACAGAAACACGACGATGGGATGCCGGTGCTTCTTTAGGCCGGTGCGTTTGCCGGGCCGGCATGTCCATCCGCTGCGTACAGAATGCGGTTATCCCGAGAGAGATAAATCGTGAGGATTCTTCAGCTGGTTCACGCGCCGCGACTATCCGGGGCGGAGGTGTTGGTAAAAGGTCTCGCCATTCATCATCAGCGCGGCGGCCATGAAGTGTGCATGACATCGCTGCTCCCGCAGCAGGACGATTTCGCCAGTATCCGGGCTGAGCTCCAGGCCGCCGGGGTGACCTGTCTCTTCCCCACGATTCGCTACGGGCGCGTGGGCAAGCTGCTGCATCTGTATCGCGTGGTGCGCCGGTTCCGGCCTGATTTCATCGTGGCTCACGCAACGCTTGCCGCACTGTATGTGCGTCTGTTGCCGGTCCATACGCCGATCGTCTGGGTCATGCACTCCGGCGTGAACGACTTCGAGAACGGCGCGCTCAAGCAGGCCGAGCGTCTGCTGTCACGGCGGGCGAGGGCGATCATCGGCGTGTCGCAGCAAAATATCGACGACTACCTGAGAGAGATCGGCAAACACCCTGCTCTGGTTGTCATTCCTAATGGCGTGGACGCGTCGCAGTTCGCGGAGGACATCGATGCGCCCGCGCCGGATACCGATGTGCCCGCGAAGCAGATCGTTCAGCTTGGCCGCTACATCGAAGCGAAAAGCCAGTTGGACACGATCCGCGCGTTTGAGCGCGTGCTGCATAACGAGCCTGATGCGCATTTGCTGCTGTGCGGCGTGGTTGAAGACATCGCATATCACGAGGCGGTGCGGGCGCTGGTCAGCCAGCTCGGGTTGGATAGCCGCGTGACGGTCAGCGGACCCCGCTCGGATGTCGCCGCCATCCTCCGCTCGTCGCGCGTCTTCGCGATGCCTTCGCGTTTCGAAGCGCAGAGCATCGGTTTTCTCGAGGCGCTCGCGTCGGGCATTCCGGTCGTGGCCAACCGGATTCCGTCGTTCAGTTTCGCGAGCGGATTTGCCGGCGTCGATCTCGTCGATACGACCGATCCGGACGCTTACGGCCGGGCATTGCTCGCGGCGCTGAGCACGCCGCGTGCGAACCGCCAGCTGGCGGGATATACGCTGCATGACACGGCGGATCGCTACATGACGATTGCGCGGAAGTTCGTTCGGCCGCTCGCGGTTTCGGCATGAGCGGCTTCGTGAGCGGCTTCATGCGCGACTGCTGAGCGGCCGGTTCGCGCTACTGTGCCAGCCGGTCGATTCGCAAGGTCTCCGAGAAGAGCCCCGGCAGCTCGCCGAGATCCTGCGCGGTCCCCAAGGCGAAACCGTCCCCGACGGGGTAGCGCAGAAGCGCCGCTGAGCCGCCGGTGAAATAGAAGTCGCCGAGCGTCGCGTCGGTTCTTCGATAGAGCACGAGCGCCGTATTCCGGTTGTCACGCACGAGAGCCGGAAAGACGTCCGACCACGACATGCCGCGCAATGTCGCCGCCTGGACCGGTGTGTGCGCCGTGCCCGCCAGGTCCACGGTAGCAATGTCGATGACGGCGTCGTCGCTCGCGCCGTCGAGATGCGGTGTCAACAGGATCAGCGTGTCGCTGTCTTTGCCATGCAGCGCGCCAATTGTCGCTTTGACGAACTCGGGTACGAAACGCGCCGGCAGTACGCTGCGTTCGCCGATTAGCAGATGCGCTCCATCGTTGGCGATTTGCGTGAACGCGAGCCGGCCGTCTGAACTGTCGAGTGCAACCAGGGAGGCCCGCGAGCCTTCCACGTGGACCGGCAGCAAATAGGTGTTTTGCCGCAAATTCCTTGCTTGCGCCCATAGAGCCGGCGCGGCACTGGCTGATCCCGTGGCGGACGCCAGCCAGAGATCGAGTCCGCCATCGGCTCGTTTCTGGGCGATCAGCACGCTCGCGCGTCCCGTTCCGGTGAAGTCGGCCGCGACGTACTGCTGAGTCAGTTCGGGCTTCAAGGCGCCGCTTGTCTGCAGCCAGAGACGCGGCGCCTCGAATCTGTTTCCTGCATTGCGCAGCAACCAGAACGCGGTGCCGCCGCGGCGCGCCGCAATGACCATCAGATCGGCGCGGCCGTCGCCATCGAAGTCCCCCAGCACGAAGCGCACGCTGTCGAAGCACAGCTTGTCGCCGGCGCAGCTCGGCGTCGTGGAACGGTAGTCGAACGGGACGGGGTTGGCGTACCAGAGCACGGGGCGCGCTGCTTTCGACAGGGATGCCGCATACACGTCGAATCCGGGACCGTCGTGCTGTCGTTGAACGTAGACCGCGGATTGCTCGCCGTGGCCGGCGATATCGCCATACATCGCCGTTGCGAGCCGCAGGTCGGTGGCCTGGGTGCGTTGCGTGGTTGCCCACCGGTAGCGTGTCGTGAGCGATGTGCAGCCTCGCATGGCGAGCTTGCCGTCGTTTTCGCCGAGGCAGTGCCGCAGCGGTGTGTAGACGAGGCCGAAGTCCCAGGGCGTCCAGCGTTGCGCCGTGTCCCATTCGTCGCAGGTCTCGGAGATCAGGAAGCCGTCGCGCTCGGCGATGCATTGCGATGTCGCGACGCTCACGAGCGCGGCGTTGCGCGCATTGCCGGGATAGACGGCCAGCGGTTGCCAACGCCATTGCTGGGTTCGGGAATCTGTGCACGCGGCAAGAAGGGGCTCGCGGCCGGCGCCGTTGGAACTCAGGCAGCGGTTCGACGCCGCATTGAACAGTTGCACGGGATGCGCCTGGAAATCCGCTGCGGGGCGATCCGTGCGATCGGCAAACGCATAGCGGCGCGCGACCCAGTTGCCGTCCCACTGATACTCGCCGAATACGTGCGAATACTCGCTGCCGTCGATCGCAAAGTAGCTGGCGACGATGTCGCGCTTGCGCTGCACCTCGGCGGCGGGGAGATTGGCGGGCCAGCCGCCCGTCGGATAGGTGATGTGGTATTCGATCGGCACGCTTTTGCGCAGCGTCTGGGCGACGCGGCGCGTAATGCGCGCCGCGTAAATATGATCGGGATGCTCGATAAACGGCACCGTGTCCGGATTGAGCGTGAAAATCTGCGAGGCCTCCGCGAGTATCACTTTCAGCGTCGCCGACAGGGAAGCCCGATCGTATTGCACGCGAGCGGAGCCGTCCGCGTTCATCGGATAAGTCGAAAGCGTTGCGCTCTGTTCCCACAGCAGGCCGAGCGGTTCGCGTCCGCCGCGCACGCCGCCGCCGGGCAGACGAAACTCGAGCAAGCGGACTTGCGGCTTCGACTTCAGCACCATTTGATGAACCAGCTTGCCGGCGATCGGGATACTGGATTCGATCCACTCGTCAGGCACGCCGGCCATGCGTGCATAAGCGAGCCGGGACGCCCGCTCGCGGGTCTGCACGTAGGCGAAATCCGCACCGTTGGCTCCGCCGATCAGATGGACCGTGGTGATACACCAGCCTGCGTCGAGACGTTCGTTGATGGCGGGGTCCACGAACAGCAGATCGTCGTCGAGGTGGGCGACGACGGTGACGAGCGTACCGGCGCCGCAGTCGGCCGCTCGCGCTGAGCGAGGCGCGACGACGGCGAAGAAAACGAGCAGAAGGAAAACAATGGATGAATCGCGAACGAGCGGAGCTGCAATGGATCGCATGTTGATTCGAGTCCTGACGGAGAACCCGATCTTACTGGACCGCCCTGACCCCGCACGTTCGCGAACTCACAATCGGAACCGGATTGTGCGCCGACAGCAGCGCATGGATCCATGCCGGCCGATGCATGCGCTAGCGGAAATACGCCTTGGTATTTTCGTGGACGTCGTCGCGCGCCAGCAGTTCGGCAGGTGTGAGCCATAGATACTCGCTGTGCTGCTCGAGCCGCCCGACCAGCGCGGTGCTGGCGAGCGTCAGCGAATACGCGAGGACGATGTAGTGGGTCGAGACGTCCGGCTCGTCTGCGAAGTTGTCGTTGTAGTGGTGCTCGAAAACCCCTTCGAAGCGCGCCGCGGAGCGATCCAGTTTCGTGATGCCCAGTTCTGCATCGACGATGCGGGCGAACGCCGCCTCGAGGGTTTCGTCCTTGAGAATGCGCCCACCGGGCACGAACCATGTGCGGCGCGCGGGGCGGTTGCGGCGATAGCCGACCAACACGCGGCCGGTGGAATCGCTGACGATCAGATCGATCGAGATCAGGGGCGTCAGACGGACGATGTCCAGGAAATCGATCTCTGACAGCAGCATGCCATCTCCTGCAAGTAGAGCGGGGGGGAACGAAAGTTGCACATAAGGCGCTATTTTACGCGGGCAAAAAGACCGGCGAACCTGTCGCGACGCGCCGAAGTATCGCCACTTCGCGACAGCGGCCGGCGGCGGGCGTTGATTGTGCGTTGCCGACGCTCGCGCGTCGGCTTATCGCGAAACGTAGCCCTCCGGCGTCGTGACGGCGTCCCTGAAAACGCCTGCGTTGGCGGAGACCACATAGATGGGGGCCGGAGACAGCTTGAGGCTGGCCACGCCATCGCGATACGGCAGCGTCGACGCGTTTCCCATCATGTCGAAAACGGTTACTTCACCCGACGTGCCCGGCGCATCGACCCTAAGACGAAAGTCGGCATTCTGACCCGTGCTGAAGCCCGCTTTGGCGTTCCATTTCTCGTTGCCATGGGTCCAGAGCGCGGTGACCACGCGGCCGTTGCCGAGCCGGCGAAATGCGTAGGCGTAGACGCCGTTAGGCACACCCTTGAGCGGGCCGAGCGTGTCGGTTCCGTCGATGATCCGCGTCATCGCCGCCGTGGCGAGCGCTGCGGGTTTCGGGCTGATGCGAGTCGGGCCGTAAGCGCCGGTCGGATGGTCGAGCTCGAAGAACAGCCCGTAGCCGGGCGCGGCGTCCGGCATATCCGCGAGATAGAAAAGGTAGGTCATATCCGCGCCTTCGCCGAGCAGGATCAGGTGCGTGCGCGCCACCACGGCCGCCTGTGCGTACAGCACGTTCCAGCCCGGATAGTTTTTGCCGTAGGACTCGCCGATGTCGTAACTGATGCCGGTTTCGGTCACGAACAGACGCGCGCCAGGTTTCAGGTACTGACGCATCTGGTGGCGCAGCGCCCGCATCGATGCGGGCAGCGCATTGGCCGCCACGGCCGGATCGCCGGCATTGGCGAGCCGCTCGGGCGGATGCGACGGGGACGTCCCGGCATCGTAATAGCCGTGAATGCTCAACCCGTCCAGATAACGGCCGATACCGAGCGGACCGAGACGGCCGAGCCACTGGACGTTGCCTTGTACCGACGAATAGGTCAAACCCATCACCACGGCGTGCGGATCGGTCGAGTGGATGCCGCGCCAGACAGCCTCGTACAACGCGACGAAATTCGCGTCGCTGTCGCGCCACGGCAGCCCGCCATCCGCATCCGGCTCCCAGGTGACCTGATAGTAGTTGTCCCGCTGCTTGGGGAAATAGGTCATACGTACGCGGTTGGATTCCGCGCCTACTTTGGCCATGTAGTCCTTGAATTGCGCGAGCGAGGTCGGCGCGTAGCTGTGAGTCTCTTTGCCGGTCGGGCTTGCCCACTTCGGAATTCCGTCGAGCTGGATCAGACGCATGATGTCGCCGCGCCGGAAGAAGGGCGTCAGCTGCCGCGCCGCGGGGTCGAAGGTGCCGGCCTTGTCGGGCTCCTCCATGTACCAGTTGCGATTGTCGTTTGCCCATGACAGGCCGAGCGCCGTATAGACCGGCCGATAGCCGTCGCCATCGCAGCAGTGCTGACCGGGCGCCAGATAGGCGGTGCCTTGTCCGCCGAATCGATGCAGGTCCTGATACGGAAAACCTGCGGGCGGCAATGCGGCGGATGTGTCGGGCAGCACGCCGAAGGTGACGATGCCCGCCGGACGTGTGCCGCGCGACTCGAACTGTCCGTGTGCACGCTCCAGCGAAGCGGAAATCGCGAAGTAGCCGGAGAGTGTCGACGCGCAAGTGAGTGTCGATACGGAGGCACCCGCAGGGACGGGGAATCGGCCGCTTGCGCGCACAACGTTCCAGCTGTCGCGCATCTGCCAGGTGAGCGTATCGCCTTGTGTCGGCCGCGCCGTGAAGGTGACTGCAAACGGCTTGCCTGATGCGAAGAGGCGCGTTCCGTCACTGGGCGTATCCGCTTCGAGCAGGTCGTCGCTGCCGGCCGCGCCGGCTTGTGTGGCGGGGGCGGAGCAGCGCAGCCCCTGGCCGGCAGGCACGCGTGATGCTGGGCGCGCGACAGCCGCTTCCGGGGCCGCACTCTGTGGCGTGTTCCGACTCGCGGAGAGTGCCACGGCGCAGCGCTTGTCCTCGCCGAGCGCCGGGTCGCCGAACACGCTGTTATTGCATTCGGTGCCGTTCGAGAGCGTCTTCACGACGTGCCGCGCGGCCGTGCCGTACAGCACGTCTCGCGTGCCGCTGAATCGGCAAGTTTCGTTTTCCGCTGCACACGGCGTCCATGTCCGGCCATCGGCTGCGAAGCTAGCACTGCTGCCGGCCGCGTTGTTAGCCGCGCTGTTAGCAGCTATGTCGGCATTGCTCGCGCTGTCCTGTCCCGAAGCGCCAAGCGCGTTGCAGCTTGCGCCGGCGAAGCCAGTGACAAACGCCGCCGTCAAAGCAGCGATCCGCAGCCCAGGGACCCGGGCTGCAAAGGCGCTGGCGAGCGGCCGCAGCGCGCGATATTCGCGTACGTTCAGCATGTGTTTCCCATCCTCGTTCGGTGCGTGCCGCCACGGCGAAGACGTGTCGGCGCGTGTCGGCGAACTGCTAGTCCACCAGGTCAGACCCGCCTTTGGCTACCTCATACCGCAATCTGTTGCGTAAACCGCATAGTGTATTTCCGCAATTCGTTGGCGGAATTGTGCCGCCTCTCATACGACAGAATCCGCCACTGGCCCGTCTATTGCCGTATGGTCTGAAGTTGTCTTACTTGCGTGTTTCACGTTTGAAACATTAATCGTCACGTTTATATTCTTAAGCCTCGCTAACAAAGAATTAAATAATTGCATCTCGCTAAAATTGTTTTATATTCGAGACTCGCTTTAGATATCTCTGGCGGCTAATTGTATCGTCCGAAGAAAGTTTGCCGGCGCGCTCCCCGGGAGCAAGGCTAGTAAAGATAAGGCGGCTACGCTCATTCTGTCGGTTTGATTGGTAAAAGTCACTTCAAATCAATGGGATGTTGGGTTTATCAAACAGATGTTCAAGCATTCCGGGCAGTGGCTGTATGTGTGCTGGCACACAAAAAATCGTAACTAATACACATGTGAAATTCGCGAAATGTAAATTCATTCATGTGTGGAATTGATTTTTTTAATTCGTTGAAAAATTAGTGGTCGATGGTCGTTCCGAAAATAACTGGCTGGCCACCATGGCGAAGCGCCAACATGTCTGCTCTTTCGGTCATGGCGGTTAAATGCTTGATTGGGGATGGCTATGATGCACCGCACAGAGAAGCCTTCTGTGCCGGTCGTTCAAGGTGAAAAGTAGATCCGTTTTCTGGTGAGGATGACTATGACCTGTGCGAGTCTCGAGTCTTCAATGCTGCGCTGGGTGCATGCGCCGAACAAGAGTATGCGTCGCATCGCGATACTGATGTTCAACGAATGCTCGCTGCTGGGCGCGGGCGTCGTTGCCGAAGTGTTCCAGGCGGCAAACGAACTTGCCTCGTCCGGTTCAGGCGGATGGCTGTACGACGTTTCCTTCCTGTCGGCCGACGGCGGCATGGTGACCTGTTCCTCCGCACTACGCGTCTGGACCGACGGGCTCGACGCCCGGCACTACAGCGGTTTCGATGCGTTGTACGTCGCCGGCGGTAAAGGCGCGCCCGCAGCCGCTTCCGACGAACGGCTGATCGCCTGGCTGCGGCGGGTTCGCCGCAACACGGGCATGGTTCGTCCGATCGGAGAAGGGCGCTCGCTGCTGGAGGCTGCGTCCCTCGCCGACAGTCAGGAATCCGGCGATTTCCGCCAACAGTCCGTCCCGCCAAGCCAGACCGAACAGAACGGCGACACGGGCGACCGGCTCGAATCGATGAGAAGCGCGCTTGCCATGGTCAAACGCGATCTGGGCGGCACCGCTGCACGCACCGTTGCAGAACGCCTGCTCGCCGACTCCTGCGCGAATCTGGCGCCGCTGCTCGGCGAAGACGGCGGCCTGAGCCCAGGCGACAAAGTCCGCGCGGCGGCTCGCTGGCTGCAAGAGAACTGTCAGCAGGCCATTTCGATTGCCGACGCAGCCCAGTTCGCCGCGATGAGCGAGCGCAACTTCCTGCGCCGCTTCAAGATGGAAATGGGCATCACGCCCTCGAGTTTCCTGTTGCATGAACGCCTTGCGGTGACCTGCAGCCTGTTGACCGAATCGGAATTGCCGGTCGACAAGATTGCCCGGCGCACCGGCATGGGCAATGGCGACCGGCTTGCGAAGGTGTTCCGCAAACGTATGAGAATTTCCCCCACGGAATTCCGGATTCAGAGCCGCCGCATGGTTGGCGAATAGCGCGCGCTGCTCCTCGGCCGGGCGCCCCGGCAGCGCAGTGATTGGATGAGCAGGTTCGTTGATTCTTGGGGATTGTAAGGAATGCGAATATGTTGACAAATGGAGCGGTGAGCGCTGCGTCGGTGGGCCCGGATGGTGCTTGCGACGGGACAGCCGGTTCGCGTTGCACGCGGATTGCGCCGGTCATTCTTGCGGGTGGCTCGGGCACGCGGCTGTGGCCGGTGTCGCGTGAAAACTATCCGAAGCAACTGATCGACGTGGTCGGCTCCGACTCGCTGTTGCAGGCAACCGCGCGGCGCATGGAGGGATTTCCCCCAGGCTGGAACGTGGATGCCGCGCCGATCATCGTCTGCGGCGAGGAGCACCGCTTCGTGATCGCCGAGCAGCTTCGTGAGAACGGCGTCGAGGCGCGTCTGATCGTCGAACCCGCGCGGCGCGATACGGCGCCGGCGTTGACGCTCGCCGCCTCGCTCGCGTGTGCGCACGGAGACGACGCCATTCTCATCGTGATGCCTGCCGACCATTCGATTGCCGACGTGCGCGCGTTGCAAGGCGCGCTCGAATGCGCCGCGAGGCACGCGGAACGCGGCGCGATCGCCACGCTGGGCGTGCCGCCGACACGTCCCGATACGGGCTTCGGCTATATCCGCATCGGCGCCGAACTGCCCGACGGCGGCCACGTGATCGACGGTTTCGTCGAGAAGCCGGCAGAAGAAATCGCGGCGCAGTATGTGGCGGCCGGCACGTATTGGTGGAACAGCGGCATTTTCATCGTGCGGGCGCGCGTCTGGCTCGATACCTTGCAGCGCCTGCAGCCGGACATGCACGCCGCGTGCGAACGCGCATTCGCCAACGGTCATACCGAAGGCGCGTATTTCCGTCCGCTGGTGGACGCCTTTCTGAGCACGTCAGCGGACTCGATCGACTACGCGGTGATGGAGCGTCTGGGCGACGCGGACACGTCATCCGGCGCGGTCCCTGCCGGCGTCGTCGTGCGGCTCGATGCGGGCTGGTCGGATCTGGGTTCATGGGACGCTGTGTGGGCCGCGATGGAGAAGGACTCCTGCGGGAACGCGAGCCGCGGCCGTGTGACTTTTGAAGGCGCGGTGTCGAGTTACGCCCATTCGGAAGGGCGGCTCGTCGCCTGCGTCGGCACGAGCAACGTCGTGGTAGTCGAAACAGCCGACGCCGTGCTGGTGGTCGACCGCTCCCATGTGCAGGACGTGAAAGGGCTGGTGGCGCGCTTCAAGGCGCAGCACGCGCCCGAGGCCGACGCGCATCGCAAGGTGCGGCGGCCATGGGGTTTCTACGATTCCATCGATCGCGGCGAGCGCTTCCAGGTAAAGCGCATTGTCGTCACACCGGGCGCCCAGCTTTCTTTGCAACTGCATCACCATCGCGCCGAGCACTGGGTCGTGGTGCGCGGCACGGCGCTCGTCACGCGCGGCGACGAGCAGTTTCTGCTGAGCGAAAACGAATCGACCTTCATTCCACTGGGCACACGTCACCGGCTCGAAAACCCGGGGAAAGTGCCGCTCGAAATCATTGAAGTCCAGTCAGGCACGTATCTGGGTGAAGACGACATTGTGAGGTTCAACGACAGCTACGGCCGCTGCTCCTAACGGCGGGCCGGGAATCATCTGCGGAAACGAACGGTAAGAACGAGGTAAGCAAAATGCGCAAGTTTCAGGATTTGCTCGCGCGAGTGTTCGATGTTGCGTTAGTGCTCGTGGGAGCGGCAGTGGCGTCCCAGATCCGTTTCGATTACCTCGCCCAATCCGGTTTCTATTGGGCGCTGGTGATGTTTTCCGCCGCGTTTGCGCTGGCCACGTTTCCGGCGTTCGGCGTCTATGAATCATGGCGCGGCCGTTCGAAGCTGGGGCTGGCCGGCCAGGTTTCGCTTGCGTGGCTGATGGTGCAGGGCAGCGCGCTGGTACTGATGTACTCGCTGCATCGCATCGACTTCGTGTCGAGACTGTGGTTCTCCTACTGGACCGCGGTGACGGGCGGCCTGCTGATCGCCTACCGGCTAATCACGCATGCGGTACTGGCGCGTGCCCGCAGCGCCGGCCTGAACCTGCATCAGGTCGCGATCGTCGGCAGCGGCTCGCAGTGCGACGCGATCATTCGCCGGATCGATTCGGCGCCCGGCACGGGTTTTCGCGCTACAGCCGTCTATAACACTCACTCCGACATCTCCGCCGTGACCAGCGCGCGCGTGCCGGTCTTCGATTCGGTGGATGCGCTCGCCGACTACATCCGTACCAACGACGTGCACGAGCTTTGGCTCATGTTGTCGCTTGCCGAAGAGCCACTGATCTGCAAGCTGATCAGCGAGTTTCGCGACGATCTGGTGAATATCCGCTTCATGCCGGACGTGCGCAGCATTGCGTTGTTCGACGGCAGCGGCGTCATCGATCTGCTCGGCGTGCCGGCGATCAACCTCGTCGCCTCGCCGCTTTCCGCCAGTTCGATGCTGAAGAAGGAAATCTTCGACCGCCTGTTCGCGGCGAGCGCATTGATCGGCCTCGCGCCGCTCCTGCTCGCGATCGCGATCACGGTGAAGCTCTCGTCCCGTGGCCCGGTGCTGTTCAAGCAGAAGCGCAAAGGCGCGGACGGACGCGTCTTCACGATCTACAAGTTCCGCTCGATGCGTCTGCATACCGAGGAGAAAGGCAGCCTCAAGCAGGCGACGCGCAACGATCCGCGCGTCACGAAAGTAGGCGCGTTTCTGCGCCGCACGAGCCTCGACGAACTGCCGCAGTTTTTCAACGTGCTGCGTGGCGACATGTCGGTCGTAGGACCGCGTCCCCATGCGCTCGAGCACGACGACCTCTATCAGAAGGTGGTCGCCGGCTACATCAATCGCTATCGGATCAAGCCGGGCATTACCGGCTGGGCGCAGATCAACGGCTTTCGTGGCGAAACCGACCGCATCGAGAAGATGGAGCGTCGCGTCGCGCACGACCTGTACTACCTGGGGCATTGGTCGTTCGCACTCGACATGCGGATCATCGGCGTGACGATCGTCGCGGGACTGAGGCATCGAAACGCTTACTAAGTAGTTAACAAGCACGAGGGGCGCTGTCTCCCCTGAGGACAGCGACCTGGCGCAAGGAGGAAACATCATGGGCTCGCTTGGGATACGTACAGGAAGCGTTTTGGTTTGCGCAATTGCAGCTCTGCTGTCCGCGTGCTCGCTGGCACCGGGCCAGCGGATGATTACGCCGGCCGCGGTGCAGGATACGGGTGGGGATTACAGCACGGAGGCGGCGCAGCAGGTGCAGATACCGATTACCGATATCAACCTGTCGTTGCTGCGCAAGATGAATGCTGCGACGGCGTCTGCGGCACTGACTCCGCAGACGGCCGCTTTGTTCGGCAAACCGACTGCTTACAAGGTCGGTCCGGGCGATGTGCTGCAGATCGTCGTGTGGGATCACCCGGAACTCGCGGCGGCGCTCGGACAACCCGCGGCAAATCAGAAACCGTCGGATGCGGCGCCCGGCTTTCTGATCGATGACAGCGGCAACGTGCAGTTTCCGTATGCAGGCACTGTGCACGTCGCCGGGCAAGACGTCGCGACGATCCAGCGCGAACTGCATAACCGCCTGAGTAAGGTGTACCAGAAGCCCGAGGTCACGGTGCGAGTCGCGTCGTTCCGTGCGGCGCAGGTCTATGTCGACGGTGAAGTGCGGACGCCCGGCGCGCAGTCTCTCAACGACATTCCGATGTCGCTGACCAGCGCGATCAACCAGGGCGGCGGCTTCAGTGCTAACGCGGACCGCAGCCGCGTGGAGCTGGTCCGCAACGGCGTCACCTATCCGCTCAACGTGGACGATCTGATCAAACGCGGCCGCAATCCGTCGGACATCTATCTGCAACCCGGCGACCTGGTGCGCGTGGCTTCGCGCGAAGACAGCGGCGTGTATGTGATGGGCGAGGTCAACAAGCCGGCGACCATCATGCCGATGCGCAACGGTTCGCTGACGCTTTCGCAGGCGATCTCGGATAGCGGCAGCTTCGATTCGAACACGGCCCAGACGAGGCAGTTGTTCGTGATCCGCAACTCGATGAGCGAGCAGCCGCAGGTCTATCACCTCGATGCGACTTCGCCCGTGTCGATGCTGCTCGCCAACCAGTTCGAGCTTCAGCCGAAGGACGTGGTGTACGTCGGCCAGGGTTCGCTCGTTCGCTTCAACCGTGTGCTGAACCTGCTGCTGCCGGCGATCAATGCAGCGGTAACGGGAGCTGTGCTCGCGAAATAAAACTATCTGTCGAGATCTTGAACCGCCGGGCTTTGCTGGGTGATGAAAATGGCAATCAACTTCGAAAACCGCTACACCGACGTGTCCGCGCAGGATGAGCTCAACCTGTCGGACTATCTGCGTACGATCGTGCGTGGCTGGCGCACGATCGTGATGGCGATGCTGATTGCGCTGGCGCTGGGGTGCGCCTACGCGTTTCTCGCACCGCCGACTTACCGCGCGGATGTGCTGTTCCATGTCGAGGACAAGACCGGCAACAACAACGCCAACGGCAAGGAGTCGTTGCCGCCGCTCACCGGCATGTTCGACACCAAGCCGTCGACGGCGGCGGAGATCGAGTTGCTGAAGTCGCGTCTGGTCACCGAGGAAACCGTCAGGACGCTGCACCTCGACATCTCGGCGACGCCGCGCTATCTGCCATTTGTCGGCGGGATGATCGCCGGTCTGGTGAATGGGGAGTGGGGCTTCAGGCTACCGTCGTTCATCAACCTGTCCGCTTACGCGTGGGGCAGCGAGCGTATCTCGGTGTCGCGCTTCGACACCGCGAAGGAGCTTTATGACACGACCTTCACGCTGATCAAAGGCAATGACGGATCGTATGTGCTGCGCGACAGGAACGGCATCGCCATTCTGTCCGGCCATGTCGGCGAGACCGTGCAGACCGATACCGCCGACGGCCCGATTGCGCTGCGGGTCGATGCGCTGGTCGGGCCTGCCGGTGCGCGTTTCGAATTGCAGCGCGCCTCGACGCTGAGCACCGTCGACCGGCTGCAAAAGGCGCTGGTGGTCGCCGAAACCACGCTTCAGTCCGGCGTGATTCGCGCAAGCCTTGAAGGCGGCAACAGCGCGTTGACCGCGAATATCGTCAACAGCATGGCGCGCCAATTCATCCGCCAGGATGTCGAAAGCCGCTCGACCGAAGCCGAGCACATGCTGGCGTTCCTCGATCAGCAACTACCCGGCTTGCGCAAGGAACTCGACGACGCCGAGCAACGCTATAACAAGTTCCGCAACACGCACGGCACAGTCGATCTCGGCGAAGAAAGCCGGCTGTTGCTTCAGCAGATCGTCGACAACAAGACCAAGCTGCTCGACCTGCAGCAGCAGCGCGCGGAGATGTCGACCCGCTTCACGGCGAATCACCCGGCGGTGGCGGCACTCGACGCACAGATCGCGGCCTTGCAGGGCGCCCAGAACAACATGAACCGCAGCGTGGCCGTGATGCCGGATACCGAACAGAGCGCGTTGCGGCTGCTGCGCGACGTGCACGTCGACACGGAGCTCTATACCAATCTGCTCAATAGCGCGCAGCAACTCAGGGTGGCGAAGGCCGGCCAGGTGGGCAGCGTGCGCGTGGTGGATTTTGCCGAGGCGCCGGACGAACCGGTGCGTCCGAAGCGCGTGCTGGCGATCCTGATCGCGCTCGGCGGCGGCTTGCTGATCGGCGTCATGCTGACCTTCATCAAGCGGGCGATGTATGGCGGCGTGGAGCGCCCGGACGAAATCGAGGCCGTGCTCGGCGTGCCGGTGTTCGCTGTGGTGCCGAGAAGCCAGCATCAGCTGCGGCTGCAGGAAAACGTCATGCTGCGCCGCCGCGGGCTTCACGTGCTGGCCGAGCAGGCGCCGCAGGACATCGCCGTGGAAGGCGTGCGCAATCTGCGGACCTCGTTGCAGCTGTCGCTCGACCACGCCGACAACAACGTCGTGATGATCACGGGCTCGAGGCCCGATACCGGCAAGTCGTTCCTGTCGGTGAATTTGTCGGCGCTAGTCGCGTCCGCGAACAAGCGCGTGCTGATCATCGACGGCGACATGCGGCGCGGCGACGTCCATTCGCATTTCGGTATCGGACACCAGCCAGGGCTCTCGGACGTGCTGAGCGGCGGCGATCTGCATTCCATGATCCAGCGCGACGTACTGCCCGGACTCGACGTGCTGGCCAAGGGCACGCTGCCCGCGCATCCGTCCGAGCTGCTGATGAGCAAACGCTTCGAGACGATGCTAGACGAATTGAAGTCGAGGTACGACCTCATCATCGTCGACACGCCACCCGTGCTCGCCGTGACCGACTCGACCGTCATCGGCAAATACGCGGGCACGGCGCTGCTGGTGGTGCGCTACGGCCGCCATCCATTGAACGAGATATCCGAGACCGCCAAGCGGCTGCACAACGGCGGCGTGTTGCTCAAGGGCGTGCTGCTCACCGACGTGCCGCAGGAAGGGGCATTCCTCGGTTCGGGCTATCACGGCGGCTACTACGGATACGACAGCATCGCGGGTTGAGGCGGCGGCCAGCGGCCGACCACCACCATTCAACCGCGCCGGGGGAAAGGCATCGACATGTTCACCGAGGAGATTGCTTTATGAAACGCAAGGTCGCGCTGATTACCGGCATCACTGGACAGGACGGGTCGTACCTGGCTGAGTTGCTGCTCGCCAAGGACTACGACGTGCATGGCATCAAACGCAGGTCATCGCTGTTCAACACCGACCGGATCGATCATCTTTACCGCGATCCACACGACCCGGAGCAGAGGCTCTTCCTGCATCACGCCGACCTGACCGACTCGACGAGCATCTTGCGGGTGATCCAGCGCGTCGAGCCGGACGAAATCTACAACCTCGCGGCCCAGAGCCACGTGGCGGTGTCGTTCGAGGAACCCGAATACACGGCCAACGCGGATGGCCTCGGCACCTTGCGCATTCTCGAAGCGATCAGGATTCTGGGGCTGCAGCACAAGACGCGCTTTTATCAGGCCTCGACCTCGGAACTGTACGGTCTGGTGCAGCAGATTCCGCAATCGGAGACGACGCCGTTCTATCCGCGCAGCCCGTACGCGGTCGCCAAGCTCTTTGCCTACTGGACGACCGTCAATTACCGCGAGGCCTATGGGCTCTACGCGTGCAACGGGATTCTGTTCAATCACGAATCGCCGGTGCGCGGCGAGACCTTCGTGACGCGCAAGATCACGCGCGCCATGGCGCGTATTGCCGTGGGCATGCAGAAGACGCTGTACCTCGGCAATCTGTCGGCGCTGCGCGACTGGGGCCACGCGCGCGATTACGTCGAGATGCAATGGCGCATGCTGCAACAGGAGCAGCCCGAGGATTATGTGATCGCCACCGGCGTGCAGTACAGCGTGCGCGAATTCGTTCAGCGTGCCGCCGCTGAACTGGGCGCGACGGTGCGCTTCGAAGGCACCGGCGTGGATGAAGTCGGAATTGTCGAGAAGGTCGAGGGACGCGAATTCAAGATGTCGCGGGGCGATGTGATCGTGCGCGTCGATCCGCGCTACTTCAGGCCGGCGGAAGTCGACACACTTCTCGGCGATCCGTCGAAAGCGCACATGCTTCTCGGCTGGCGGCCGACCACGCCGTTCAGCGCGCTCGTCAAGGAAATGGTGCGCGCCGATTACCAGATCGCGAGACGCGATGCGCTCGTCACGCTGGCCGGCTTCACGGCACTGGAACATCACGAGTGACGGCGATGAATAAACATGCACACATCTTCGTCGCGGGCCACCGTGGCATGGTCGGCTCCGCGCTGGTTCGGCGCCTCCTCGCCGATGGCTATCGCAACATCGTCACGCGTTCCAGGACGGAACTCGATCTCACGGATCAGGCGGCCGTGAATCACTTCTTCGAGGCCGAACAGATCGACGTCGTGCTGCTGGCGGCCGCGCGAGTGGGCGGCATTCTCGCCAATGCGACGAGACCTGGCGAATTCATCTACGAAAACCTCGTGATCGAAACCAACGTGATCCATGCCGCGTATCGAGCCCACGTCGAGCGGCTGGTGTTCTTCGGCTCGTCGTGCATTTATCCGAAGCAATGCCCGCAGCCGATTCGCGAAGAGTATCTGCTGACTTCGGCGCTCGAACCGACCAACGATGCGTATGCCATCGCGAAGATCGCCGGCCTCAAGCTGTGCGACGCCTATAACCGCGAGTACAACACCCAGTTCGTCGCGTTGATGCCGACCAATCTGTACGGCCCGAACGACAACTACGACCTGAACAGCAGCCACGTATTGCCGGCTCTGCTGCGCAAGGCGCACGAAGCGAAGGTGAGCGGCGCCGCCACGTTGACGGTGTGGGGTTCGGGCACGCCGCGCCGCGAGTTTCTGCACGTCGACGACCTGGCGGCAGCGACGGTCTTCATCCTCGAGCACAACGTGACCGAGGGCCTGTTCAACGTCGGCGTCGGCGACGACCTGTCGATACGCGAACTCGCCGAATGCATCAACAAGGTGGTCGGCTTCGAGGGGCAACTCGTATTCGATACGTCCAAACCGGACGGCACGCCGCGCAAGCTGCTCGACGTATCGCGGCTGGCGCGGATGGACTGGCACGCGACGATCGGCCTCGAGGAGGGCATCGCGGCCACGTATCGTGATTTCGTTGCATCACACGCCGGCTCGACGCCCGCTGCTGCCTTGCAGGCGTAGGCGGGCACGGCGAGCTGTCGAGCGCTGTTTTCGGATCTTCAGGAACGCTTGGGGCTCTTCGCGCGGGCAGTGCGCGCAACGGGCACAAAGACGATTTTTCGAGGGGTGACATACAAATGACAGCGTCAGTCACGATCTTCCACAACGTCGTATGGTCGCGCCATAAAGGTGTTGTGTTCTCCGCCTTGCATAACATTTCCGCGTCCGGAGCGATTCGCTACTCGATGGTCCAGATAGCGGATACGGAACACGACCGGGTCGGCTTTTCCGATGTCGACTATTCGTATCATCGCTATCCGATGCAGAAACTGTTCGACGGTTGCTATGAAGACGTGCCCACGCTGAAGATGATCGCGCGGCTCACGTGGGAAGTGCTGCGCGCCAGGTCGGATCTGATCATCCTGCCGGGCTATCACCGTCCGGAATACTGGGCGATGCTGGCGGCATGCATTGTGACCGGCAAGCGGCGCGCGGTATTCGTCGATTCGACCGCGCGCGATCGGCCGAAGAGGCTGCTCACGTCGATCCCGAAACGGGTGTTCTTCTCGCTC
Organism: Paraburkholderia sp. FW306-2-2C-D06C; assembly: GCF_058781505.1. Lineage (NCBI taxonomy): Bacteria > Pseudomonadati > Pseudomonadota > Betaproteobacteria > Burkholderiales > Burkholderiaceae > Paraburkholderia > Paraburkholderia sp. FW306-2-2C-D06C. The sequence goes on along the minus strand of NZ_JBYSWU010000034.1, from coordinate 24,074 downwards.
TGCGACGGCTACTTCGGTTTCGGCGAACGCAGCCGCGATTATCTGCTGTCGCTCGGCGCCAAGCGGGACAAGATTTTCGTGCCGTGCCAGGCCGCCGCGTTGCCCGGGTCGTTTTCGCCGGAGCGCGCGCTGGTCGATCGGGTCGAGAGCCGTGCCGGCAATCCGCCGGTGTTCCTGTATGTCGGCCGTCTTTCCGAGGAGAAGGGCATCGGCACGCTGATCGAAGCCTTCGCCGGATTGCGGCGGCGGATTCCGGCAGCGAAATTGCGCATTGTCGGCACCGGGCCGATGGCCGAGGTCCTGCACGCGAAGGTCGCCGAACTCGAGATCGGCACGGCCGTGACTTTCGCCGGCAGTTTGCAGGACGAGCCGCTGACACACGAGTACTACGGCGCGACCTGCCTCGTGCTGCCGAGCTATAGCGAGCCCTGGGGACTGGTCGTCAACGAGGCGCTCGCGCATGGCTGCCCGGCCGTCGTCAGCGAGAGTTGCGGCTGTGTGCCGGAACTCGTGATCGACGGCCTCAGCGGTTATGCGTTCGCCGCCGGCGATGTCGCCGCGTTGCAGCGCACGATGCTCAAGGCAATCGAGGCTTTCGCCGACGCGGGCGGAACCGCGCGCCGCTGCATGGACGTGATTCGCCGCTTCGATCCGCCTTCGGCCGCCGCCAATATTGCGCGCGGCTGCGCGCTGATGCTGAGCGACTGACGCGCGTTGCCCGGCCGAGTCGCGTAAGCGAAGTTCCAACCCGTTCTGGCTGCCACCATGAAGATCCTGATATACGGCCTCAACTACGCGCCTGAACTGACCGGGACGGGCAAGTACACGGCCGAAATGGCCGTGCTTCTGGCCGGCGGCGGGCACGAGGTTCGGGTGGTGTGCGCGCCGCCTTATTACCCGGAATGGCGGGTTGCAGCGGGATATTCGTGGTGGCGGTTCCGCCGCGAAATGCGCGACGGCGTGACGGTCCGGCGCGCGCCGCTATGGGTGCCGTCGCGGCCCAGCGGCATGAAGCGGATGGCGCATCTCGCGAGCTTCGCGATGACGTCGTTGCCGCTGCTTGCCATGCAGGCGCGCTGGCGTCCGGATGCGGTCGTGCTGATTGCCCCGACGCTGATGTGCGCGCCCGGCGCGCTCATGCTGGCGCGCATCGCGCAGGCGAGCGCGTGGCTGCACATTCAGGACTACGAGGTCGACGCGGCATTCGATCTCGGTCTGCTGAAGAGTTCGCGCGCCGGCCGTTTCGCGCGCTGGATCGAAAGCGCGTTGCTGCGGCGCTTCGATGCGGTGTCGTCGATTTCCTGGCAAATGACCACGCGCGCGCTGATGAAGGGCGTGGACCCGGCGCGGATCGTGTGCCTGCCCAACTGGGTCGACGCTTCGACGATTTTTCCGCTCGCGCACGCGAGCGAATATCGGCGCCAGCTGCATATTCCGCACGGACAGAAGGTGGTTCTGTACTCGGGCAACATGGGCGCGAAGCAGGGCATCGAAACGCTCGCCGATGCTGCGGCATTGCTCGCCGGACGCTCCGATGTCACGTTCGTTTTCTGCGGCTGCGGGGCCGCGAAACAGGGTTTGCTCGAACGCTGCGCGGCATTGTCGAACTGCATTTTCATTCCGTTGCAACCGGCGGAGCGTCTGAACGAATTGCTCAACCTCGCCGATATCCACGTTTTGCCGCAGCGCGGCGATGCAGCAGATCTGGTGATGCCGTCCAAGCTCACCGGCATGTTCGCAAGCGGACGCGCTGTCGTGGCGATGGCGCGTCGAGGTACGGGTCTATTCGACGAGGTAGCGCCACGTGGCGTGGTGGTGCCGCCTGACGACGTGCCTGCGCTTGCCGCGGCGATCGGCGCGTTGGCGAGCAATCCGGCGCGCCGTGCGGAACTGGGTATCGCTGCACGCGAGTATGCCGAGCGCGCGCTGTCGCCGCAGGCGACGATCCGTACGTTCGAAGAGCGGCTTGCAATGCTGGTCCGCGCAGCGGGAGCGGAACAACGCGCAAAAGGCCCGGCAACGCGTTTTAGCCCGGGACCTTCGACTGCTGCGACGACGGCGGCAACGACGACTGCGACGGCGACGCGGACCAAGCCGGCCACCGCGGAGGAAGTCGCGCCGGATTGATCCGGCCCACGGCGCGGTTATGAATGCGACCTCACCACGGAGCGCGATAAACGCCGTGCTTGCCGGTGCCGGTGAGGTCGTACGGGTCGGCGTAAGTGGTCTTCGCCGCTCCTGCGGGCAGCAGGGCGTCGTTCGGGTTCGGACGGGGCTGGGCGGCGCCGCGCGCATTGCCGTTGGCGGCCGCGACCGGCGCCTTGTGGCGCTGACCTTTGAGCGGTGCCGCCTGCCCGCCCGGACCCGCGGCGGTCACGCTCATGCGCTGCTCGTCGAGCAGGGCCGCCTGCTGGGCGTCGACGGTATTGCGTCGCGGCAAGTCCGTCGGGCTGCTGTATTCCTGCGGAGCGCCGAGCAACTTCTCTTCGCTCGCACGATGAGCCGCCCGGCCACCTTTCTTCGGCGCCATAGCGTCGCCGCCGTAGCCGGGAGCAGGAGGAGCCGCCGCCGGCGCAGCCGGTGCGGGGGCGGCCCCCTGGGCGAGCGCCGGGGGGGCGCAGCATACGCACGATGCAATGGCGGCGAACAGCGAGGTAGCGGTATGACGAAGCGAGGTGTTCATCGTTTTCCCCAGACAGATGCGGTCACGATAAGCCTATCGTGCGCCAGGCAGCACGCACGTAGCCGCCAAAACGCCTCCGTGTACGGCCATAACGCAAAGCGTCGCTGGGAGCCGCAACATAATGACACCACGCGCCGTACAGATGGGTATGTTTACTACCGCGCGTATCAGGAGAGAACTGATGGGTAACGTTGCCGACGATCCGCAGATCGGCCGCATGCCGGACGTACCCGACGTACCCGACGCACCCGCTGCGCCGGACGTGAACGGCGTGCGCGAAAACGGCCGCGTCATCGATCTGAGTCTTGCTGGAAAGGGAAACTACCGCGCGAAGCGCGGCATCCTCATCGAGCTCATCTGGTTTGTCGTTGAAGCCTGCGTGATCAACAACAAGCTGCTGCCCCTTTCATTCATCCGCGTCGCGCTGCTGCGGCTGTTCGGCGCGAAGATCGGCACCGGTTGCCGGTTCGTGCATCCACTGCGCGTGAAGGCGCCGTGGAATCTCGAGGTGGGCGAGCACTGCTGGTTCGGCGTCGACGTCTGGATCTACAACCAGGCCATGATCCGCATCGGCTCGAACGTCTGCATCTCTCAGGGTACGTTTCTGAGCGCCGGATCTCACGACATGCGCAGCACGATGGATCTGCGCGTCGCCCCCATCGTCATCGAGGACGGTGTCTGGATTACGTCGAAGTGCGTCGTGCAGATGGGCGTGACGATCGGCCGTTCGGCCGTGGTGACGCCTTTGTCCGTCGTGCATCGCTCGCTCGAGCCGGGCGGCGTGTATGGCGGCAATCCATGCCGCTTCATCAGGAATCGCTTCGATTCCGTGGCTTGAAGCACAGATACAGAACCGCAGCGTCACTACGCTGAGGAGGCCGAGGTCGTTGCCCGCCGGGATGTCGGCGGCTGCAATGGGTTTGTCGATCGACGATTGCCGCTCGATGCCCGCTGTGGCTCCGATGACGGTTCGGAGACGGCGTGTGCGCGGTTTCTTGCCGGCCCGGCAAGAAACCGCGCACTCAAGAATTGCAGGAAGAAAGATGGGGGGCAGGGATGTTTATCGATACTCGCAACGTTGAACAAAACACGGTCGTCGAGACGGCAGTCTGCATCATTGGCGGCGGAGTGGCGGGCATCACGCTCGCACTGGAGATGGCGCGGGCGGGGGTCGACACCTGTATGCTCGAAAGCGGCGGCTTTGGCCCCGACGACGAAACGCGCGATCTCTATCGCGGTGAGAGCGCCGGTCTTCCCTATTCATTCGCGGACGGTTCCCGCAGCCGCTACTTCGGCGGCGGCAGCAATTGCTGGGGCGGATGGTGCCGCCCGCTGGATCCGTGGGACTTCGAGAAGCGCGACTGGATACCGCACAGCGGCTGGCCCTTCGGTCTCGACGAACTGGCGGCGTATTACGCGCGCACGCACGAGCTGCTGAAGCTCGGCCCGCAAAATTTCGACCCTGCTTACTGGGAGCGCGAGATCGGGCGCCATGACGTACGCCGCATTCCGCTCGCGACCGGCGATATGCGCGACACCGTGGCCCAGTTCAGCCCGCCTGTGCGCTTCGGCAAGCTGTATCGCGACGAGCTGTCCCGTTCGTCGCGCGTGCGGGTGTTCCTGTATGCGAACGTGCTGAACATCGACGCCGACGCCCAGGCGTCGAGCATTTCGCGAGTCCAGGTGGCGACGCTCAGCGGACGCAGGATGTCGGTGGTGAGCAAGATCTTCGTGCTGGCGACGGGCGGCATCGAGAACGCGCGCCTGCTGCTCGCATCGAACAATGTCCAGGCCGCGGGCCTCGGCAATGGCAACGATCTGGTGGGCCGCTTCTTCATGGACCATCCGCGGATGATGTCGGGGACAGTGCGTTTTCGCCCAGGACTCGCGCGCAACAAACTGTATGACATCAAGTACCACTATCAGAATGCCGCGGTTTCCGCGCACGGCACGAAGATCTCCTCACAGTTCGCGCCGAAGCAGGAACTGGTGGAGCGCGAGAAATTGCTCAATTCGCGCGTGTGGCTCTACTCGCGCTTTTACGGCGAGGGCAGCAAAGGGTCCGAGGCGCTGATCCGCTGCAAGGAAGCGCTGTTGTCCAAAGACCAGCCGGGCCGCAGCCTGAAGGCCGACCTCATCACCATGGCCTCACATCCGCTCGACACCGTGGGCTACGGCTTGACGCGGCTGTATCAGTGGCCGGCGCTCATTACCGGCGTGACGCTGCAGGCCATCGTCGAAGCGGAGCCCAATCGCGACAGCCGCGTCACCTTGTGCGCTCAGCGCGACCGGCTCGGCATGCCGCGCGTCAAGGTAGATTGGCGGCTTGGCGCACAGGTCCAGCGCACCTTCGACAGAACCTTCGCGTTGCTTGCGCGGGAGTTGCAGATGGCGGGGATCGCGGACGTCGAGCTCGACGCGCCGCTCGAGGGCCGGCCGTGGCCCGCGAAGCTGGAGGGAACGTGGCACCACATGGGCACGACGCGCATGCACGATTCGCCGCGCGAAGGCGTGGTCGATCGCGACTGCAAGGTGCACGGGATCGGCAATCTCTATGTGGCCGGCAGTTCGGTCTTTCCGACGGTCGGCGCCAACTTTCCGACCATCACGATTGCCGCGCTGTCGCTGCGCCTCGCCGGGCATCTGGTCCGGCAACTCGATACGCCGGACGTGGTGGGCAACAGCAGAGTCGACGCGGCCAACAGCTGCACGATGACGATGCCGACCCAGGCTCAAATCGACACCTTGCCGATCGCAGCCACCTCGTTGACGCCGTTGATGAAGGAACAGTGACCCGGAAGGAAGAGTGACCCGGCCGGTGACGGGATGCCGCGCGCATCCTCTCACTGGCTTTGCTGGGTCGCTTCCCGCAGGGCGGCGAGCGTGGGTTCGCGCATGTCGACGCTGCCTCTGCTTTCAAGCAGAGCCGTCAATGCGCCGACCATGGTTTCGATCCGGAAGCGCGCATGGAAGGTGCGGCGTGCTTGCGCGCGCATGTGCTCCCGGGCGGCGTCGTCGAGTTCATACCAGCGCACGAGGTTCTGTTCGGTGCCGTCGACGGTGTCGGCAGCCACGAGGCCCGCGCCGTCCGCTTCGATCTCGCGCCAGACGTTGACCTTATCGGAGATCAGCGCCGGCAGTCCGCAGCCGAGCGCTTCGGCAACCGCCACGCCAAAGTTCTCCTGGTGCGACGGCAGAACGAACACCTCGCTTGCGTGAAACGCGCCCCACTTGAGATCGCCTTGCAGCATGCCCGGCAGGCTGACGCGATGCGCGACGCCGGCCGCGAGTGCCTGCGCGCGCAGCTGCGCAACCCAGCCGGTCTCGTCGGGTCCCGCGATGACGAGATGCCATGCCGGATCGCGGCCGGCGATGCGCGCGAAGGCATCGATCAGCAGATCGCAGCCTTTCTTGGCATGCACGCGGCCGAGAAACAGCATGATGCGTTTGCCGCGCAAACCCGGCACGGCTTGCAGGAACGCTTCGCGTACGGACCCGGCGTCGAGCGGCGGAACCGTCGTGCCGAACGGCACGATCCGTTCATTGGCCCGGTACAGCCAGAAAGATTGCCGCGCGCGAGTGCGCTCTTCTTCCGTCGTGAAGATGACGGCGCGTGCGTCGCGCAGCACACGGTATTCGGCCCACAGCCAATACAACCATTTCTTGAGGTGCTTGAGCGGGTACGCCTGTTTGAACCACGGATCGAGCATGCCGTGAACGTACACGTAGTACGGCACCTCGCTTCTTCTTAGCGTCTTCCACGCGGCAAGGCCGTGGTATTGCCACAAGCCGTGGACGATAACCGCGTCGAAGCGGCGCGCGTTGGCGTGGAGCCAGGGCGCGAGGCGCGCGCTGTAGCTGTACCGGCTGCTGACCGGGCCAAAGGCGTGCACCGGAAACGGAAAGGCCGCGAGGTACGCGTCGCCCGGCGCGTCGCAGGTGGCCACTTCGATCTGGTGTCCGGCTTCTTGCATCGCTACGCCGCTGCGGCGTACGCCTTCTACGGGGCCGCCGGCGCATGGATCGACGCTTGCGAGCAGGTGGAGGATTTTCATCGGGCGAGATTCGATCGACTGACGCTGTGCGTCGACGGCGTGCCGGACGACGCGAGCGGGCCGAAGTGGCCGGACCCGGCCGTGACGTTTGCCGAATGTGAGATGCCCAAGGTTGCCGCGAGGTCCGCTCGGCCCATGCCGGGCTGGATCCTGCCCGGCAACTCGGGCACGACCACCGGGCGCATGCGCTGCGGCTTGCGAAGCCGCTTCGGCCTCGCCGGGAGTGCGCGTTGCAGCCGCGCATGCGTCGCGATCATCAAGCCGAGCGCGATGCCGAACACCAGTCCCGAGAAACGCGGTCCGAGCGGATTGCCGCCTATCGACGTAGCCGGCAGCGCGGCAAACAGCATGATGGCTCGCCCCAGTACGGGGAGCATCGGCGCATCCGGCACGACCGCTCGCCAGTGACGATAGGAGAGAAAACAGATCGCGAGGGCGACCAATACGGCAAGCGGCATGCCGATGCCGAACAGCAGCCCGCCCGCGAACAACTGATACACCCAGAAGTTATGACCGGCCGCCCATTCCCTGATCGCATAGAATTCTTTCTCGCTAATCTGGCCGGCGAGATCCGGCAGGTAGGCGGGGGAGTAGCGATAGTAGTGTCCGAGGCCCGCGCCGAATAGCAGCGTCGCGGGATCCGCGGTGACCTGGTCGTACTGATCGCGCATTTCGGCGAGCCGGGTGATGGTGGTCGGGTCCTTGCCGGCGGCGGTTTCCTCCGACGCGAAAATACGCTGCGTCCAGTGCTGGGTGACGGTGGGGAAGCTCAATGCCGCCACGCCTGCCACGCCGGCGATCACCACGCCGGCGATCAGGCTGCGCGCGAGCGCGCGCCAGATCTGCCGAACCGTCGGCGCGCACAGTGCCATCGCGATCAGGAACAGCAACACCGTACCCGCCAGCAAGCTGCGTGTGACGCTCAGCAACTCGACGATCACGCTGAAGGCGAACACCGCAACGGTAAAGAAGGAGAAGCGCTTCGCGACGACGAATTCGTGCAGCAGCACGCCTTGCAGTCCGAGCAGCGTGACGGAGATGATCCGGTACCGGACCTCCTCGAGACCGCCGCCCGTCGCCATGCCGTACGCGAAGGTGAACACGAGGCTAATTGTGTTGGCAACGAGCAGGGCTTTCTCGAACTGCGAGATTCGATATTCGCTCCATGGGCGGCAGGCCACGGCGTAGCCCAGCAGGAACAGCAGGAATGGCAGCAGGACACGCAGATAGTTGCCGGTGTCGTTGCCCTGCACCCACTGGGCGATGACGCTGCCGAGCACGCACAGAAGAAGGCTAAGGGTGACGAATGAGCGCAGGCGTGAGCGGTCGTGAAAGCGCGGCGCAATCAGCGCCAGGCTCAGTCCCGCGGCAAGCGCCGGAAGGACGAACACGAACTGGGCGAAGTGGCCTGTGTTTGCGTCGGTCGCTTTGTAGTCCAGCGCAAGCGGTAACAGAAAAATCCAAATCCACAGCGTCGCATACTGATGGCGCATTGTTGACCCTCCCCGGCGCCGTTGGTCTATACCAGACGGTCTCGCGTAAGGTCATTGTGCGGGAATATCCCCGCTTGCCAATTCCGCCTGCCGGTTTCGTCGCCGATTGCCTGGGTTCTGGCGACAGAGGAAAGGCCGACTGTTGCGTGACGTACCCGGCCCTCTTCAGCTTGTCGGGCAATGTCTTGATGTTGGCGCGCACGCGCGCGTAACGCCACCGAAGATGCAAAAAGGGACATTGGCCCGCGCAGGGTGTCAGGGGAGAAGAACATGAAATTATTCGGCGGCGCGAGACCCGTAACAGCCGGCAGGGCAATCGAGCTCGATTTCCTCCGCGGCATCGCCATTATCGCGGTGATGGGGTTTCACTTTCATGCTGTCCATACGAATAACTTTCTACTCCAGATTATTGAGTACCCGCTGAAAAATTTCGGACGTGAAGGCGTGAATCTGTTCTTCACGCTGAGCGGCTTTCTGGTGGGCGGTCTCCTGCTCAGGCAGTACGCCGAAAAAGGTCACGTCGACGCACGGCGTTTTATCATCCGGCGTATCTTTCGCATCTGGCCCGCGTATTACGTGCTGCTCGCTTTCCATCTGCTGGCGGGCCGCCACCCGTGGAATACGTTTCTGTTCCAGAACCTGGCCCATCTGCAGAACTATCTGGGCACCTCGATTACCCAGACCTGGAGCCTCGCGGTCGAAGAACACTTTTACCTCGTATTGCCGGCGCTCCTGTTGCTGTTCGCCCGCTGGCGTCTGGGCGTGTGGACCATCGTCAGCATCCTCACCGCAATCTGCGCGGTGGTGCTCACGGCACGCTGCTTCGCGGTGGCGGGCGGAAACCTGGAAGGCGCCTTCGCCTACACGCAGTACCGGATCGACAGTTTGCTGGTCGGCGTGATTCTGTCCGCGGTCTACTGGATGAGACCGGCCGTCTATCAGCGATTGGCGAAGCGCACGTGGTTGCTGGTCGCAATGGTCGCCGTGCTGTGCGCGTGGCTTGCGTTCGCGACGAAAAATCTGGCGCTGGACGAAAGCATCGGCTACACGATTCAGGCGCTCGGCTTTGCCGCGTTGCTCGTGCTGGCGCTCGAACATTCCGGATCGCTTCGCTCTTCGATGGCCTATCGCGCGATTGCATGGGTCGGCCTTTATTCTTACGGCATCTACCTATGGCATTCGCTTGCGCTCGCGCCCGGCGACATGCTGATTCACAAAGCGACCGCGCTTGGCCTCGCGCCGAGCCTGACGTGGATTCTTGCGCTGACCGCGCAGTTCGCGATCGCTATCCTGATCGGTTATGTGACCACGCGCGCGATCGAATTTCCGTTCCTGCTCATGCGCAACGCGCTCTTTCCGGAAAAGCGCAGCAGTGCGGTGCGCGAAGAGGCGCTCGCCGCCGAAGGCCCGCCATCGCGGCATCGGCAACCAACGACAACCCGCGCGCGGCCGGCCGCCGAGGGCACCAGTTCCACGACCGCAGAGCCCGCCGATCCGCGCATCGCGGTGCTCGCCGCGCGGCGCGGCGCCGAGCCGGGCGCGGGCAGCGAACCGGCCGGCTGATCGCGCGCGGGTTGTCGAGGGTTGTCGTTGATTGCCGTTGATTGCCGGCGTATGCCAGGGTGTGCCGGAATGTGCCGCGGGTTGCCGGCGTATGCCTGGGTGTGCCGGAATGTACCGCTGGTTGTCGGCGTATGCCAAGGTGCGCTGGAATGTGCCGCTGGTTGCCGACGTGTGCCAAGGTGCGCTGGAATGTGCCGCTGGTTTCAGGCCATCTGCTGAAGCAAGGTTTGCTTGAATTGCCCGAGCGTATGCCGCGACAGCAGATCTTCGCGTGCGAACGGGACGGCCTCGGGCGCATGCGGCCACGAGGTGGCGATTTCGGTGATGGCCTTGCCGATCGACGCCGTACTCAGGTCGCTCAATATCGGCCCCAGTTCACAGCGCCGGCTGAACCAGCCGATCAGCCCGTCTTCGGTCGCGATTACCGGCTTGCCGAAGCGGTACGCCTGCACGAGCACGCCGCTCATCCCGTAGTGTCCCTTGTAGCCCAGCCAGACAGCGTCGCAGGCGGAGAACAGATCGCGCTCGAGATCGTTTGAGATGAACGCGTCGAGAACCAGCGGTGCGGGTTTCAGGCCGCGGACGTGGTTGCGCATGAAATGGCGCGTGCCCGCGTCCTGCTCGCCGGCGACGATCAGCGTGGGGGCGTTGTCCAGACGCGTCAGCGCCTCGACCAGTTCGTAGATGCCTTTGCGCTCGGTGATGGCGCCGTACACCAGCAGGTAGTGCTGCTCGGGGTCCAGTCCGAGCCGTTCGCGGGCGAGCACGGGGTTTTCCGCATGTTCATCCGGAAAGGGGTCCGCCACGTAGGCGATCGCCGCGCTTGCCTTCGATGCGCTGCGCGCCGACCACTCCGGCAGCGTGGGATCGATGGTGAGCAGCGTGCGCAATCCCGCCGATCTCACCGCGCGTTTGAAGAGCTGCGCCTTGATCGCATTGACCAACGGACGGTCGGGCGCCTTGATGCCGACCTTGTGATGATGAAAGGTCGCGCGCATCGTGATGCCGATCCACGGCGTCTTGCCGAATGGCGAGCCGAGAAACGGCAGCGCATAAAAGAAATAGTCGACGTACGGAACGATCACGAGCCTGATCGGTTGCGCGCGGCTGACGATCTTGTACACGCGCTTGAAATAGCGGTGAAAGCGCCAGTATTCGTTGGGGTCGCGCAACAGGCCGCGGGGACGCTCCTCCGGATCGACAAACGCGATTTCCATGTCGCGCCGGTTGGCGGCGACGATCTGCCGGGCGAGCCGATGATCCTCGTTGGCGCTCTCGGTGGCGAGAATGCACGGATACCCGGCTTCCGCACAAGCCTGCATGGTCCACTCGACATAACGCCAGCGATGGCCGGTGAGATTGGGCTCGACAATCAGGACGTAGTCTTGTTCCATCGCGTCGGTTGACATGTGCGGCATGTGCTGTATGTGCGTTGTGGAAAAGCGCCAGGACGGCGGCTCTCGCGCACCCTCACGCGCATTGTTAACGGATCAACGTTAGCACCGCCGGTGCGAGGGGACCCGTCAATTTGACCTGATCCGTGGGTAAACGTACTAGAGCGCAATGGCTTCGGCTGAAGTGGCCTAGCTGATGGCGGTTGTTGCCGATTCTCTCGCGGTAAGGTCGTGGATGGAGTTCGATGAAAACGTCGCCAGCGTGGCTGGTGCACCTCACTCGTTATGCGTCGGCGGCATATCGCAGCGATTCCGTTCAATCGTTGCGTGGCCGGATTCAGCGGCGTTCCGATTCGACGGAGAAACAGCTTGCGGGCGATCAGGCTTCCGGCGCTTTCGATGGCGACCAGTTTCGGCGCGAGTGCGGCGACTTGGGTGCTGCTGCAGCAGTTCGTCGTGCGTGGACTGGTCGCGATCAAGTTTCTTGCGATTGGCCGGATGCTCGGACCGGCGGCGATCGGCAGCGTGAGCGTGGCGCTGCTCGCAGTAGCCATTGCCGAGGCGCTGTCGGACACCGGCCTCGCGCAGGCGGTCGTTCAAGGTGAACATCCGCCGACCCGTTCGCAACTCGGTGCGGTATGGACGACCCTGACGGCGCGCGGTGTGCTCATCTCGCTGCTGCTGGTCGCGCTGGCGCCGGTGCTGGGCAGCCAGTTTCACCTCGACGGCTCGCTTGTGTTGCTGCAACTCGCCGCGACGCTGCCGCTGTTGCGCGGCCTGGCTTCCCCCGCTTATTTCGTCGTGCAGCGTGAGCGGCGCTTCCAGCATATCGCCGGTGTCGAAGTGGCGGCGGCGTTTGTCGATTGTTCGGCCGGGCTCGCCTTTGCGTATTTCGGTGCCGGCGCGGCCTCGGTGCTGCTCGGTCTGGTGGCCGGCGAAACGCTGAAAAGCACGCTCACGTGGCTGACGATGAAGCCGCGCCCGCCGGTGCGCGCCGTGTGGTCGGGCATCGGTCAATACGTGGGCTTCAGCCGCTGGATCTGGGCAAGCAGTGTCATCAATCTGCTGCTGAATCAGTTCGACAAGGTGGTCGTCGGCAAGCTGCTCGGGCCGACGCAACTGGGCGGCTATCAGATGTCGTCGCGGCTCGCGCAAATGCTGCTGGCCGACGCCGCGATCGCCATGTCGCAATACCTGTTCCCGACGTTCGCGGCGCATCATCGCAGGAATCCGCACGCCGCGTCGCGGCTGATCAAGATCTATCTTCTGGTGATCGCACTGGGTCTGGCGGGATTCGTCGAAGTGCTGAGGCTGATTGCGCAACCGCTGTTCTCCCTGATTCTCGGTGCTGCGTGGCTGCCCGCGGTGCCGCTGTTCAGAATCCTGGTGATCAACATGGCGATCGGCGCGTTGATCGCGGTGCTGGTCGCGTATCTGCGTGCGGTGGGCGACGCGAAGGCGACCGTGCATGCATCGCTGATCCAGGTCGTTGTGCTGCTTATCTGCGTTCCTCTTGCAGTCCACTGGTGGGGTGTCACGGGGATCGCGTGGTCGATGACTCTCGGTCTTGGCTGCGCGGCGGCCTGGATGCTGTTTCGAACGCTGACTGCAAGGGCTTCATGATGCGTGTCCTTCATCTCGTTCTGGCGCCGCGGCTGTCCGGCGCCGAAGTCCTCGCGAAGGATCTCGCCATCGATCAGTGCGCCGACGGCATGGCGGTGTGCGTCGCGTCGCTGTTGCCGTCGCATGCGGAATACATGCCGCTGCGGGACGAACTCCAGGGGCACGGCGTGCTGTGCTGGTTTCCGCAGCGGCGGCATCGCGCGGCCCGCAAGCTGTGGAATCTGTTCTTCACGGTGCGCCGCTTCCGTCCCGACGTGATTTTCGCGCACGCCACGATTCCGTCGTTCTACGCACGCGCGTTGCCGCTTCGCGTGCCGGTCGTCTATGTCATGCATTCGGCGACCAATGACTTCGAGCGCCCGCTGTTCCGGCGCGTCGAACACATCCTCTCGGGACGTGCCCGGGCCGTGATCGGTGTCTCGCAGCAGGGCGTGACGGACTACGCGCAGACCATCGGACCGCATCCGTCGATGATTGTCGTTCCCAACGGCGTGGACCTCGCGCGCTTCGCCTTCACCGACGGTGGGGAACGCAACGGCCGCGCGCCGCAGATCGTGCAGATCGGCAGGTATGCGTCGGTGAAGAATCAGCTCCTGACGGTGCGCGCCTTCAGCGAGGTGCTCAAGCAGGTGGAAGACGCGCGCCTGACGTTGTACGGCGTGGTTGAAGATTCTGGCTATCAGCGTGCGGTCATCGAGCTGGTGGACCAGTTGGGTCTTGCGGACCGTGCCGTGGTTGCCGGGCCGCGCTCCGATGTGGCGAGCGTGCTGTCGGAGTCGAGCGTGTTCGCCATGCCGTCGCGCTCCGAGGCGCACAGCGTGGCGTTTCTTGAAGCGCTGGCTTCGGGCATTCCGATCGTTGCCAGCAAGATTCCGTCGTTTGAATTCGCGAACGGCTATCCGTGCGTTCAGCTTGTCGATACCGACAATGTGCAAAGCTATGCCGACGCCATTGTCATCGCGCTCGGGCAGGCGCGCGCGCAACGCTCGCTGGCCGGTTTGACGCTCAGGGATACCGCCGCCCGTTACCGGGCGATTGCGTATCAAGTGTGTCCTGCCGTGCCGGCCCGGTAGTGGGCTGGTGGTGGCGCGGTGGTGGCCCCCGGTAATGGCCCGGTAGTTCGCGGAAGGAGGCCGGGCCGCCGGCAGTCCTGGCTGGATCGATCGTTCAATGACGCTTCAATGATGGATTGCCGGGTTGCTCTCGTCGTGCGGCGGGGCGGGCGGAGGATCGGCCGTCACAACGCTCGCGACTTCCGACTCCCGCATGGCGCGCTCGACGAGGCGCTTTGCTTCTCCGCTGCTCGAATCGACGAGTAGCGCGTTGCCCGCGTTGTGCCAGACGCACGGCCATTGCGCGATGTATTCGCAGCCTCGCGCGACGCTGAGCAACGAGTCGCGCTGCTGTTCGCGCTCGCTCAGCGTGGAGCGCATGCGCAACGCGTCGGGGTTGCCCGGTTGGGCGGCGATGGCCGCCGAGAGCCTTGCTTTGGTCGCCGACAAATTGCTCTGTTGCAGATCGGCGCGCGCGGCTCGGAGATGCTTCGAAACGTCGGCGCGAGGTTTGTCCGGTTTGCTGACGGTGCGCTTCACATCGGGCGCCGCCGCTGCCGCTGCGACTGCCGCCGCAACCGCCGCGCGATGTGGAGCTGGCGGCGTCACGGCGGCGAGCCGCTTGGCAACGGCAACAGGCGGCTTCGCTTTCTGAACCATCACTCTGCCGGCTACCGCTGGGGCGCTGATGTCCGAGTCGCTGCTCTGTCTGATGAAGCCCAGATACGCGACGGATGCCAGCACGAGAGAGAGGATGCCAAGGGCCGCCGGCCGGAGCAGTCTTCGATGGCTGGGCACGGTGGCCGTCGGCTCGCACTCGCAGGTCAGGTAGAACGAATCGCTGACGGCCCTCGAGGATGGACGCCACGGCTTCGGCAGCGGCAGCCGCACCCGCAGCCGCGTGGCAGGCATCGGCCGGGTTGGGCCCAGCGCAATGTTGGTGGACGACGACGTGCTGGACGAAGCCAGTGCCGGGCGCACGTCGAGTGCATCGATTGAGCGCGCATGGCACCAAGGGCAGGACGTGAAGCGTCCGGCTAGCAGCGCTCCGCAGTGCCCGCATCGGGGGAAATCGTGCTGATCGGACGTGATGTCGCTAAGCATTGCCGTGTCGCAAACGGGCGTCGACTTCCGGCGCCGCGGTCAGAAAGAACAGGGCACAGCAACGAGGCTGCAACAGGGATTACTGCATGACGACGTATCCCCGCGCTTGCATGCAGGCCCCATATGCCGCCCAGTACCGTGTCATCGGCGGTTCGGGCGCCGGCAGCGGCGGCAGCGTCACATCGGACCCTTGGGCCGTCTGTGGCGCACTGGCCGCCGCCGTCTCCGAGGCGCCGCTCTTCGCGCTGCCCGACGCTGCCGCTGCCGAAGCCGTGGCGGTCGTCGTGGTGGTACCCGCGGTGGTCCCCGATGCCGCTGTCGCCGCCGTCGCCGTTGCAGCGCTCGCTGCAGGCGCGCTTGCCGCTGGCGCCGACGCGGCAGCAGGCATGCTCGCGCCCATCGGGATCGCTGAAAAGCTGCTGGGGGGCAACGGTGGCCTCGACGGGGCACCCGTCGACAAGGCTTTCGACGCCGCGGGTTTGCGCGGCGGAATTTGCGGTTCGTGGACGATGTCGACTTTCGTCTGACGGTTGGCGGTGGCAAAGCACATCGCCGTGTCGATGCTGTGCTGATACGGGCTCTGACTTCGAATCGGATAGATCACCGGCTGCCACGCTTGAGCAGCACTGCTGAATAACAGCAGCGACAGCAGCGTCAAACCGGTCGATATTCTTGGTTTCATCGCAGACGCTCCCACAGCGATGTTTCGGCGATCTCGGGCAGCTCCGCCGCCGCGCTTCGCAGGTATGTCTTCGCAGGTATGTCTCATGGCAGCAGAACCTGCCGCTGAAAGGCGGCGGATGAACGCCAAGGCTGCCTGATCAGCGTAACACCGCTCTTTGTCGACCGAATGCACCGGATAGCGCGCGAAAACGCCATCCTGCAGTCGAATCAGGACATATTTGTTAGCTGGCGGGCGGTTTGGCGCAATTTGTAGGGGATATCCCTGGGCGCGGACCGAGCCGGCAACTTTATTAAATCACTGTTTTTCAAGAACAATCAACGTCTTTCGAGGTCGAGGCGAGACCGGTGGAGCGCGTTCATTCGCTACCTGTTTCTGCAAATTCAGCCACGGGCAGCCACGAGCGCCGCGAAGCTATCCCGGGCACGGTCCCGTCGACTGCCGCACCTGCAATAGTGCACGCACCTCGTATCCGTGTTGCGGCCGTTTGCCGTCGAGTGCGTCGAGCAGGTGCTGTGCCGCGAGCCGTCCGATCTCGGCCGTGTCGACTCGCATCGTCGTCAGCGCCGGGCGCATTTCCTTCGCGATCGCGAGATCGTCGAAGCCTGTCACGGACAATTCGCCGGGAATCGCGATGCCCAGTTCCTCGGCCTCGCGCAGCACGCCAAGCGCAATGTGATCGTTGCCGCAGATGATCGCGGTCGGGTGCTCGCCCGGCAACTGCCAGATCGAGCGCAGGCTGCGCCGCCCGAAGCCGATCGTCGATTCGCCTTCGAACATGTGCTCCGGCCGTACGGCGAGGCCGTGGCGTTCGAGCGTCGAGCGGATGCCCGCGACGCGCGCCTGCACGCGATCGTTGTCGCGCGTCGGCTGGATGCAGACGGCGAACGAGCGGTGCCCGAGGCCGAGCAGATGCTCGGTGATCTCCGCGTAGGCCGCGTGATTGTCGAAGCCGATGCAGTCGTGCGGACTGCCCTCGCGATACGCATACGTGACCGCGTAGGGCACGCGATAGAGCCGCAATGCATCGAACAGTTCGGCCGGATGCGCCTCGCCCACGACGGCCATCGCCTCGACGCCGCGCGCGAGCATCGCGCGCACCTGCACGAGCGCCTGCGCCGGATCGTAGTTCGAACAGCCGAGCACGAGGGTGATGCCGCGTGCGGCGAACGCCGCCTGCATACCGCTCACCTGCGAGGCGAACACGTGGTCATCGAGCGTCGGAATGATGATGCCGGCAATGTGGCTGCGCGTGGAGGCGAGGGCGCGTCCCGCCGCATTCGGAAACCAGTTGAGCGTGAGCGCGGCATGCTCGACGCGCCCGCGCACGTTCTCCGAGACCTTGTCCGGCTCGTTGTAGACGCGCGACACGGTCGCCGTCGATACTCCCGCGAGCCTCGCGACGTCGGAAAGCACGGTGCGGCCCGTGTTGCGGCGGGCACGGCTGGTCGGGGTCCGGGCGGCGGGCGGCGGGTCGAAGGAGTCGGGCATCGGGTCGGGAAGCAGAGGGTGAGTTGGGGGAACGGCCGCCATCTTACCGCCGCATGCGCGCGCGACGCGTGAGCGAACATGGCCGTCGGCGCAGACGTTCCGGTTATCGCGAAGCTCTGACGGGAGACGCCCGTGAACCTAGCAGCCCGAACCGGGCGCGGCGATGCGCGCGCGGAAATGCTCGGTGCCGGCGACGATCTTGTCGAGCACCGCATCGAGCGCCCAGAAGCGTTCGCGCACGTCATAGTCGATCACGCGGCAGCGAATCGAGTCGAACGTGCCGATGCGCTGGTGGTAGATCTTCGCGAGCGCCGGATAGCCGAGTGCTTCGGATACGGCGGCGAGCACGAGAAACGTCGCCAGTTCTTCGGCAAGCGCCGGATCCTGAGCCGCATCGTTGCGCAGCCACTTGTACAGGTCAGGGTGGAAGTTCGTGAACACGCCGTTGAAGCCGGCCGAGCCGGCCTTCATCGCGTCCCACGCGATCGCCGCGTTCGCGTTCAGGATCTTCAGCGGCGAACCCTGCGCGAGCGCGACGCGCCGCTTGACGGTATCGAGATCGCAGCTCACGTCCTTCAGCATGATGAAGCGGCCGGTATCGATGCACATCTTCAGTTCGTCATCGGAGAGCAGCCGCCGGTGCGGCGCCGGGCATTCGTATAGACCGAGCGGGATGTCTGACGGAAGGCGCGCGAGGAGCCGCTTGAGATTCGCGGCGAAGACCTCCGTGCCCTCGCGCTTCGGGTCGAGCCGGTTGGTCACGAGCACGATGCCGTGAGCCCCCGTGCCCGCGGCGACGTTGAGCTCTTCGGCCTGGGCATCGGGGTCGTCGCTGATGTGGCCGGACACCACGACGGGAATGCGGCCCGCCACTTTCTCGACCACGAAGCGGCCCAGCGCGCCGCGCTCGGCGAGGCTCAGGAACTGCATCTCGCTCGACTGCGCGACGGCGAACAGCGCGTCGGAGCCGTGCGCGATATACCACTCGATCAGGCGTTCGAGCCCGGCGTAGTCGATCGCGCCGGAGGCGTCGAACGGGGTCAGCATCACGGGGACGATGCCTTCGATTGAAGTGGCGGTTTGCGTAGAGGTCGTCATGTTCATCTCTCGGGAAGGTTTGTATTGGCCGGGACGCGAACTGAGGTCACGCCGGCGCTCGAGCGGTGTCGGCACGCGCGGGCTGGTCCTCGATCGGCTTGCGCACGAGCAGCAGATAGCTCATCGCGCCGACGAACGCGATGCCCGCAGCCGTCAGCAGTGCGGGTACGAACGACCAGTTCTGCGCGATGTAGCCGGTCAGGATCGGCGCGAGCGCACCGCCTAAAAAGCCGCCGAAATTCTGGATCGCGCCGAGCGAGCCGACGCGGTTCGGCGGGGCGGCGGCGGTTGCGAGGGCCCAGGAGCTGGCGGATGCCGCGTTGGCCAGGAAAATCACCACCGAGATGCACACGATCGCGATCGTGTTGCTCTCGACGAGCGCAGCCGGAATCGTGAACGCGACCATGCCGAGCATCGCGATCACCACCGCATTGCGGCGGCTCGCGACGGGGCTCGTGCTGCGGCTCGTGATGAGGTCGGAAAACCAGCCGGCCGTGAGCGAGCCGAGAAAGCCGCAGAAGAACGGCACCGATGCCGCGACGCCCGTATGCATCAGGCTCATGTGACGCTCCATCGTCAGGTAGCCCGGCAGCCAGGTGAGGTACACCCAGTTCAGGTAGACCGAGCCGAAGAAGCCGATCAGCATGCCCCACGTCGTGCCATGCGAAAAGAGCGAACGCCAGTCGGCGAAGCTCACCGAGGGCGCCGGCTTGCGATCCGCTTCGTCGCCTTCGAGATAGCGCCGCTCGGCG
The DNA here is from genome assembly GCF_058781505.1 of Paraburkholderia sp. FW306-2-2C-D06C. NCBI lineage: Bacteria > Pseudomonadati > Pseudomonadota > Betaproteobacteria > Burkholderiales > Burkholderiaceae > Paraburkholderia > Paraburkholderia sp. FW306-2-2C-D06C. The sequence continues at coordinate 5,084 of NZ_JBYSWU010000034.1, read as the reverse complement.
TCGGTCATCGTGGCCTTTGCGGGATCGCGATATACCGCGAGCCAGACGACCGCCACGATCAGGCCGGCGATGCCCGTCACGATGAATGCCCAGCGCCAGTGAAACTGCACGACGATGATCGACAGGCAGAGCGGCGCGAGTGCCGTGCCGAGCGGGGACGCCGAGTTGAAGATGCCGGTCGGCTTGCCGCGCGCGCGCAGCGGAAACCAGTTGCTGACGACGCGCGCCGCCGACGGAAACTGCGGGGCCTCGCCGATGCCGAGCATGATCCGCGCAACGATGAACCAGCCGAAGGTCGAGACGAAGCCGCCGGCGGCCTGCGCGAGCGACCAGACGATCAGGCCGATGCCGAGCAGCTTGCGCGGACCGATCCGGTCGACGAGCCCGCCCACCGGCAACTGGAATAGCGCATAGCTCCAGGAGAACGCGGAGAGCAGCAGCCCCATCTGACCCAGCGACAGGCCGAGGTCATGGCGGATCAGCGAATTGGCGACGGCGAGCGTGCCGCGGTCCATATAGTTGACGATGCCGCTCACCATCAGCAGCGAGAGTGCCACGATCTGGGCGCGGCGGATTCTCGGCGGTGCCTGCTCGTGACTCGGGGTTGCGCTCATGATCGTTGTCTCCGTTTCATGTTTTGGGTTGAGATGTGGCGGGCCGCGCCGATGCGATGTCAGGCGGCGGGAAGAGATCCATGTTGGCGCTGCCGACAACAACGATGTGCTCCGGAGCGTGTTTGGCGCCGCTGCCGACGGGATCAGCATTTTTCAATGGAGACATCCTTGACGCATGTTAGCGCTTACATTTTGACTCGACGCCGAGGCATTAGCGTGCTGCTTTTCGGTTAGTCACGCACAAACGGCTTCGTGTTAGCGCTTACATTGTGTGTCGCACTGAGGGGTGTTGCAAGCGCGAGAGCGGGTTTGGCGGGTAAACACCGATCATCCGCGGCCGAACGCGCCACAACCTTTCCCATCGCACGGGAACAGTGCTGTACCGCACCATCGCTGTGCCTGGCCGCGTCAGGATATGTCGTGCCACCGACAGGATGCGTCACGTGGCATCGCTTTTTCCGGCTTCCTGGAACGCCGAACACCGAATTTCCCCGTGTGGCACGGCATATGCATATAGAGCCCGCATAGGATCAAAGTCGATCTATCTTCATTCGAATTAATAGCAGCAACCTCGAAACGGGCATTTGGACAACGGCGTCCCCCGAATCCAGTCATCTGATTGGGTTCGCGGGACGCTTTTTTTTCGGAACGACGATGACAGACAAAGCAACCCGCATCGACCTCTTCAGCCTGCGCACGCCACCGATGCGCGCTTTCCATCTGACGTGGATGGCGTTCTTCGTCTGCTTCTTTGCGTGGTTTGCCTGTGCACCGTTGATGCCGCTGATCAAGAGCGAATTCGGGCTTTCCGTCGACCAGGTCGCCAATATCAACATCGCCGCGGTCGCCGTCACGATCCTCGTGCGGCTGGTGATTGGTCCGCTATGCGACCGCTACGGCCCGCGCAAGATCTATTGCGGCCTGATGCTCGCGGGTGTGTTTCCGGTGCTCGGCGCGGCGCTATCCAGCGGCTATGAGAGCTTCCTGCTGTGCCGCCTGGGCATCGGTGCGGTCGGCGCCAGCTTCGTCATTACCCAGTATCACACCTCGATGATGTTCGCGCCGAACGTGGTCGGTACTGCCAACGCGACGACGGCCGGGTGGGGCAATGCCGGGGCAGGCGCTGCACAGGCGCTCGTGCCGCTGCTGCTGGCGGCGGTCATGGTGCTCGGCGCAGGACAGTCGTCGGCGTGGCGCCTTGCGCTGGTGGTGCCGGGCCTTGCGATGCCGGTCATGGCGATGTTTTACTGGCGCTTCACGCAGGATTGCCCGCAAGGAAACTTTGCGGAACTGCGGGCGCTCGGAATCGCGATCGACGGCGGCAAGAAGGGCGGTTGGGCGAGCTTTCGAGCAGCCTGCGCGAACTATCGCGTCTGGATGCTGTTCACCACCTACGCAGCGTGTTTTGGCGTCGAGGTCTTCATTCACAATGTCGCCGCGATTTATTACGTCGATCATTTCCACCTGTCGCTGAAGGCGGCGGGCATCGCCGCCGGCAGCTTCGGTCTGCTCGCCCTGTTTGCCCGCGCGCTGGGTGGCTGGCTGTCGGACAAGGTTGCCGCGCGTCGAGGCCTCGACGTCCGCGCGACTTTGCTGTTCGCGCTGATCGTTGGCGAAGGTTTGGGCCTCGTGGGCTTCGCGCACGCGGACAGCGTCGCACTGGCCGTGATCGCCATGCTGGTTTTCGGTCTGTTCACGCATATGGCTTGCGGCGCGACCTACGCGCTGGTGCCGTTCATCGACCGCAAGGCGCTGGGCGGCGTCGCGGGCGTGATTGGCGCCGGTGGCAATGTCGGCGCGGTGGCCGCGGGCTTCCTGATGAAAGGCGTCGGCAGCGTCCAGCAGACGCTGGCGATGCTCGGCATCCTGGTCACGCTTTCCGCGTTGTGTGCACTGGCGGTGCGCTTCAGCGGTGAACACAAGGCCCGCGAAGCGGCGCTACGCGAGCGCGCGCTGGCTGGCGCCGGCGCCAACAGTATTGCAAATTGACGGAACCGTCTTCGCATCAAGATTGCCGTTAAAGGTAAAGGTCGCGGAACGGGTGTCCGTCAGATCCTTGAGTGCATTGGCGCAATTGTGGGTCCGTGGTTCGGATCGCGGGCGCTTCGATTGCATGTGCCGGCGTCGTTGCCGGCGATCCAGGAAAGCCAGTATCCAGGCCATGCAGGCGATGACATTCGTCAGGCGCGCTGCACGGAGAAGGTGCTGCACCGCACTACCATTGTGCTTTGCCGCATCAGAATGCATCAAGCCGCTTTGGGCAGACGCGTCTTGCGATACGCCTTTCCCTTGCGCAGGGCTCAACGGCGGTGAGTTGTCCCGCATGGCATGGCCTTTGCGTAATCCAAGGCAGCGGATCAACGATGATCCGGTCAGCACGCACCAGAAGTCACTCTGTAGATCACTGCTTGTTTTGGACAACGGCGTCCCCGAATTCAGTCACTTGACGATTGAATCCGCGGGACGCCTTTTTATTTGCCGGACGAAAATCATGCCGCGAACCGCGTTGGAAATGGATGGGACTCCAGTCATGAACGTTATCGTCATTGGCCACGGCATGGTGGGGCACAAGCTCCTCGAATGCCTTGTGGACGACACGAGGTCCGCGCTGCACGTCACCGTGCTGTGCGAGGAGCCTCGTCCCGCGTATGACCGCGTGCATCTGTCCGAATTCTTTTCCGGCAAGTCCGCTGAGGACCTCTCGCTCGTCAAGCCGGGCTTCTTCGAGCGCGAGAACATGCTGCTCAGGCTCAACGCGAAGGCGGTTTCGATCGACCGGGAGGCCCGCACGGTGAGCATCTCGACCGGCGAGACGCTTTCCTATGACAAACTGGTGCTCGCCACCGGTTCCTCGCCGTTTGTTCCACCGATGGCGGGCAGCGATCGTGAGGATTGCTTCGTCTATCGCACCATCGAGGATCTCGAGGCGATGCAGGCGTGCGGCGCGCGGGCGAAGTCGGGTGTGGTGGTAGGCGGCGGCCTGCTGGGGCTTGAATGCGCGAAGGCGCTGCATGATATGGGATTGGCCGCGCATGTCGTCGAGTTCGCACCGCGGCTGATGGCGGTGCAGGTCGACGACGGCGGCGGACGGGTTCTGCGCAGCAAGATCGAGGAGTTGGGCGTGCAGGTCCATACCGGCAAGCACACGCTCGCGATCGTCGATGGCGAATCGGGCACCCACCGCATGCAGTTCGCCGACGGCAGCCATCTCGACACCGACATGATCGTGTTCTCCGCCGGTATCCGTCCGCGCGATGAGATTGCGCGTGCCTGCGGGCTGGAACTGGGCCCGCGCGGCGGCATTGCGATCGACGACACCTGCCGCACGAGCGACCCTGACATCTATGCGATCGGCGAATGCGCGGCGTGGAACGGCATGGTGTATGGCCTTGTGGCGCCGGGGTATGACATGGCACGCGTCACAGCGAAGCAATTGCTGGGCGATCAAGCCGGTTTCGCCGGCGCCGACATGAGCACCAAGCTCAAGCTGATGGGCGTGGACGTCGCGAGCATCGGCGACGCGCATGGCAAGACGCAGGGCAGCCGCACGTACCAGTTCAGCGACGAACGCAAGCAGGTCTACAAGAAGCTGGTGGTGTCCGAGTGCGGCAAGCAACTGCTCGGCGCCGTGATGGTCGGCGATGCGACCGAATACGGCACGCTGCTGCAGATGATGCTGAACCGCATCGAATTGCCGGACGCGCCGGAATTCCTGATCCTGCCGCAAGGCGATGGCAAGGCCAAACCCGGACTTGGGGTCGACGCGCTGCCCGAGGCCGCGCAGATCTGCTCGTGCAACAACGTCTCGAAGGGCGAAATCTGCGCGGCGGTGTGTGCGGGCGCGACCAGTATCGGCGCTGTGAAGAGCGCAACATGCGCCGGCACCTCGTGCGGCGGCTGCGTGCCGCTCGTCACCCAGGTGATGAAGGCCGAGATGAAGAAACAGGGGCTCGCGGTCAACAACCACCTGTGCGAGCACTTCCCGTATTCGCGCCAGGAGCTGTATCACATCGTGCGTGTCGAGGGCGTACGCAGCTTCGGCGAATTGCTCGCGAAGCATGGCCGAGGGCTCGGCTGCGATATCTGCAAGCCGGCGGTGGCGAGCATCCTCGCGTCGTGCTGGAACGAATTCGTGCTGAAGAAAGAGCATGCATCGCTGCAGGACACCAACGATTACTACCTCGCCAACATCCAGCGCGACGGCACGTATTCGGTCGTGCCGCGCATGCCGGGCGGCGAAGTGACACCCGACGGCCTGATCGCGGTCGGCCAGGTCGCGAAGAAATACGGTCTCTACACGAAGATCACCGGCGGTCAGCGAGTCGATATGTTCGGCGCGCGCGTCGAGCAACTGCCGCTGATCTGGGAAGAACTGATCGCCGCCGGTTTCGAATCGGGCCATGCATACGGCAAATCGCTGCGCACCGTGAAGTCGTGTGTCGGGTCGACGTGGTGCCGCTATGGCGTCGG
>NZ_JBYSWU010000033.1:0-81127 GCF_058781505.1 Paraburkholderia sp. FW306-2-2C-D06C | reverse complement strand
CCTCAAGGATTCGCTACGCCGGGCTTACGCCCGTCCTTGACCCGCCAAACCTACCCACTCAAAATTCAAAAGAGGCACTATTCCGAATTCCAACGCGAACTCGATGCCTTCGACGCTTCTGTTGGTCAAGAGTTTAGGGCGTTCTCGGAAACGCATAGTCCCCGCGAGGTGTTTCTATGGCTCGAGCAGCGACGTACCGTTGGTCGCTTACCATTCACCATGGAAAGCCTACTGACGGATTTCTACTGGGAGATAGCGTGAAGTGCGGCGCGATGACTTGCCACAAACAGCAGTGCAGCCAGTCAAGTCGATAGTGCGATCGGCAATATCACCAGCGGCATGACGAACACTACCGGAAAGAGTTCTGAGTACCTCAACATGACTGGGAGCGGCGGGATGAGTTCGGCGCAACAGGCTTTCGACTCGCTACCTGCCGTTCCGGGCAGCGCCAAGACGTATCTTAATGGGGCGCAAGTGGTAACTTTGACGGACGGATCGACGGCTACTCTCTATCCGGTGAGCAAGTCGACAAGCTCGCCTAGCATTCAGATTAGTCGGCCGAGTGGGCCCAACAGCCAGATGAAGATCAGGTTTTAACCTATGAATCAGACTAAAAACGTATTTGCCGACTACATGGCTGCGCTGCGATTTATCGCGTTCAGCGTCTGTATCTACGGCATGTCGAACGGAAGACTGGGTGAGATTGACGAAGATGATCGATTCCTTGCCTTTTACTCACGAGCGTTTTTGCGCGCGCGCCAATGGGTTGTCGTCCCGTTGTGGGAGGGGGACCTTCGGTCGCTGCAAATGGAAGACGGCAAGCGGATTGAATTGTTGGCCAGAGTTCGCTCGTTCTGTTTGCAGAGCGGAAGTAAGTTCTTGCACGTTGCTGCCCTCGAAAAGGCTGAATGGGAATATGCGCCTGATTTTTCAGCTATGACTGTGGCTACCCGGAAGTTGGATCTTTCGGTCGAGGATCCAAATCGATTGTTCGAGACAACGCCCAACAATTTGCCATACTGGGGCACCAATTTTCTTTGGCCGGATAGCGAGCGTTTCATGATCTATACAGACGGGGACAATGTCTCATTTGTCGCGGGCGATCGAAGGGAGATCGAAGATCTGCTCGGCGTTTCGTACTCTTATTGCATGGAACGATTCGTGTCTTCGAATGTTGCGCATCAGACGCAGCCCGACTTGGTCAACGCCTACGTGGAATTCTGTGCTGAATTTGAGTAGCCACAAACAGTGGAACAATTCCCGCTAGCTCATCTATCGTTTGTCGGGGCGGTACATGTTTGGCTGATAACTTTGCAAATGGCAGTGGCGTTACCCCCCGGCGTCAGACTACTTGTCGTGTTATCTGATTCTTATAGGCATGGTCCGGGGGACTGCGGCGCAGCTCGGCAAGTGATACCGCAGATCAGCTGGGCGCGTCGATGAGAGAGAAAAGACGCGCTCGGCGATTGCGATGCACGCGGTGCTGTGCGGCACCGGCCGCAACCTTCGGATGATCCTCGGGAAACTGCAGCTACTTTGCGTCTTCGTTCTCGCTGCTTTGTTCAACCGCGGCCTTGCCTCCGAGGTGACGGCGCGATGCCGGCGGAACGAAAAACGAATTGCTCCGAGCAGTTTCAATAGGCGGCTCTGCCGGACAAGTCCGCCGGCTATTGCCTCGGTAACGTCCTGCGCTCCCATTGCAGCCTCTTTTTTCGCTAGACGCGATTAGCCGTCTAGCGCGATTTACCTATTGGAAATCAGCTGAACAATCGAAGTTTGTGAACCCATGCACAAAGCCGGCGGAGCAGAAAATCCACTGTGCATATTCCACGGGCATGGTTCTGGATCGTCGGAGCTGCCATGGTTACCGGTCTAACGATTTCATATAACTGAAAGCGTTCCGCGATTAATGGGCAGGCCAACGCTTTTGCATAAAAGATAGGCGTCGAAAGCATTTTGGAAAGTATTTGACATAATTTTGACAGGAAACTCGCCGGGTTGAATTCGATACGCCCGCAAGCCGATCCCGACGCTATTCGACTCGCTGTTCGAAAAACCAACCTATGCTTCCCCAGTCGTCTTTGTGCCTGTAAAGTCATACAGCGTTTCCGCGTCAAGCCCGAAATGCAGGCGCAAAAACGCACAGCCACAACGATGTTCCCAAGCAGTTTGCAAAACCGGTTTTGTAAAACAAGGTGCGAAAGGGGATTCAAATGTCAGTCGGCAATTCGGTCGTTGACTCGACCACGAACACCACGAAATTCAAAATCATCAAGTGGGCGATTATCGGGCTGTGCATCGCCATCGGTGCGCCACTTGCGATCATGCTGGTCAAAGGGCTCGTCGGCCTGATTCTGGCCGCGGTGATCGGGCTTGCGGCGATCAACTTCGGTCCCGTTCTTGCCATGAAGTTCGCGAACCAGAAGGTCAAGATGTTCGTGAACGAAGCGAAGTCGAACCCGATCGAGACGCTGTACAACGAGCTGGCCGAAAAGCAGGAAGGCGCCGAGCGGTTCAAGAAGAGCATCACGGACTTCCGCACGGAGGTGAAAAACTTCGAGGACAAAACCGCGCAGTTCAAAAAACAATATCCCGACGACGTCGCGCGTTTCGAGAACCAACTCGCGACGATGAAAAAGCTGCTCGCGTTTCGGGAAGGGCGCTATAAGCAGGTGCAGGACGAGCTCAAGAGATTCTCCGACGCTATCGATCGCGCCAAAGCACTGTGGGACATGTCGCAGTCAGCGCAACGCATGAACAAGATCGCCGGCATGCAGTCGAGCGACACCTTCGCTCAAATCAAAACGGACGCCGCGCTCGACTCGGTGATGAACTCCGTCAACAAGGCATTTTCCGAAATGGAAACCTCGTTGATGGAAAGCGCCGAAGTGCAGCAGGCCAAAGCCGCGACAGAGATGGGCACAGTTAATCCACCTCCCCAGCAACTCGGCTCCCCCACGGCATCCAAATAATCAAGCGCGGCCCTTCGATAACTCAACTCGATCAAAAATGAAGAAAATTCTGGGTTCGGTTCTTTTTCTGGTCTTGCTGGCTGCCGGTTGGTACATCCACGAAGGCGGCCTCAAAAATACCTTTAACGCTGGGCAGAGCGCTGACAAAGACACTGTGGCGGTGAACGGAGTGGACACCGGCTCGAATAGATCCGATGAGGCAAAAACGCCTGCCCCGAGCAATCCGGATGGCTTTGTGCCCAATAAGGACGCGCTGAAGTCCATCTTGAGCAACGGCATCGTGCGTGTCAGCGTCGAAAATCCGTCGCGGCCGTTTTACTCGGAAGACAACGGCAAGCCGCAAGGCTTCAATGTCGACTTCGCCAATCTGCTGTTCGCGCAGAAAGAGTTCACCTCCAGCGACCATCCGACTGTCACGGTCGACACGCATCACGGCGTGGACACGTATCCGGCGGTCCCTGAGCAACTGACCAAAACCGACAAGCAGGGCAACGCTGTAGTCGACGTTGCGATGGACGGTCTGACCTTTCCAGACAACACCCCAGGCGGCGTCGTCTATTCGATTCCGTATGTCGAAGACTTCGGCTATTCGTTGATCGTCGCAAAGGGTTCTCCGGTTCGCTCAGCGGCGGATCTGTCGGGCAAAACGGTCGGTATTCTGCAAGGCGATCCGGATGTGAAAGCGTTTGCCCAGAAAGCGTTCCCGGATAGCAAAATCGTCGAACTGTCGGATGCGAGCATCGAGGGGCAGCGGTCCTGGATGGCGTACTTCCTGGACGGACATCAGGTCGACGCGATCGTCTACGACTATCCGTTCGGCGTGTCGGAGATCAAGGACACCGACCTGACGTTTGCTGTCACGAAGCTGGACGGCTCCAACCTGTTGTACAAAATCGGCGTGCGCAAGGAAGACAGCGCGCTCCTGATCTACCTGAACTCGGCGATCGCGAAGGTCAAGCAATCCCCCGCATACCTCGACCTGCTGCGTAAATACTTCATCAGCAACCAGGTGCTCACCACCGCCGCGACGAGCGGCGAGAAGACGTACGTGGTCCGCTCGGGTGACACACTGAACGCGATCGCCGCGAGTCTGTTGGGAAGCGGCACGCGATATGTGGAAGTGCAGAAGCGCAATAACCTGCCGAACCCTAACCTCATCCTGATCGGGCAGCATCTGATCATTCCGGTGCGCTGAGCGGTTTGTTTTTCTGCGGGGACAACCACTCCGCGTGAGGTAGGCGTGACGGGCACGACCGCGCTGCACGGCGGTCGTGCCCGTCACGCATTAGCGTCGTCTAGCTCAGCGTCCGGTATCGCTGGATGGAGCCAGGATCCGTACCGGCACGCGCCTCGTTGAGGATCGTCCGGCGCGTATCTACCGGATTTGCCGGGGCGCGCGCCGATCCTCTGTACAATTGCCCGATCGAAAACCGATGTGAGCCCGTTCTCGGTGCCTGCCCGAGCGGCATGGCGGCAAGGCCGGTTCTGCACGCCTGAGCGCGAATCGCACCGCCGCAATGCCTGCAACGCGCGTTTTAAACATCGACCCACCCCGATCCCATCGACCGAATTCATGGCCATTACCTACAAGACTCCCGACGACATCGCCAAGCTGCGCATCTCCGGCCGCCTCGCCGCGGACGTGCTCGCGATGATCGGCGAGCACGTCAAGGCCGGTGTCTCCACCGACGAGCTCGACGCGCTGTGCAACGACTACATCGTCAACACGCAAAAATCGATTCCGGCGAACGTCGGTTATCTGGGCTTTCCGAAGACGGTCTGTACCTCGGTCAATCAGGTGGTGTGCCACGGCATACCCAATCGCAGCGAGATCCTGAAGGACGGCGACATCATCAATATCGACGTCGCGATCATCAAGGACGGCTACTTCGGCGACACCAGCCGCATGTACTGCGTCGGCCAGCCGAGCACGGTGGCGCGTCAGCTGATCGACACGACCTATGAAGCGATGCTGGCCGGCATCCGCGAGGTGAAGCCGGGCGCGACGCTCGGCGACATCGGCTACGCGATCCAGAAGACCGCGCAGCGCGACGGCTTCTCGATCGTGCGCGACTACTGCGGACACGGCATCGGCAAGGTCTACCACGAAGACCCGCAAGTGCTGCACTACGGCCAGCCTGGGCAGGGCGTGCGCCTGAAGCCCGGCATGGTCTTCACGATCGAACCGATGATCAACGCGGGCCGCGCCGGCACCACGGTGCAGCGCGACGGCTGGACCGTGGTCACCAAGGACCGTTCGCTGTCGGCCCAATGGGAGCATATGGTCGCCGTGACCGAAGACGGCTACGAGCTGCTCACGCCGTGGCCGGACGGCACCGGCGACTACGAGGCGCCCTGAGCACGCCGCCCAGGCGCTACGCCGAACCGGCAGGGCCGGCGGCGGGCGTGCGAAATGCTGCGCGGATTGGGCGCGGTTCCTGTGCCGTGGCCCCGCGCCGCCGTCCCGTCCTGCAAATAAGGATTTGACTCGCGCGCCGGTTCGGTTAAAGCTACGCGTTAGGATTTCAAGGGGTTTTCGTCTGCATGAATCCGTCATTGACTGTTCGCCGTATTGCCGCTGATCAGGGCGCCGTTTTTCGCGAACTCCGTACTGCGTCGCTGCGGGAGGCGCCCTATGCCTTCGGCGAAACGCTCGAGGACGCTTTGTCGGCAGATGCCGCCAGTTTCGACGCCACCGCCGCCTCACACGCTGTTTCCCTTGCCGCCACCAGCTTCATCCTCTATACCGAGGGTCATCCCGCCGGACTGATCGAAGCATATTTCGACGACACCGCGGCGCGCCGCGCGTTCGTCTGCGAGTTATGGGTGGCGCCGGCCGTGCGCCATCTGCGGGGCGGCGAGCTGCTGGTCGACACGGCCAGCGCCTGGCTCGCGAGCGAAGGCGCGATGGAAATCTACGCGTGGGTCGCCGATGCCAACCGCAATGCGATGCGCTTCTACGAGGCGCTCGGCTTCGGCCCGACCGGCGAGCATCGCCGCGTCGCGCGCGCGCCCGAGCAGGCGGAAAGCCTGCTGGTGCGCCACGTGCCGACCACGTCTCAGGTGTTTGAGCAGTGATCCCGCGAGCGGCGCGCAGCAGCCTGCCGCTCAAGTCCCATCCGCGTCTGTACAGCGTCGTGGCCCATCGCGCGGTTCAAGCGCTGCTGTGGCGGCGCGTTCTATCGGCAAAAAAGCTCGCCGCCCGCGTGGACGCCTGTAAAATACGCAAAATTTTTTGCCGAACGCTATGTCGCCCAAGAAATCACCCTTTTTCGAACTCCGCAGCGGCTCTGTCGACACGCTCCTGTTCGTGGTCAAGACAACCGACCTCGAAGCCATGCGTGCCGAACTGACGCGGCGCTTCGAGGCGACCCCGGAATTTTTCGCTAACGACGTCGTCGCGCTCGACGTGCGGCGCCTCGCCGAGAACGAACGCGTGCCGCTCGCCGAGATCGCGCAGTTGCTCGAGAGCGTGCGTATGCACCCGGTCGGCGTGGTCGCCAACGCGCAGCAAGCATGGGCGGCCGAATCGGCGTTGCCATTGCTCGAAGCGCGCGATCACCGCGGCGCTGCCGCAAAATCCGCCGACGAAGAGACCGTGACCGCGGTCGCACCCGCGCCGGTTGCTACCGCCGCGACGGCTACACCACCGGCCGATCTCTTCGAAGGCGCCGGCACGCCCGCAGCCGGGACGCCTGAAGCCGGCACGCACGCAGCCGGCACGCCGGCCACGGCCGCCGCGGTCGAACCGGCACGCGCAGCCGAGCCCGTACGCCTTGCCACCTCATCGCAAACGATGGTGGTCGACAAGCCGTTGCGTTCCGGTCAGCGCATCTACGCAAAGGGCGATCTGGTCGTGCTCGGTCTGGTGAGCTACGGCGCCGAAGTCATCGCGGAAGGCAACATCCATATTTACGCGCCGCTGCGCGGCCGGGCGTTGGCCGGCGTGCAGGGCAATCACGACGCGCGCATTTTCTGCACGTGTCTCGAGCCGGAACTGATCTCGATCGCGGGCATTTATCGAACGACCGAGAACCCGCTGCCTGCCGACGTGCTCGGCAAGCCGGTGCAGATCTGGCTCGAAGAAGAAAAACTGATGATCGAACCGTTGCGGCTCACCTGATTGGCATGAAGCGCGCGCTGCCCAGAACGGTTTCGGCACGCACCGTTGCACGCTAAATATGACCGCACATAATTGACGAATTTGACGAACACAAGGGTAGGGTAATGGCAAAAATCATTGTGGTGACTTCGGGCAAGGGTGGCGTGGGCAAGACGACCACGAGCGCGAGTTTTGCGTCGGCCCTCGCGCTGCGGGGCAGCAAAACCGCCGTGATCGACTTCGACGTCGGCCTGCGTAACCTTGACCTCATCATGGGCTGCGAGCGCCGTGTGGTGTACGACCTGATCAACGTGATCCAGGGCGAAGCCAATCTGAACCAGGCGCTCATCAAGGACAAGAAGTGCGAGAACCTGTTCATCCTGCCGGCCTCGCAAACGCGTGACAAAGACGCGCTGACCATGGAAGGCGTCGAGAAGGTCATCGACGATCTGATCGCGATGGACTTCGAATACATCGTCTGCGATTCGCCGGCGGGTATCGAATCGGGCGCGCTGCTGGCCATGCATTTCGCCGACGAAGCACTGATCGTGACGAACCCGGAAGTGTCGTCGGTGCGCGACTCGGACCGTATCCTCGGCATCCTGTCGTCGAAGACCAAGCGCGCGATCGAAAGCAAGGAGCCGATCAAGGAACATCTGCTGATCACCCGCTACAACCCGAAGCGCGTCAGCGAAGGCGAAATGCTGTCGCTCACCGACATCCAGGAAATTCTGCGCATCGACCTGATCGGCGTGATTCCCGAATCGGAAGCGGTGCTGCATGCGTCGAACCAGGGCTTGCCCGCTGTGCACATGGACGGCACGGACGTCGCCGAAGCCTATAAGGATGTCGTGTCGCGTTTCCTCGGCGAGCAGAAATCGCTTCGCTTTACCGATTACCAGAAGCCAGGCCTCCTGCAGCGCCTCTTCGGCACCAAGTAAGGGGAGCGCACGTAATGTCGATTCTTTCGTTTTTGCTGGGCGAGAAGAAGAAATCCGCGTCGGTAGCGAAGGAACGCCTGCAGTTGATCATCGCGCACGAGCGCGCCGGCGGCCATGCGCCCGCCGATTACCTGCCTGCGTTGCAACGCGAACTGGTAGCCGTGATTTCGAAGTACGTGAAGATTTCCCACGACGATATTCGCGTGAGTCTCGAACGCCAGGACGACCTCGAAGTGCTCGAGGTCAAGATCGAAATACCGCAGGCCTGATTGTTCACGGCTTGCGTCGCTCTGCTTCGGTTTGCTCCACATGACGTGCTGCGCGCCTCGCTTTGTTTCGTCGATCGGACGTGATGGAGTGGGGCTCGTAAGCGCATCCCTCGCGGGCCGCTGCTTGCGCAGCTACTCGCGCCGCCATGCCGCCGTCGAAATAATCCGTTGCGCTTCAGAGCCGCCCGCTATACGCGCTGCAGTCAGCCTGTTCGTCCCCTCGCGCATTAAACGGATAACGCCACATCCGGTGTCTATCCGCAGAGGGAAAACATGAGCAGGACCTTTCGCTTGCTGCTCGCTCGGGCCGTATTGACCGTCGCCGGCGCGGCCGGTGTATCTGTGCGCGCCGGCGGTTGCCGTCTACTGATGGGCGGCGCCGGGGCTGTCTTCAGCGGGAGTGTCGCCATCGACCGTTGCGGCCGCGGCAGGCTCGGGCGTCTCGAAAGGGTGAATATTGCCACCACTGGATTGGCCAAATTGTTTGAAGGAATTTTGAAATATATTCAAAGCGGTATTTGTAAGGCGTGGTGCGTATATGTAACGCGTCGTATTAAGAACCGCATCGCATGCTGCGGTCTTCAGCGTTGATTACCCTAATCGTCGGCTAAAATAGTTTGACGTTTGAACAACTAACAGGTCCTCAATGAAGCGAGTCCTTATCGTCAAGGTCACGTCACTCGGCGATATCGTGCAGGCGCTGCCGGTTGTCGCCGACATCAAACGCGCTTATCCCGGCGTTCAAGTGGACTGGGCGGCTGACGAAGCATTCGCCGAAGTGGTGCAATGGAGCCAGGGTGTGGATCGCGTGCTGTGCGCGCCGCTGCGCCGCTTCAAGAAAGCACGCCGGTGGGCCGATTTCAAAGCGATCGCCGCGTCGATCGCCGAATTGCGCGTCTACCGCTACGACTTCATCGTCGACATTCACGGTGTCTATAAGAGCGCGATCATCGCCTTTCTGGCGCGCTCGTCGCAGCGTATCGGGTATCAGTCCCAGGATCTCGGCGAGCGCGGCGCCGCGTTTGCCTATACCGGCCGCTTCGGTCCGCGTCCGCAGTGCAATGCGTGGCACGGCATGCGTATCAGCGCAGGTCAAGCGCTCGGCTATGAGGTCGAAGGGCCGGCCGTCTACAATCTGCGTCTGCCCGATCCGGCCGCGGCGCCGTTCGCGGCGGACAGCGCGCCGGTCGCCGCGCTGTTTCACGCCACGTCCAAAGACGACAAGAAGTGGCCGATTCCCCATTGGGTAACGGTCGGCCGCGAGTTGGCCGAGCGCGGTTTCCAGGTGGTGTTGCCGTGGGGCTCGGAGGGCGAGCGAGCCGAGGCGCAGAAGATTGCCTCGCAGGTGCCGGACGCAACCGTCCTGCCGAAGATGAGCGTGACCGAAATCGCGCAGATGATCGATGCATGCGCGCTGGTGATCGGCACCGATACCGGCTTCGTCCACCTCTCGCATGCGTTGCAGAAGCGCACCGTGATGATCTTCGTCGCGACGTCGCCGTCGCATTGCGGCGTTGAAGCGCCGTTCCGTTCGATTTCCATCGGCGACGGCCGTTCGGTGCCGTCGATCTACGCAGCGCTCGACGCAATCGACTACGTGTGCACCGATCCGAACGCCATCGAAACAGAGCGCGGCTCGGCTGCGGCCTGAACGCTTCTCGCGCTTTCGCGCAAACCTTTGATCAAAAGAAAAGAGGCGCGACGCGCACTCGCCCGATCAGACCGGCGCTGCCACGGAACGCCTCCGAAAATCGCCCGCGTCGGGGAACGGCGGGCGGAGAGGAATCAATGAGCGGCATTGCGCATTACACGCCTGTTAAATCTGTCGCTTTTCGTTGAACACCTGATTGGCCACGCGCGCTGTTTTCCGTTCACCGTGGCTCGCGGCGTAGTACGCGAGCGCGGCTAATTCATGCGCATCATCAGCAGCTTTATCCGCGCACCCGCCGCCGGCCGGGCCTGCGCCGGGTCGGGATGTTCAACGCAGTATAGGCGGTGTTCTCTTCCGATGTGAGCCGGTCGCGGCCACGCTCGGCAACCTGGCGGTTACAGGGCGCAATCGTGTAACACGTTGGTGACCTTCCCTTACAAATCGCAACGCTCGCACGAGGCGGCGTCGTGTTCAATCGAGTCATTCGGGGTTGGCTCGAATGACTCTGACACAAAGGGAGAACAACGTGAAACGCTTGATCCTGACTTTGATTGCAGGCTCGCTGCTGGCTACGGCGCTCGGCGGCTGCATCGTCGCCCCGGCGCCGGGTTACTACTACGGCGGTGGCGGCTACTACCATCACGGTGGCTACTACTACTAGCGGCTAGCGGCTAACCGCTAACGGCTCGCAGTGCATGTACAGCGCTGAAGCATGCGACCGCCACGGGCCCGCATGGGCTCTGGCAGTCGCAACCGTGGTGCGGGGCGCCTCGCGAGGCGGCCCGCAACGCTTACGCTACTTACGCTAGCAGCATTTCGAAAGCGACCACGGCGGTGATCGCCGCCGCGTTCGCGGCCAGCGCTTCCACCACGATGCCTTTCCAGCTCGCCGGGCGAAAGCGCAACGTCAGCAGCAGCGAACACAGCAACGCCAGCGCAATGATCACGACGACGTCTGCGTTGTGGAGATGGATGTTCATCCGGGCCTCCCTGCTTGCCAAAGGGTTATTCGACCCGAGTATAGGCAAGTCAAAAAGGCACGCAAGACCGGGAAGTGACTCAGGACGCGGCGTGCCCCCTCGTTACATCAGGCGCGTATCGCGCGTCTCGCGCATGCACAGCACGCCGATCATGCTGACGGCCGCGGCGATCGATACATACGCGCCTACCCAGCTCAGTCCGCCGTGCGCGGCCAGTACTTGCGCGATATACGGCGCCACTGACGCGCCGAGAATCCCGCCGAGGTTATACGACACGCCTGCACCGGTGTAGCGCACGTTGGTCGGGAACAGTTCCGGCAGCAACGCGCCCATCGGCGCGAAGGTCACGCCCATCAGGAACAGTTCGATCACGAGGAACAGCAGCACCAGCGGCGTCTGACCGCTGCCGAGCAGCGGCGCCATCGCGAAGCCGGACAGGATCGCCGCGAGGATGCCGGCGATCAGCACCGGCTTGCGTCCATAGCGGTCGCTGGCCCATGCCGACAGCGGTGTGGCGAGCGCCATGAACACCACCGCGATGCACAGCATGCCGAGGAAGGTCGGCCGCGGAATGTGCAGCACCGACACGCCGTACGACAGCGAGAACGTCGTGGCGTTGTAGAACAGCGTGTAGCAAACCACCATCGCCAGTGCGCCGAGCAGCGTCGGCCGCCAGTGTTGCGAGAGCAGCGTCGCGATCGGCACCTTCACGCGTTCCTTGCGTTCGATGGCCGCCTGGAAGGCCGGCGTTTCCGCGATCTTCAGACGCACATACAGGCCGAGCACGACCAGCACCGCGCTGACGAGGAACGGCACGCGCCAGCCCCAACTGCGGAATTGCTCGTCGGAGAGCGACAGCGCGAGGCCGAAGAACAGACCGTTGGAGGCCAGAAAACCGATCGACGGCCCGAGTTGCGGGAACATGCCGAACCAGCCGCGCTTGCCCGCCGGCGCGTTCTCGGTGGCGAGCAGCGCGGCGCCGCCCCATTCGCCGCCGAGGCCGATGCCTTGACCGAAACGCAAAATGCATAACAGGATCGGCGCGAGGCTGCCGATCGAGTCGTAGCCCGGTACCAGACCGATCAGCGTGGTGGACAAGCCCATCACCAGCAGTGAAGCGACCAGTGTCGATTTACGGCCGATCCGGTCGCCGAAATGACCGAACAGGAACGAGCCGATCGGCCGCGCGATGAACGCGATGCCGAACGTGACGAAGGCCGACAACGCTTGAGCGGTCGCCGAGCCGTGCGGGAAAAACACCGGTCCGATGACGAGCGCCGCGGCGGTCGCATAGACGTAGAAATCGTAGAACTCGATCGCGGTGCCGATGAAGCTCGCGAAGATAATCCGCGCGGTGCTGTTTTGCCCGCTTGCATTGGGCTGGGCCGCGGAAATCGGCGAAGTGGACATGCAGGGTCTCCTTGTGTCGTGACGCCGCCGGGCGCCGGGCCGCGTTGGCGGACGGCGTGGGTTCAGGCGGCATCTTTGTTCAGGGTCGTGCGCCTCGGCGCGTCTCGCTGGCCTGTCAAGGCCACGCGCGATGAAGGCGACGATGCGCAACGATGCGCGACAGCTTACAACGGCAGCCGGCGGCGGACGTACGCGAAAGCGCCGATACCAGGGAATAACCAGGTGCGTTGCAGGCGTCGAGCAGCTGGCGCGCCAGGGGCTGGGCGGCCGGTTCAGCGCCAGGCGCTCATCGTCGGGCAGGCGCCAACCGGGTCAGTTGTCGGTAAGCGTAGCCAGTGCATCGAGCAGGCAGCGCGCGCGGATGACGCGGCGGCGCTGCAATCGGGCGCTCGCCGCGCCGGAGGGTGAGCGGGCGGCGACAGCCATGCCGGAAGGCTCCGGCGGGAGGAATCGGAAAATTATAGCGAGCGCGGCCGCAGCGCAGCAAGGCGGCGCATGGCGTATCGCCTGGCTTGCCGTCAGCCGTATTCAGTCGATGGCTTGCGCTTGCGGTGACGCGAACGTGCGCAACTGGAATTTGCCGTCGTCGTTGAAGAGCCAGTCTTCGAACAGTTCGAGCTGGCCACGGCTGTTCAGCAATTTGCCGGGTGGCTGCGGCAGCGGCGCGGCACGGCGCAACGTTGCAAGCGCGGTGCTCTCGGCTTCGTTGTCGCCGTTGGTGCGATACACCGCCGATTGGACCAGCTGACCGTTGCTGTCGACCGTGAACGAGACCACCACCAGCGAGCGCAGCATCGCTTGCGGCGTGCCGCGCAGCACATAGGATGGATTGCGCTCGATGATGCGTTGGGCGACGGCGCTGCGGTACTGATCGAGCGTCAGGCTGTTGATGGCGGCCACCGGCGTCTGGACGACCGGCCGTTGCGGCAGCGTGATGGTGCAGCCGGTCACGGCGAGCGCCAGCATCGCAGTTGTTGCCAACGCGGCGCTGCGCACGTGCGATGGGCATGCGCAGACGCGTGAAGCAAAGCGTTCAGTAAAGCGGCGAAGGTGGCGCGCGCGGCTGAGCATCGTCGTAGAAGCATTGAAACCAGATCTAACTGGATGGTAGTCAAAAAGCGCAAGGATGCAATTGGCGTTCGCCCTGCGATGCGATGCAACGAAGGTAGTGCGTTCGCAAGCCCGCTGAGCGTGACGTCGGCGCTGCTTACCCGCGAATTGACTTACCATCGCGTAACGCCCAATCCGGAACAGAAACCAACGCCATGATTACCTGCTATCTGCGCTACATCATCGACCCGTACAAACTGAAAGAATTCGAGCACTACGGCAAGCTGTGGATTCCGTTGGTCGAAAAATTCGGCGGCCGCCATCACGGCTATTTTTTGCCGTCCGAAGGCGTGAGCAATGTAGCGCTCGCGATGTTCTCGTTCGAATCGCTGGCGGCTTACGAGGCGTATCGCATCGAGTCGATGGGCGATCCCGACTGTCAGGCCGCGTTCGCGTATGCGGAACAGACGCGCTGCATCGTCAGTTATGAGAGGAGTTTCTTCAGGCCGGTTTTCAGTTGATCGCGCGCTCTGTAATGGCCTGAAATAAGGCCGGAATCCTCTGCGGCCGAAACAAGCCTACACTCTGATGGCCTCTTTCGAGAGGCATCGGTGGAAGTCTTTCATTTAGCCCGCTTTGTGCGGGCTTTCTTTTGTGCGCCGTCCGCCGCCCGCCGCTTTCCTGGCCTGAAAAACAAAAAAGGCGAACCCGCCGGTGGGTTCGCCTTTTGCCATGTCGTCCGTGCGTAAGAACGCGCCGGACTGCATTGTTTGACGCGTCGCGTTACTTCAACGCATTCCGTGCAGCCTTGACGGCGGCAAGAACCTGTTCGGGCGCCGTGCCGCCCGCATGATTGCGACTTGCCACCGACCCTTCGAGCGTCAGATACGAGAACACATCTTCGCCGATCAGATGCGCGACGTTCGGCAACTCGCTGCGCATTTCCTCGAGCGTCAGGTCGGCCAGATCGCAGCCGCGATCGACGCACACCCGCACCGCCAGCGCAACCGCTTCGTGCGCATCGCGGAACGGCAGGCCGCGCTTGACCAGATAGTCGGCGAGATCGGTTGCCGTGGAGAAGCCTTGCAACGCGGCGTCGCGCATGGCTTGCGGCTTCACCTCGATGCCGGCCACCATCTCGGCAAAAATCCGCAGCGTATCGGCAACCGTATCGACGGTGTCGAACAGCGGCTCCTTGTCTTCCTGGTTGTCCTTGTTGTACGCGAGCGGCTGGCCTTTCATCAACGTCAACAGCGCCATCAGATGGCCGTTCACGCGGCCGGTCTTGCCGCGCGCCAGTTCCGGCACGTCCGGGTTCTTCTTCTGCGGCATGATCGACGAACCGGTGCAGAAGCGGTCGGCCAGATCGATGAAGCCCACGCGCGGGCTCATCCACAACACCAGTTCCTCCGAGAAGCGCGACACGTGCGTCATCACCAGCGCCGACGCTGCCGTGAATTCGATCGCGAAGTCGCGATCGGACACCGCATCCAGCGAGTTCGCGCAGATGCCGTCGAAGCCGAGCGTTTTCGCCACTGCGTGACGGTCGATCGGATAGCTGGTGCCTGCCAAAGCCGCCGCGCCCAGCGGCAGACGGTTCACGCGCTTGCGGCAATCGAGCATGCGCTCGGCGTCGCGCGAAAACATTTCGACATAGGCCAGCAGGTGATGGCCGAACGTGACCGGCTGCGCGACTTGCAGGTGTGTGAAGCCGGGCATGATGGTCGACGCGTTCTGCTCGGCCATGTCGAGCAGGGCCGTGCGCAGATCCTTCAGCAGGCCGCCGATCCGGTCGATTTCGCCGCGCAGCCACAGACGGATATCCGTCGCGACCTGGTCGTTACGCGAGCGGCCGGTATGCAGGCGCTTGCCGGCGTCGCCGATCAGCGCGGTCAGGCGTGCCTCGATGTTCAGGTGGACGTCTTCCAGATCGAGTTGCCACTCGAACTCGCCACGCTCGATTTCACCCTTGATCTGCGCCATGCCGCGTTGGATCGCGGCATTGTCGTCGGCGGCGATGATCTTCTGCGCGGCCAGCATCGAGGCGTGCGCAAGCGACCCTTCGATATCGACGAGCGCCAGACGCTTGTCGAAGAAAACCGACGACGTATAGCGTTTGACGAGTTCCGACATCGGCTCCGAGAAGCGAGCCGACCAGGCTTCGCCTTTTTTGTGCAGTTGGGACGTCATGGTGTTTGGCAGTTGAGCGGTGAGGAGGCTGACGGCGTTTGCGTACGTAAGGTATGCGGGCGCCGCCGAAGCGAAGAAAGGGATTTTAACACCGGGGCGGGGGTGCCAAATGGCGTCGGCGGCCTGCGGCGGTTATTCGGGCAAAAAGCATCCCAAGGCACCGCCGGCCTAAGCGGGTTGTTCGGTCACGGGCGGCGGTAAAGGCGCTGTCGCTGCGGCGCCTATTCGCGCACCAGCACCACCAGCTTCAGATCTTCGCGATGCGCGGGCTTGAAGGTGATCTGGTCGTAGACGATGCGGCCGTCGCGCGGATGGTTGAATTCGCGCCGTCCGCCTTCGCGGCCGCCCACGTCTTGCGACGCCCAGAAGCGCGCGAACGCGTCGCTGGCGGCGCTCAGCGAGTCGATCAGCGCGCGCGTGGGCGCATCGTTCAGATGGCGGATCGAGTCGGCGCGAAATTCGGCGGCGAGGCGCCGCGCGCGCGTTTCCCAGTCGAGGATCAATTCGCGCGCGGCCGGCTCGGTGAACGTGTAGCGCAGCAGATTGCGGTCGTGCGCGCCGTCCAGCCAGCCGACGAAGAGGTCGGAGGCGCGTTCGTTCCAGGCCAGCGCATTCCATTGGCGATCGAGCACATAAGCCGGTGCGTTCACCAGTTGCACGGTTTGCAGCAGCGTGGCGGGTGCATCGGCGGCGGCCGGGTCGGGCTCGGCCGGATCGCGCTGGGCGGCCAGTTCGAACAGATACGCGCGCTCGGCGCGCGACAGTTGCAGCGCCACGGCGATCCGCGCCAGCGCATCGGCCGATGCGGATACCGGCCGTCCCTGTTCGATCCATGTGTACCAGGTCGGGCTGACACCGCATAACTGCGCGACTTCCTCGCGCCGCAAACCCGGCGTACGGCGGCGCGGGCCCGGCGGCAGGCCGACCGCTTGCGGCGAGAGCCGCTCGCGGTGCGCGCGGATGAAGTCGCCGAGCGCGCGGGCGGGCGTTGCGTCGAGTGGCGGCGGGTGGTCGGCTGAGGACGGCGTGGTCATTCTGGGTAGTCGTTCGGCGTGGTCGTTCAGATCAAGCGCCACTTGGCGGGTGTTATCGATACCAGAATAATTGCTTAACTTGTACTGGTACACGGCGGGCTCTATTGTAACGGCTGGAACGGCGCACAGCGTTCCAACCCGATCCCACACAAGTAACCGGAGCCTCCCATGAAACATCACGATCAGGTCGCCGACGCCTTCGGCTCGACCGCCGCCGCGTATTTGACGAGTCAGACGCATGCCACCGGCGCCGATCTGCAGACGCTGGCCGATTCGATCGCGGCGACCCCGGGCGCGACGGTGCTCGACATGGGCTGCGGCGCGGGCCACGCGAGCTTCGCGGTGGCGCCGCATGCCGAAGCGGTAATCGCCTACGACATCGCGCCGCAGATGCTGGCAACGGTCGAAGGCGCGGCGCGCGAGCGCGGCCTCGCCAATATCCGCACGCAACAGGGCGCCGCCGAAACGTTGCCGTTCGACGCTCATTCTTTCGACTGGGTCATCAGCCGGATGAGCGCGCATCACTGGCACGACGTGCCGCGCGCCCTGGCCGAGGTGCGTCGCGTCCTGAAGCCGGGCGGCAAGGTGTTGTTCATCGACATCGCCGGCATCGATCATCCGCTGCTCGACACGCATATTCAGGCGGTGGAATTGCTGCGCGACGGCTCGCACATTCGCGACTATCGTGCCGACGAATGGATCGCGCTCTTCGAAGCAGCCGGTTTTACGGCGACGATTCGCGAGCGTTGGCGGATTGCGATCGAGTTCGAATCGTGGGTGGCGCGCATGCGCACGCCTGAGCCGCGTGTGGTGGCGATCCGCTCGCTGTGGAACAGCTCGCCCGATGAAGTGCGCCAGTATTTCGACGTGCAGGAAGACGGCTCGTTCAAGCTCGACGCGTTGATGGTCGAAGCGCAATAAGCAGCGCAGTAAGCAGGGCAATAAGCCGCGCGACAAGCCACAAAAAAGAAAACGACGGAATGCCGCAACCGACATTCCGCCGCGTGCAGCGGACCGTTCGAACATAGCGGGGCGCAGCAAGCCGCCCACCCGCCGCGTCGCAAAGAAGCGTCAGCCCGTATTCCGCAGGCCCGCCGCGATCCCGTTGATGCTCAGATGAATCCCGCGACGCACGCGCGCGTTCGTATCGCCCGCGCGGTGACGCTTGAGCAGTTCCACCTGCAGGTGATTGAGCGGGTCGAGATACGGGAAGCGGTTCTTGATCGAGCGCGCGAGCAGCGGATTTTCCGCGAGCCGCTCGCTCTTGCCGCTGATCTCCGACAACACTTTCGAGGTGCGCTCCCATTCCGCGACGATCCGCTCGAACACGTGCTTGCGCAGCTTCTTGTCGGAGACCAGCTGCGCGTAGCGCGAGGCCACCGCGAGGTCGGTCTTCGCCAGCACCATGTCCATGTTCGACAGCAGAGTCGAGAAGAACGGCCACGTCTTGTACATCTTCTTGAGCAGCGCGAGACGGCGTGCACGTTCCGCGTCGCTCGGCGCGCCGTCCAGATGCGCGGCCACCGCGCTGCCGAAACCGTACCAGCCGGTCAGCAGCAAACGGCATTGGCCCCATGAGAAGCCCCACGGAATCGCGCGCAGATCTTCGATCTTGCGTTGCTTCGGGTCCTGCAATTTGCGCGAAGCCGGACGGCTGCCGATGTTCAGCTCGGCGATCTCCGAGATCGGCGTCGATTCGAAGAAGTACTCCTTGAAGCCAGGCGTCTCGTAGACCAGCGCGCGATACGACGCCATCGCCGCATCGGACAATTGCTGCATCGTCTCTTCGAAGACGGGCAGTTGCGCGGGCGCATTGCCGTGCGGCAGCAGCGATGCTTCGAGCGTCGCGGCGACCACGGTTTCGAGGTTGCGCCGGCCGATTTCCGGATTGCCGAACTTGCTGGCGATCACCTCGCCTTGCTCGGTCAGGCGGATCTGACCGTCGACGGTGCCCGGCGGCTGCGACAGAATCGCCTGATAGGTCGGGCCGCCGCCGCGGCCGACCGTGCCTCCGCGTCCATGGAACAGGCGCAGCGTCACGCCGCGCTCGTTGAACAGCGACACCAGCGCGAGCTCGGCGCGGTACAGCTCCCAGTTCGACGTGAGGAAACCGCCGTCCTTGTTGCTGTCCGAGTAGCCGAGCATCACTTCCTGCTCGTTGCCCTGATGTTCGATCAGCGCGCCGACGCCCGGCAGCGCGATCAGATCGCGCATGATGTGCGATGCGTTGCGCAAGTCGGGGATCGTCTCGAACAGCGGAATCACCATGAGCGCGGCCCTGGCCGGATCGTTGGCGTCGCCGAGACGACCATGCAGCAGGCCCGTTTCTTTCTGCAGCAGCATCACTTCGACGAGATCGCTGACCGTCTCCGTGTGCGAAATGATGTAGTTGCGTACCGCGCGTGCGCCGAATTTCTCGCGCGTGACGCGGGCCTCCTCGAGCACGCCGAGTTCGTTCTTCACGAGGTCGGAATACTCGACGTACGGCGAGCGCAGCAGACGCGGCTGCGCGAGTTCCAGGAGCAGCACGTGCAACTTGTCCGCTTCTGAGAGCGCGGCATAGTCCGCTTCGACGCCCGCGCGTTTCAGCAGCTCCGCGATCACTGCTTCATGGATGTCGGAGCTTTGGCGCAGATCGATGCTGGCGAGGTGAAAACCGAATACTTCGGCGGCGCGAGCGAGCGGCGACAGGCGCGGTGCGGCCAGCGACGCGCCGTGATGCTCGGCGAGCGAATCGATCAGCACATGCAGGTCGCGCACGAATTCGGCAGCGTCGCCGTACGGTTTGGCGCGCACCGGCGCCGCGCCGCGGCCCGCGCTGCGCACCGGCACGCTGCCTTCGCCGAGGCGCACGCGCGCGCTCGCCGCGAGCCGCGTGTACACGCCGATCAGCGCGCGGCGATACGGCTCGTCGACGCGATGCGGCGACTGGTCGGGCGAGGCGGCCGCGAGTTCTTTCAGTGCGTCGCTCGCGCCGGCCAGCAGGTTCGATACCGACAACTCCGCGCCGAGCTTGTGCACCTTCTCCATGTAGTGTTCGAAGATCACCGCGGCCTGGCGGGCGATCGCGTGCTCGAGGGTTTCCGCCGTGACGTTCGGATTGCCGTCGCGGTCGCCGCCGATCCAGCTGCCCATCTGGAAGAAGGGCGGCAGGCGCGCGGCGAGCCCGTGCTCGGTGAGTGCGTCTTCGATGTCGGCGTAGAGCGCCGGGATTTCCTCGAGGAAGGTGGCGCGGTAGTACGACAGCGCGTTTTCGATTTCATCGTCGACCGTCAGCCGCGAATCGCGCAGCATCCGGGTTTGCCAGAGCGACGTGACGCGGGCGCGCAGCATCGCTTCGTTGTGCGCGCGCTCGCGCTCGGTCAGCGGCTGATCGCGTTCGGCGAGCAGGTGTGCGATGTGGTGCTGGGCGTCGAGAATGCTCTTGCGCTGCACTTCAGTTGGGTGCGCGGTCAGCACCGGCACGATCAGCGCTTCGTTGAAGAACTGCTGCAAGACCGGCGTCGCGGCGGCGCCCGCTTCGACCAGCCGTTCGAGCGCATGCGCGACGGTGCCGGGCTGCGAGGTCGAACCGGCCAGCGCGTGAATGCGGTGACGGCGGTTGCGGTGACGGTCTTCGGCGATATTCGCGAGGTGCGAGAAATAGCTGAAGGCACGCACCACGCTGACCGTTTGCTCCGGGCTCAGCGAACGCAGCTTCTTGTCGAGCGTCTGCGCGGCGGCGCTGTCGTCTTCGCGGCGAAAGCGCACGGCGGTCTGACGGATCGTTTCCACGACGTCGAACACCGCGTCGCCTTCCTGCTCGCGCAGGACGTCGCCGAGCAGCCGTCCGAGATAACGGATGTCCTGGAACAGCGGGTGGTCCTTGTCTTCACGCGTGCGGCCGCCGCTTTTCGGCGCTGGCACGATCGTATCCTTCGACGCGGCTTGCAGCTTGGGCGCTTTGGGCGCTTTCGCCGCGTTCGCCGCTTTCGCGTCTTGAGCCGCTACGGTTTCGCCTGCGGCGGCGTTGATCTTGATCTTCGTGGATCCGGCCTTGGCCGGTTTGGCTGCCTTGGCGGCAGTCGCGGCTTGCGTTGCCGCGCTGGCCTTGACGGGTGTGGAAGCTTTGGCGGCCTTGGGGGTTTTGGCGGCATTCGCTGCTTGAGCCGCTTTGGTCACTTTGGCGGCGCGTTTGGCCGGTGCGGCCTCGGAAGCAGAAGCGGCGGAAGCGGCGGATGCAACGGCGGCGTCGGCCGCGGAAGCGTTGGGCAATGCAGTGTTGCGGCGAGCAGGGCGCGCCGATCCGGAAGACGTCACGATGGGTTTCCTCAGGGAAGCCAGGGTCTATTGAACGATGGACTGCTACTACGTGGCTACTGCTTGGACTGCAGGAAAACGATACGCGTCGATGGACATGCGCTGGGGATTGGGCCGAGCGTTTTTGCACAATACGCACGAAAAAACGCACACTGTGTGCACGCTATGCACGAGACGCCGCACTGCATCATCGCGCATGCCGCCGCACGATGCGCGAACGACCGTGCGTGAACAGGCGAAGGATGTGGCAGGTGCGCGCCGCGCGGAGCCCGTCTCCTCCATCGATACCGCGCCAGCACGGCGCTCCGGCGTGCCTGAAGACACAAGGGCGCGTGCTAACATTGATTGTTATTACATCCCGTCATTCGATCAGCAAGCTAATGAACACCGAGACGTTATCCGCGCCACCTCACACGCTTGTGATTGCGTCGCGAGAAAGCCGCCTGGCCATGTGGCAGGCGGAGCATGTGCGATGTGCGCTGCACAAATTATATCCATCTTGCGACGTAAAAATCCTCGGGATGACCACACGCGGCGATCAAATTCTCGATCGCACCTTGTCGAAGGTCGGCGGCAAGGGCCTCTTCGTCAAGGAACTGGAGAGCGCGCTGGCCGACGGCCGCGCCGATCTGGCCGTGCATTCGCTCAAAGACGTGCCGATGGAACTGCCCGCCGGCTTCGCGCTGTCCACCATCATGGAGCGCGAAGACCCGCGCGATGCGCTGGTGTCCAATGAGTACGATTCGCTTGCTGCGCTGCCGGCCGGCGCCGTGGTCGGCACCTCCAGCCTGCGCCGCGAAGCGATGCTGCGCATGCGTTACCCGCATCTGGAAGTGCGGCCGTTGCGCGGCAATCTGGATACGCGGCTGTCGAAACTCGATCGCGGCGACTACGCGGCGATCATTCTGGCGGCTGCCGGTCTGAAGCGGTTGGGTCTGGCCGAACGCATCCGCGCGTTGCTCGATCCCGAAGACAGCCTGCCCGCAGCCGGCCAGGGCGCGCTCGGCATTGAGATTCGCGCCGACCGCGCCGACCTCGCGGCGTGGCTCGCACCGCTGCATCACGAAGCCACGGCCGCCGCCGTCGAAGCGGAGCGGATGGTGTCGCGCGCGCTCGGCGGCAGTTGCGAAGTGCCGCTCGCGGCCTATGCAAGCTGGCATGACGGCGCGTTGCATCTGCGCGGCATCGTCGCGACGCCCGATGGCCGGCGCGTGTTGAGCGCGCAGGCGTCGGCGCCCGCGCCGAGCATCGAACGCGCGGTCGCGCTCGGCCAGGAGGTGGCGAACGCGCTCGAACAGCAGGGCGCCATGGAAATCGTCCGCGCGCTCAGCGCGGCGAGCGGTCCCGCCGGCGCGGTGACCGGCGAGTGATGGCGGCCGCTATCCCAGGCAACGCATCTTCCTCCGTCGGCCAGGCGGCGTTCACGGTCGTGATTACGCGACCGGCCGGTCAGTCGAGCGAACTGGTTGCGCTGCTCGCGGCGGCCGGCATCGTCACGCTGGAGTTCCCGCTGATCGACATCGCGCCTGTGGCAGACGACGTGCCGTTGCGCTCCGCGCTGGCCTCGCTCGAACGCTACGCGCTGGTGGTGTTCGTGTCGCCGAACGCGATCGACCACGCGTTTGCCCGCAGCAACGCGATCTGGCCGCATGCGCTGCCGATCGGCGTAGTCGGCCCCGGCAGCGTGCAGGCGCTCGCGCGCCACGGCGTCGCGGCGCCGGCGTACCACGTCGTCAGCCCGCCTGCCGTGGCCGACGACGATACGGCGCGCTTCGATTCCGAAAGCCTCTTTGCCGCCATCGACACCGCGCTCGGCGCGGCGACGCTCGAAGGCAAACGCATACTGATCGTGCGCGGCGACGGCGGCCGCGAGTGGCTGGCCGACCGTCTGCGCGAAGCGGGCGCCGAAGTCGAGACGGTGGCGGCGTATCGCCGTCTCGTGCCGGAACCGTCGATCGCCGCGTGGGCGCGCGTGCACGCGCTGCTGGCAGGCGCACCGCATGCGTGGCTCCTCACCAGTTCCGAAGGCGTGCGCAATCTGCACGAACTCGCGCAAGACCATCTCACCGCCGACGAGATCGCGCAGCTGAAACGCGCCACGCTCGTCACGCCGCATCCCCGCATCGCGCAGACCGCGCGGGCATTGGGTTTTGATAGCATTACGGTGTCCGGCGCGGGCGCTGAGCGCCTTGCCCGCGCCTTGCTTGCCGCCGTGCCTCCCGTTGTTCAACCGGTACCGACCAACCCGGCTCATTCACCGGCTAAATCACGCATGACTGAAACGAACGCATCTACGAACGCTTCACCCCAGCCGGCCGCGACCACTGCGTTGCCGCCGAATCAACCCTTCACGCCCTACGAAGCGCAAAAAAAGCGCCGCAGCGCGAGCGGACCGCTGTTGTGGTTTGTCGTCGTGATCATCGCCTGTGCGGCGGGCGTGGGCGGCTATGCGCTCAATCGCAAGGTGGAGCGCGCCGAGCAGCAGCTCGCGCAACGCCAGCAAGCCAACGACGCGCAGACCAGCGAACTGCGCGTCAAGACCGATCAGGCGCTCGCCACGGTTCATCAGTCGGACTCGCAGGTCGCGCAGCTCGAAGGCAAGCTTGCCGACGCGCAAAGCGCGCAGCAGGCGTTGCAGCAGCAATACGCCGATCTCGCGCGCAATCGCGACGACTGGACGCTCGCCGAAGTCGGCCAGATGCTCTCGGCGGCGAGCCAGCAGTTGCAGCTCACCGGCAACACGCAACTCGCGCTGTTCGCGCTGCAAAGCGCGGACACGCGCCTCGCCGCTTCGGACGGCGCGCAGGTGGTCGCCGTGCGCAAGGCTATCGCGCAAGACATCGACAAGCTGAAGGCAGCGCCTTCCACCGATCTCACGGGTCTGGCCATCAAGCTCGACAACGCGATCGATCAGGTCGACAGCTTGCCGCTTGCCGGCGAAGCACCGATCGCCCATGCCACGCCAAAGGCTGCCGCCTGGGCCGACACGGCGAAGGTGGCCGCGGCCACCGGCGAGCCGCGCTGGAAAGTGTGGTGGCGTGAAGTCACGAGCGGCATCGGCCAGCAGCTGACCAGCCTCGTGCAAGTGCGCCGCATCGACAACGCCGACGCAATGCTCGTCGCACCGGATCAAGGCTACTTCGTGCGCGAGAATCTGAAGATGCGCTTGCTGTCGGCACGGCTTGCGCTGCTCTCGCGCAACCAGACCACGCTGAAGTCCGACCTGCACGCGGCGGACGCCGCGCTCAAGCGCTACTTCGACAACACGTCCAGGAAGACGCAGACCGTGATCGATCTGGTCAAGCAGGTGGACGCGGGCTCGGCGGCAGTCGAGGTGCCGAATCTGAATACGAGTCTGCAAGCCGTCAACCAATACCGGAGCCGAGGTTAATCATGGCAATCCGGGGACTTCTATGGCTTGCGTTGCTGTTCGCCGTCGCCGTGGTGCTGGCGGTGGTCGGGCGCTTCGACACGGGGCAGGTGCTGCTGGTCTATCCGCCGTACCGCGTCGACATCTCGCTGAATCTGTTCGTGGTCGGCCTGGTGGTGCTGTTCATCCTGCTGTATGCGCTCCTGCGCATCGGGCGCAATATCTGGCGCATGCCGCAGCGTGTGGTCGCGTATCGCGCGCGCTCGCGGGTCGCGAAGGCTCACGCCGCGTTGCGTGACGCGATCGGCAATCTGTACGCCGGCCGTTTTTCGCGTGCTGAAAAAGCCGCGAAGGATGCGCTCACGAATGGCGACAACAAGGGCGCAGCCGGTTTGATCGCGGCCACCGCGGCGCACCGCATGCATGAATACGCGCGGCGCGACGAATGGCTCGCGCAGATCGACGGAGCCGACTGGCAGGACGCGCGCCTGATGGCCACCGCCGACATGCGCGCCGACGGCCGCGACGCGGACGGCGCGCTCACCGCGCTGACCGAAATGCAGTCGCAGGGCGCACGGCGGATTCACGCGCAGCAGATCATGTTGCGCGCGCAGCAGCAATTGAAGAACTGGGGCGAAGTGCTCAAGCTCGTCAAGACGCTGGAAAAGCGCGAGGCGATTCATCCGGCGGTGGCGGTGCGTTTGCGTCAGCTTGCGGCGGAAAACCTGCTGCGCGACCGCCGTCACAATGCTGATGCGTTGCTGGAGTTGTGGCGTTCGCTGTCGGCCACCGAACGTCATTCGCCGCGTCTCGCCGATCTCGCTGCCGAACTGCTGGTGTCGCTGAATCGTCCGCAGGAAGCGCGCAAGATCGTCGAAGAAGCGCTGGCGCAGAACTGGGACGCGCGTTTGCTGCGCCGTTATCCGGACACCGCCGCCGGCGACGCCTTGCCGCTGATCCAGAAGGCCGAAGGGTGGCAGAAGGAGCGTCCGGAAGATGCGGATCTGCTGTTCGCGCTGGGCCGCCTGTGTCTGCATCAGCAGTTGTGGGGCAAGGCGCAGTCGTTCCTCGAGCACGCGCTGAAACTGGCCGACAACGAGACCTTGAAGATCCGCTCGCATCGCGCGCTGGCGCGTTTGCATGAGCAGCTCGGCGATGCGGACAAGGCGAGCCAGCATTATCGCGAGAGTGCGCTGGCGATGAATGTGGTCTGAGGGTTGCGCCGCACGCTCGGAACGGCGCTACCTGCTCTACGTCATCAACCGGCTTACTTGTCGACCATCTTCGCCGGCACGCTGATCGCCAGCAACCCGCCGAGAATCAGGAACGCCGCCAGCATATACATGCCGGAATCGTTCGCGGCGGTCACCTGTTTGAGCCAGCCGACCGCATACGGACTCAGGAAACCCGCGAGGTTGCCGATCGAGTTGATCATCGCGATGCCGGCCGCGGCGCCGGTGCCCGCGAGGATCGCCGTCGGCAGGCTCCAGAACAGCGGCAGGGTGGTCAGGATGCCCATCGTCGCGAGCGTGAGCGAGGCCATGGCGAGCACCGTGTTGTGTGTCCACACCACCGACAGGATCAGCCCGATCGCGCCGGCAAACGCCGGCAACGCGATATGCCAGCGGCGCTCGCGCGTACGGTCCGCGCTGCGCGATACGAATACCATGGCGACCACTGCCGCCGCGAATGGAATCGCGGACAACAGGCCGATCATGAAGGCATCGGTGACGCCGGTCGTCTTGATGATGGTCGGCAGCCAGAAGCTCACGCCATAGAGGCCCATCACGAACGAGAAGTACGTGAGGCTCAGCATCAGCACGCGAGCGCTCGTCAGCACCTGGCGGATCGGCATGTCGTGCTTGGTGGCTTCTTCGGCCGCGACGTGGCGTTCGAGCAATTGCTTTTCCTCATCGCTCAGCCACTTTGCCTTCGAGATGCGGTCGTCCAGCAGCAGGAACACCATGATGCCGACGATCACCGACGGCAGCCCTTCGAGCAGAAACAGCCACTGCCAGCCGTGCCAGCCGTGCGCGCCGTTGAAGCTCTTCAGGATATAGCCGGATACCGGCCCGCCGATCACGCCGGACAACGCGATCGCCGTCATGAACAAGGTGGTCATGCGGCCGCGCCGGTGCGCCGGATACCAGTAGGTGAGATACAGGATGATGCCGGGGAAGAACCCCGCTTCTGCCAGGCCGAGCAGGAAGCGCATCACGTAGAACATCGTCGGCGTGGTGATGAACATGGTCAGCATCGAGATCACGCCCCACGACACCATGATCCGCGCGATCCACACGCGCGCGCCGACCTTGTGCAGGATCACGTTGCTGGGAATCTCGAAGATGAAATAACCGAGGAAGAAAATCCCCGCGCCGAAGCCATACACCGCGTCGCTGAGATTCAGATCGGCGCTCATTTGCAGCTTCGCGAAGCCGACGTTGACGCGGTCGAGATACGCGACCACGTAGCAGAGCATCAGGAACGGCGCGAGCCGCCAGGTGACCTTGCGGTAGGTCGCCTCCTCGAACGTGGAAGGCGGCGCTCCCGCGCCGGGGTGGTGGAGCGGATTTGCGGGACTAGCCATGGTGTCTCCTCTTTTCTTGTGTAAATGAAGTACCGCCGTCAATCGATTCTATCTGCGACGGGTTGTCTGCACGGTGATCCGATACCGGGGGAAAACACTGATTTCGAAGCAGGCGGCGGCTCTCATGCGCGGCCGCCATGCCGGTTAAACGCAGCGCCCGCCGTCGACTTCGAGGCACACGCCGGTGATGAACTCCGCCTCGTCCGAGGCCAGATAGAGGGCAGCGTTGGCAACGTCCTGCGGCGTGGAAAAGCGCCCGAGCGGAATGCCGGCGAGGAAGCGTTTGCGATTCTCAGGCGTATCTTCGACGCCCATGAATTCCGAGAGCAGCGCCGTCTCGCCGATCACCGGATTCACGCAGTTCACGCGAATGCGGTCGGGACCCAGTTCGACGGCGAGCGACTTGCTCGCAATGATCACCGCGCCCTTGCTGCCGTTGTACCAGACGAGGCCCGGCCGTGGCCGCACGCCCGCCGTCGACGCGATATTGATGAAGGCGCCGCCGCCCTGCTCGCGAAAATACGGCACGAATTCCTGCACGCTCCAGTAGATGCTTTTGACGTTGACCGCGTAGACGCGGTCGAACTCGGCTTCGGTGACATCCAGCACCGGCTTGTTGCGATGCGTGGTGCCGGCATTGTTGACGACGATCTGCACGCTGCCGAAGTCTTCGAGCGCGGCCTCGCGCAGTTGCTGCCAGTCTGCGCGCTGCGCGACGTTGCCCGCCACCGCGATCGCTCTGCCGCCGGCCAGCGCGATTTCGCTCGCCACGCGCTCGGCCGCCGCGCCGTTCAGATCGTTGACGACCACGTTCGCGCCTTCGCGCGCGTAGGTCTTCGCGATGCCTTCGCCGAAACCTGAGCCGCCACCCGTGACGATGGCTGTTTTACCTGTCAATCGCATGATGTCTCCGTTGTTTGTTGTGAATGGTGATGCGTGACGCGAAGTGTCTGACGGCGACCTAAGCGTGACCTAAGCGCAACCTAAGCGCAACCTAACCGTGCCGGATCGCGATGGTCTTCAGCACCGTGAAGCCGTACAGCGCTTCAAAACCCTTCTCGCGGCCGTGGCCCGAATGCTTGACGCCGCCAAACGGCAATTCGACGCCGCCGCCCGCGCCGTAGTTGTTGATGAACACCTGGCCCGAGCGCAGGCGCCGCGCAAGGCGCATTTGCCGCGCGCCGTCGCGCGTCCAGATGCCAGCGACGAGGCCGTACTGCGTACCGTTGGCGAGCGCGAGCGCTTCATCCTCGTCGGCGAAGGACATGGCGGCGAGCACCGGGCCGAATACTTCGTCGCGCGCCAGGCGGTGCGTGGCGGGCACGTCGCGCAGCAGCGTGGGCGCCTGATAGAAACCGCTTTCCGGCGCTTGCGGAATCACTTCGCCGTGTGCCGCCATCGGGATGCCGTCGTGTTGCGCGTCGGAGAGAAAATCCCATACGCGTTGCTGCTGTTTCGCGTTGATCAGCGGTCCGCAGTCGAGATCGGCATGCGACGGACCGACTCGTAACGCGTGGAAGGCGCTGCTCAGCCGGTCGAGTAATGGCTCGTAGATAGCCCGGTCGATCAGCACGCGGCTGCCCGCCGAGCAGGTTTGCCCGGCGTTTTGCACGATTGCCGAGATCAGCACGGGGAGCGCCGCATCGAGATCGGCGTCCGCGAACACGATTTGCGGCGACTTGCCGCCCAGTTCCAGCGTGACCGGCACGTGATTCTCGGCGGCCATCTGCGTGACGAGTTTGCCGGTTTCCGGCGATCCGGTGAACGAGATGTGATCGATACCGGGATGGCGCGCGAGCGCCGCGCCGGCTTCATGGCCGTAGCCGGTGACGATATTCAGCGCGCCCGGCGGCAAACCCGCCTCGGCGGCCAGTTCGGCGACGCGCAAGACCGACAGGCACGCATCTTCGGCCGGTTTGACGACGCACGCATTGCCGGCGGCGAGCGCTGCGCCGACGCTGCGGCCGAAAATCTGCATCGGGTAATTCCACGGCACGATATGGCCGGTCACGCCGTGCGGCTCGCGGATCGTCAGCACCGTGTAGCCGGCTTGGTAAGGCAGCGTTTCGCCGTGCAGTTTGTCGGCGGCGCCGGCATAGAACTCGAAGTAGCGGGCGAGGGCGGCGGAATCGGCACGCGCCTGTTTGAGCGGCTTGCCGGTGTCGCGGGCTTCGAGTTGCGCCAGTTCTTCCTGGCGGGCGGCGACCAGCATCGACAGCCGGTAAAGCACGCGGCCGCGTTCGGCAGCGCTCGCTTCACACCACGCGCCCTCGAAGGCGCGGCGGGCGGCGTGGACGGCGGCGTCGATATCCGCCGCGGTGCCGCGCGCAAGCTGGGTGAACGGCTGGCCGTCCGAGGGATCGAGCACGGCGATCGTCTCGCCGCCTGATGCGGCAACCCATTCGCCGCCGATGAAGTGTTTGGCTTCTTCCATGCATGCTCCTGTGAGGCGCGAACCCGAGGCACAAACCCGAGGCACAAATCCGAGGCACAAATCCGAGGTTCACATACCTGATGTTCACAAACGAGAGGCACAATCGAGAGACGCCTGACGATTATCGCGCCGATCCGGCAAAGGGTGCCATCGGCCGATTGGCTATAATGGCGTACCCCGCACTGTCCGGCCGCTGCGCGTTGTTCGACAGGTTCACGTCTGTTGAACGTACACGCGGCTCACGCCGCACCCCGTGTTCCGAATTCCATCCTGATCAGAGAGCGCTCATGAGCTTCAATCACGTCCCCGCAGGCAAAGACCTTCCGCAAGATTTCAACGTCATCATCGAAATCCCGGCGCAGAGCGATCCGGTGAAGTACGAAGCCGACAAGGATTTGGGCCTGCTCGTCGTCGACCGTTTCATCAGCACCGGCATGCGCTATCCGGCCAACTACGGCTTCATTCCGCAAACGCTGTCGGGCGACGGCGATCCCGTCGACGTGCTGGTGATTACGCCGTTCCCGCTGCTGGCAGGCTCCGTGGTGCGCGCACGCGCGCTCGGCATGCTGCAAATGACTGACGAATCGGGCGTGGACGCGAAGCTGATCGCCGTCCCGCACGACAAGATCTGTCCGATGACGGCCGACCTGAAGTCGATCGACGATGTGCCGGCGTATCTGAAAGACCAGATCAAGCACTTCTTCGAGCAATACAAGGCGCTCGAAAAGGGCAAGTGGGTGAAGGTCGAGGGCTGGGCGGGCATCGAAGCCGCGCACAAGGAAATCAGCGAAGGCGTGGCGAACTACACGAAGTAAGCTGCGTTAACCGGTTGGAAAAAACCGCGCGAGCCTGCAAGGGCCGCGCGGTTTTTTATGGGTCGGTTTTTCATGAGCCTCATATAGCGTTCGATGTGCATGGCCGAATGCCGGTTGAATTCCCGCTTGAATTCCCGCTTGGCCCGGGCGTCTGGCCTGTCCGCCACATAGACAAAATGCATCGGCTGAATGAACCGAAGGCATTTTTATGGCTAGGTGTAAACCCTTATCATTCGCCGCCTGTCGCAGGTTTCCTGTCGTCGGCGTATGAATGCGCTGACGCAGCGCCAATGCGCGTTTTTGGGAGCACACCGTCCGGATGCTGAATCGCAAGTCCAATCCATCGTCGCCACGCTGGTCGAACCGGCTATACGCAATCGTCAATGCTATCTACCGCAAACGGCCGGTATGGATGGTGTCGTTTTCGACGAGCGAGGCGAGTCTGTCGGAAGGGCTGAGAGCCGCCTGCGCGTCCACGGCCATGCTGGCGGTGGGCAACCTGCTGCACGATCCGACCTTTGCATGGGCGGCGATCGGCGCGTTCTGGACGTGTCTCGCCGACGCAGCCGGCTCCAACCGGGCCCGTTTCGCTTCGATGATGGGCTTTGCGCTTCTGTCGACGCTGGGCGGCGGCGTGACCGCGTTCGCCTCCGGTGTCGGGACTTCGCTCGCGGCGCTCGCCATTCTGGTCTTCACGACGCTCGGCGCCTTCGGAAGAATATGGGGCGCGGCCACGTCGCAAGTGACGATTCTGGCCGCGACCGCCTGCGTGGTCATGGTCGACCGGCCGATGCGCGACCTTCGGGAGGGCATGGCGTTTCTGGGCGTCTACCTCGCCGGATGCCTGTTTGCCGTCGTTCTGAGTCTGACCGTCTGGCGCATTCATCCGTTTGGCGCGAGCCGGTCTTCGCTGCGTGCCGTGTATCTGCGTCTGGCGGACATTGCCTTCGACAACGCTCGCCTGCTCAAGCAGCGCGCGGCGCCCGGGCAATGGGCCACGCATGCCGCGAAATTCCGCGCCGATGCGCGAGCCGCGCTGGAGCGCTCGCGCCGGGCACTCGCGCAGGTGCCGATATCGAGGACCGGCGGCCGGGAAACCTATGACAATTTCCTTGCCTTGCTGACCGAAAGTGAATCGCTGTTTGCCTATCTGATTGCGGTCTCCGGCGCCTGCGAAAAGGCCCCGAACGACCTGCGGCGCTCGAGCCGGGCGGCTCGGCTGCTGGCCGGGATCGGCGACGTGCTGCGAAGCATCGGTCTCGCCGCCAACGATGGGCAATGGGGGCGCGTGGCCAGCCTGCAACCGCGCTTGCAACGCCTCGCCCTGCGGCTCGAATCCGCGCTGACGGAACCCGTGAAGCTGAAATCCGGCTTCGAACTGGTCGATTTCGCGCCGGCCTATGCGCAGACCGAAGGATGGTTGGACAGCGCCGCCAGAGTCGCGGCTCAGACATGGTCGACGCTCAAGGCGAACCTGTCGAGTCAGTCTGTCGGTCTGCGCCACGCTGCTCGCGTGGGCGTCACGACGACGGCGGGATTTCTGGTCATACGGGCGCTGGGCCTGCCCTTCGGCTACTGGGCGACGATGGCGACGCTGCTGATACTGCAGCCGTCCATTGCCGCGACGTGGCCGAGGAGTATCGAGCGGGCGGCGGGAAGCATCGTCGGCGGCGTACTGGCGGCTGGCATTGGCTATGCGATTCATTCGCCGCTCGGTATTTCATTCGCCGTCTTTCCGCTGGTGGTGGCGACGATGGCGCTGCGTCCCGTCAGCTACAGCCTCTTTGT
Source organism: Paraburkholderia sp. FW306-2-2C-D06C (assembly GCF_058781505.1). NCBI lineage: Bacteria > Pseudomonadati > Pseudomonadota > Betaproteobacteria > Burkholderiales > Burkholderiaceae > Paraburkholderia > Paraburkholderia sp. FW306-2-2C-D06C. The sequence continues at coordinate 49,235 of NZ_JBYSWU010000033.1, read as the reverse complement.
TCTATTCCTGACGCCCACCTTCGTGCTGGTGGCCGACTTTGCGACGCCAGGCGCCAACGAATTTTCTTTCGCGCTCACGCGGCTCGGCAATAACGTGCTCGGCTGCGTATTGGCGCTGCTCGCGACGTTCTATCTCTGGCCAACCCGGGAAAAGGTGAATCACCGGACCTTTCTCGCCACAGCGGTGCTGGCCAATCTCGAGTATCTCAGGGCCGCACTGGCGTACCCCGGCCGCAGCGACAAGGACATGGAACGGTTGCGCAGAGCCGCCGGATTGAGCAGCAATAACGCCGAGGAGGCCATCGGCCGGATTCGCCTCGAAAAACTGGAAGACTCGATGGCCGACACCGTCACCTTGACGGTGCTGAGCCTGCTGCGAAAGATGGCGGGCACCGCGGCACAACTGCGCCTGAGTGCGAACCGGCGCGGCATGCACGATGAACTCGGCGCGTGGATCGAGGCGGCGAGCGCCGACATCGAGGCCGCGCTGAATCGAACACTAAGGCCGATACGGCGCGACCTTCCCGCGCGGGACAGGTTGTCGTCGCTGGAGGCCGATGCGGTAGGAGAGATCGCCCTCATGCATCGGCTGCTCACCGAGCGGATGCGCGAGGCGAGAGGTTAGGCGGAGCGAATGCGCATGCATAAAGCCACGCAGAGCAGAGGTCGTGGTCGCAGTGCGCGCTGCTTCGCTAGGAAGCGCCGACTTCGTCTTCCGCCGCCGCTTCTTCGGGCGCGGGCAAGGGCAGCACCGAATCCAGGGTCCGCAACCCCGCGGCCAGCGCCCGCTTTTTTGTCGGCGACAGACGCTTGACCCAATATTCGGCGCGCGACGCGCTCGAGCGGTCCGTCAGCTCAAACGACGCCAGCACCTGCACCGGCTTGCGCGAACGCGTATAACGTGCGCCCGCACCGCTCACGTGTTTGTCGAAGCGCGCCTGCACGTCGGTGGCAATGCCGGTATAGACGCTGCCGTCCGAGCATTCGAGCAGATACAGAAACCACGGCATGAGTGTGCTTCAGCTCCTGAACGGATTGTGTTCGCGCAGCTCGTCCACATATGTGTGGATGCTGTTCTTCTCGTTGTCGAGAAAGTGGCCGACCGCATCGGCGAAGGCCGGATGCGCGAGCCAATGCGCCGAGCGCGTCACGGTAGGCAGAAAACCGCGCGCCATCTTGTGCTCGCCCTGCGCACCGCCTTCGAACGCGCCGAGTTTCTCTTCGATGCAGAATTCGAGCGGCTGGTAGTACGCGGTCTCGAAGTGCAGGCAGGGCACGTGCTCGAGCGCGCCCCAGTAGCGGCCGTACAGCGTGCCGCCGGTGTTCGCGTCGCGCTGATAGACCACGAGCGAGCTGGCGATCGGCTTGCCTTCGTATTCGGCCATCACCAGCAGCAGGTTCTCCGGCATCGACGCGCCGATCATGCGGAAAAAATCGAGGTTCAGATACGGACTCGAAAAGTGCTCGCGGTAGGTTTGCCGATAGCACTTGCTGAAGAAACGCCAGTCCGCGTCCTGAATGTCTTCGCCGCGGATCCGGCGCATCGTCACGCCGGCCTCGCGCACCTTGCGGCGCTCGGCGCGGATGTTCTTGCGCTTCTTCTGTTCGAGCGTCGACAGGAAATCGTCGAAGTCGCGATAGCCGTCGTTCAGCCAGTGAAATTGCACGCCTTCGCGCTGCATCATGCCGAGATCGGTCAGCGCGTTCGCTTCCGTTTCGGTCGGAAACAGCACGTGCAGCGACGACACGTCGGTCTGCTCGGCGAACGCCATCAGCGTCGCGGCCAGATGCCGCAACGCGTGCGTATCCGCCGCCAGCAGCCGGTTGCCCTGCACCGGTGTGAACGGCACCGCGCACAGCAGCTTCGGGTAATACGGCAAGCCGTTGCGCTTGTACGCATCGGCCCAGGCCCAATCGAACACGTACTCGCCGTACGAATGCCCCTTCAGATAGACGGGCGCGGCCGCCGCGAGCCTGCCTGAACGCGGATCGGTCAGCGTGACGAATTGCGGCGCCCAGCCGGTGTCGGCGACCGCGCATCGGGTCGCGCAGAGCGCGCTCAAAAACTCGTGCCGCAGAAACGGTGTGGGCTGCGGCTGCTGCGCAAGCAGGGCATTCCACTCAGCGGCGTCCACCTCGGAGGGCAACGCCAGAATGCCCGTGCGATAATCAAAGCGTTCCTGGTTCAATCTGTGTGACTGTTTCCAATGAGCGACGCGCAGCGTTGAGCGGTGCGTCGTTCGTTTATCCGATTTGTCCGTTCCGTCGAGCTATCCAGCCGCGGTACTCGCAAGCCGCGTGGCTTGCCTGTCGATCCTGCCATGAAGACCCGAATCGCTCTTGCTCAAATCAATGTCACCGTCGGCGATTTCGCCGGCAATGTCGCGAAGATTGTCGCTGCCGCGCGCGCCGCGCACAACGATGGTGCGAAGCTGCTGATCGCACCGGAACTCGCGCTCTCCGGCTATCCGCCCGAAGACCTGTTGCTGCGTCCCGCGTTCTACACGGCGAGCGCGGCGGCGCTGGCCGATCTCGCCGCGCAACTCAAGCCGTTCGCCGGCCTGCATGTGATCGTCGGCCACCCGCTGCGTGACGCGGCGCACGGCCATGGTAATGCAAACGCGCCGATCGAGCGCGGCGTGCCGCCGGTGGACACGTTCAACGCGGCGTCGCTGATCGTCGACGGGGAAGTGGCCGGCACGTATCGCAAGCAGGATCTGCCGAATACCGAGGTGTTCGACGAGAAGCGCTACTTCGCATCCGACCCGAAGCCGTTCGTGTTCGAACTGGACGGCGTGAAGTACGGCGTGGTGATCTGCGAAGACGTGTGGCATGCGTCGGCTGCGCAAATGGCGAAGTCGGCGGGCGCGCAAGTGCTGCTGGTCCCGAACGGCTCGCCGTATCACCTGAACAAGGAAGCGGTGCGGGTCGACATTCTGCGCGCGCGAATCCGCGAAACCGGCTTGCCCATGGTCTACGTGAACATGGTCGGCGCGCAGGACGAACTGGTGTTCGACGGCGGCTCGTTCGTGCTCGACAGCGAAGGCGAACTGGTCGCGAAGATGGCGCAGTTCGACGAAGGCCACGCGATCGTCGAGTTCGACGGCGCGCGGCCGGTTCCGTCCGCCATTGCGCCGGAACTCTCGCTCGAAGCGCAGGTGTACGCGGCGCTCGTGATGGGCGTGCGCGACTACATCGACAAGAACGGCTTCCCGGGCGCGCTGATCGGCCTGTCGGGCGGCGTGGATTCGGCGCTGGTGCTGGCCGTGGCGTGCGACGCGCTCGGCGCCGACCGGGTGCGCGCGGTGATGATGCCGTCGCGCTACACCGCGGACATCTCCACGACCGACGCTGCCGACATGGCCCGCCGCGTCGGCGTGCGTTACGACGAGATCGCGATCGCGCCGATGTTCGACGCGTTCCGCAGTTCGCTTGCCGAGGAGTTCGCCGGCCGCGCCGAAGACGCCACGGAAGAAAACATCCAGGCCCGCATCCGCGGCACCTTGCTGATGGCGCTGTCGAACAAGTTCGGCTCGATCGTGCTGACCACCGGCAACAAGAGCGAAATGGCGGTCGGCTACTGCACGCTGTACGGCGACATGGCCGGCGGCTTCGCGGTTATCAAGGACATTGCCAAGACGCTGGTCTACAAGCTGTGCCACTACCGCAACCAGACCACCACGTTCGGCAAGCAGAACGTGATCCCCGAGCGGATTCTGACGCGCGCGCCGTCGGCCGAGCTGCGCGAGAATCAGACCGATCAGGACAGCTTGCCGCCGTACGAAGTACTCGACGCGATTATGCGCATGTACATGGAAGAGGATCGCTCGCTCGCCGAAATCATCGCAGCGGGCTATGCGGTCGAAGACGTGAAACGCGTCACGCGCCTCATCAAGATAAACGAGTACAAGCGCCGCCAGGCGCCGATCGGCATTCGCGTCACGCACCGCGCGTTCGGCCGCGACTGGCGTTATCCGATCACGTCGCGCTATACCGAACCGGTCGAGTGAGCAGGGCCGCGCGTTAGAACCAACGCTTATGGACATCCCTAAGCGTATCCAAAAGCGCGCGCCGGATTGCCGCAACGCATCCGGCGCGGCGTAGAATAAAAATCATCCGTTTCCCTTTCACTCTGCCAATCACGAGACGAGGTTCGCCATGAAGCGCATCACTGCAGTCATCAAACCGTTCAAACTCGACGAAGTGCGCGAGGCGCTCGCGGAAGTCGGCCTTACCGGGCTGACCGTTACCGAAGTCAAAGGCTTCGGCCGGCAAAAAGGCCACACCGAGCTCTATCGTGGTGCAGAGTATGTGGTCGACTTTCTGCCGAAGGTGAAGATCGAAGTGGTGGTCGCCGACAATCAGTGCGATCAGGTGATCGACGCGATTATCGGCGCGGCACGCACCGGCAAGATCGGCGACGGCAAGATTTTCGTCGCGGACGTCGAGCGCGTGATCCGTATCCGCACGGGCGAGGAAAACGAAGCGGCGGTTTGAGCGGCGCGTCCTGCAGCATTGAAACGCCGGTCTAAAGCGCTGCCGGAATTGCAACGCGCGCAGCGCACGTATCGCACGCACCGCGACGGTGCGCGGAGGCCGCAAAACACGGTGGTAAAACCGCGCGCAGAAATAAAAAACGGTGCGATACCCTTTCGGACATCGCACCGATACGCGCCTCTCGCAGCAGCGTGAAAAAGATTCTCTCGAAGATCTTGTGACTACGCCCCGAAGGAAGTCCCCTTGCGGGGCGCCCCGAAGGAAGTCTCCTCGGGGGGCACCGTTCGCTTAGAACGAGTGTTGAATACCTGCGTACACGCCGCTCTGGCTGTGGCCATGCAGCGGGTTCTCGTTGTACGAGACCGTGCCGTCCGAAGCGGTGATGTTGCCGCCATTGCCTGCGCCGTTCGCGTCCAGACCGAAGTTAGCCGTCTTGCTGTTGCGCACGGTGGCCACCTGGATGTCCAGCAGCGTGCGCTTGGACAGGTTGTACGTGCCGCCGATCGTGTAGATCGTTGCGTTACCCGCGCCCTTGTTCGCATTCACGTGATACACCGCTGCGATCAGCGCGGCAGCCGGCGTGGCTTGCCACGTCACACCACCCCATTCGTGATCGAGCGAGGTCGGCGCCGTGCCCGCTGCGCTTGCTGCTGCCGACGTGCGGATCGCCTGGTACGCGCCCTGGATCTTGAACTGACCGAGGAACACGTTGACAGCGCCCGTGTATTCACGCGAGAAGTTGAACGGGTCGGTGAACTGGCCGTTCTTGTTGTTGCGGATTTCGTCGTACAGGCCGCGCACCTGGAACAGCGACGAGCTGTACGTGAGTTGCAGACCGGCTTCGCGGCCTTGCGGCGTCGTGCCGTTACCGTTCCAGCTCGTTGCGTTCGACAGTGCGTACTGACCGTACACGTCAAAGCCGTAGAACTTCGGCGACTGGTAGGCAATGTTGTTGCTCGATTGCGGCCAGTTGCGGCCACGCACCAGCGATGCCGACGACCAGCTCGTCTGACCGAACGGGTCGAAGTCCCACACGCCGTTCGAGATGAAGAGCATGCGGCCCAACGTCAGCGTGCCGTACGCGTCGTTCGACATACCGACCGTTGCCCAGCGATTGAAGAGACCGCCGCCACCAGGGCCTTGACCGTTCATGGTGTTGAACGAGCCTTCCAACTGGAACAGAACCTTGTTGCCGCCACCGATGTCTTCGACACCCTTCATGCCCCACAGGCTCGTGCCCCAGTCACCGCTTTCCGCACGGACGCGCGACGTGGAACCCGTGTAATTAGCGTTCGGAAGGCCACTGATGTATTCCAGGCCAGCATCAAGGCGGCCGTACAGCGTTACGCTGCTTTGGGCGTGCGCAACTACACCGGCTGTCATCAGCGCCGCGGCGAGCAAAGCTTTCTTCATCTTCTCCTCCATACCCTGTCAAAAAGTAAAACCCAGTACTGCGAATGGTGTTCGGACGCGAGCAGCGCCGAACAGAAATCGGTACCAGGGAGATTAGCGGGTGGATCGGGTCTCCTGCCGTGACGGGTAGCCTTGGCGGCTATTCTGAGCGTCATGCCGATCCCTCGCCGACCGGTTCTCCTCTGTGTTTTGAAGTGAAACTACTTTTAATGAACTTTGTTTTGCTACTTTGGTTACTAATTTATCAAAAATACCCTTGTCTGGGAGAAGAAATTAGTACCTGTCCTGGCAGGTGTCTCCAAATTGCAATACGAATGTGCGCAAAGAATTGCCGCCACGTCCGAAAAACGGCCCGAAACCCTTATGCGACAAGGGAATCACGGTTCGGAGCGAGCAACGTTAAGGATTGCCACTATTGACGCTTTAAATGCAGCGGAGTAGGGCGGGGCGGCGTGTATCTGGGCGCGCCGGCAGCCATTTTCGCGGTGCAAAAGGCCGGAATGCACAGGTGAGCGAAACAAAAAAGGCGCTTGTAAGCGCCTTGTAATTCTACTTCGACTACAGCCCAAATATTGGGCCGTACAAACGCCTCTCTATTTGAGGCTGCCGGAAAGAAACTGTTTGAGCCGTTCGCTCTTCGTGTTCCTGAAGACTTCGTCGGGATGGCCTTCTTCCTCGACGCGGCCCTGATGCAGGAACATCACGTGATTCGACACGTTGCGCGCGAATGCCATCTCGTGCGTGACGACGATCATCGTGCGGCCTTCTTCGGCGAGCGTCTGCATCACCTTGAGCACTTCGCCGACCAGTTCGGGGTCGAGTGCGGAAGTGGGCTCGTCGAACAGCATCACGTCCGGATGCATGGCCAAGGCTCGCGCAATCGCCACGCGCTGCTGCTGGCCGCCCGACAGATGCGACGGGTACTGTTTCTCCAGGCGCGGAGCCAGGCCCACTTTCTCCAGATACTGGCGCGCGCGCTCTTCGGCTTCCTTGCGCTTCAGACCCAGCACATTGATCGGCGCCTCGACGATGTTCTCGAGCACGTTCATATGCGCCCACAGGTTGAAGTGCTGGAACACCATCGACAATTTGGTGCGCACGCGCTGCAACTGCTTCGGATCGGACACGCGCAGCGCGCCGGCCTTGCCGATCTGCGTGCGGACTTCTTCGCCGTCGACGAAGATGCGCCCCGAGTTCGGCTGCTCGAGAAAGTTGATGCAGCGAAGCATCGTGCTCTTGCCTGAACCGGACGAGCCGATCACGCTGATCACGTCACCGGCGTTGGCCCTCAGCGATACGCCCTTGAGGACTTCGTTGTCGCCGTACTGTTTGTGAAGCTCGTCGACGAAGAGCTTTTGCTTCTTGGTGTTCATCAGGATCCTTGGCGGGCTTGCTTGGGGCGCGGTGCCCTGGGTTACTTGCCTTGCGGCCGCAGGTAAGCGAGCCAGCGGCGCTCGGCGCGGCGGAACAGCCACACGAGCGCGAAAGAAATCAACAGATAGAGCAGGGCGGCGAGGCCGAACGCATTGAACGACTGGTACGTGGCCGAGTTCACGTCGCGGGCGATCTTGAGGATGTCCGGCACGGTCGCGGTGAATGCGACGGTGGTGGCGTGCAGCATCAGAATCACTTCGTTGCTGTAGTACGGCAGCGCGCGGCGCAGCGCCGACGGCAGAATCACACGGCGATACAGCGTGAACGACGACATGCCGTACGCACGAGCCGCTTCGATTTCACCGTAAGGTGTCGCCTTGATCGCGCCCGCGAAAATTTCAGTGGTGTACGCGCAGGTGTTCAGCGTGAACGCGAGCAGCGTGCAATGCATGCCGTCGCGGAAGAACGCATTGGTCAGCTCGTGATTGCGGATGATCTCGAGGCTATACAAGCCGGTGTAGCAGAGCAGCAACTGCACGTAGAGCGGCGTGCCGCGGAATATATACGTGTACAGCCACACCAGACTGGCAAGCCACTTCTTCTTCGAGACTCGCGCGACCGCGAGCGGAATCGACAGGCAGAAACCGAGCCCGATCGACACCACCAGCAGCCACAGCGTAATAGCGAGGCCGGTGAAGCGGTAGCCGTCGGTATAGACATAATTGCGCCAGTATTCCTGAATGATCTCGATCATAGATCCGCCTTTCGCACGCCGGTCGAGTAACGCTTTTCGAGGTACATCAGTACGAAGTTGGACACTGTGGTGATGACGAGATAGATCGCCCCTGCGAACAGGGTGAAGAAGAAGAACCGCAGCGTGCCTTTGCCGGCATCCTGCGAGGCCTTGACGACATCCGCGAGACCGATGATCGACACCAGCGCCGTGGCTTTCACCATCACCTGCCAGTTATTGCCGATGCCCGGCAGCGCGAAGCGCATCATCTGCGGGAACATGATCCGCGAGAACACCTGCCAGCCGGTCATGCCATAGGCCGCGCCCGCTTCGAGCTGGCCGCGCGGCACCGCGAGAAACGCGCCGCGGAAGGTCTCGGTGAAGTACGCGCCGTAGATGAAGCCGAGCACCGCGACGCCGGCCACGAACGGGTTGATGTCGATCTGGTCCCAGCCGAGCATGTCGGTCAGGTTGTTCAGCCAGATCTGAATGCTGTAGAAGAGCAGCAGCATCAGCACCAGATCGGGCACGCCGCGAATCAGCGTCGTGTAGACGGTGCCGACACCATAGGAAAAGCGGTTCTTCGACAGTTTCGCCGCCGCGCCGAGCAGGCCCAGCACGAAAGCGAACGCCAATGACAACACCGCCAGTTTGACGGTTTGCCAGGTGCCGTTGAGAAGCAGCGGGCCGTAGCCTTGAAGGAACATATGGGGTCCTTGACGATGCGTTTGCGACGCACCGCGAAAGACGCGGCCAGCTATGCGCCGCGTTGTGCCGCGAGCCTGAGTTCGACTCTCGTTTGAGTCTTTACGACTGTATTGCGAAGCCAGGGGAAAGCCCATGCGGGCGAGCCCCGAGTTTCATGGGTACTGCGTGTTGCGTATGGCGGATCGACTGCTCAGTGACTGGCTCAACGTCCCGGATAGATGTCGAAGTCGAAGTACTGCTTCGCGAGCTTCCTGAACGTTCCGTCCTGGTGAACTTGCGCCAATGCCTGATTGAACATCGCCTTCAGTTCGGCGTCGTCCTTGCGCAGGCCGATTGCCGTGCCTTCACCGATCGTCTTCGGGTCCTTCACTTCCGGGCCGGCCCAGGCGAAGCCTTTGCCGCGCGGCGTCTTCAGAAAGCCGGCGTCGGCTTGCACTTCGTCTTGCAGGGCGGCGTCGAGACGGCCCGATGCGAGGTCGGCGTACACCTGATCCTGATTCTGGTAGGGCACCACGGTCACGCCTTTGGGCTCCCAGTAGGCCTTTGCGTAGGCTTCCTGAGTCGAGCCCTGCTCGACGCCGACGTGTTTGCCCTTCAGCGAGTCAGCCGTCGGCAGGAGCGGCGAGCCGGTCTTGGCGATCATGCGGGCCGGCGCGTCGAACAGCTTGTCGGAGAAGTCGATCTGTTCGCGGCGCTTGTCCGTGATGGTCAGCGACGACACGATCGCGTCGTATTTCCTGGCCTTCAACGCCGGGATGATGCCGTCGAGGTCCTGCTCGACCCACACGCACTTGACGTTCATCTTCGCGCACAGCGCGCGGGTCAGATCGACGTCGAAGCCGACGACTTGTCCGCTGGCCGCCTTCGATTCGAACGGCGGGTAGCTGGCGTCCACCCCGATGCGCACGGTTTTCCATTCTTTCGCCATGGCGCCCGTGGTCATGACGCCGAGCGCCACGCACAGTGCGAACTTCTTCATGTTTCTCCTGGATCAAACTGATCGTCGTGTGGCTCGATCTCGACGACCGCCGGCTGGTGGCTGGCCGTCGCTATTCTAGGCGGTCAAAATTGTTGCGCCGCGTGTGGATGCCGCGCCGGAGCGGCGCATCGAGCGGCCGGTGCGCAAGGGCGGAGTCCGCAGTGGTTCCCGCGCAGTTGTCCCCGCGCAGTTGTCCCCGCTATCCACGGCTGTCTCTTCGCGCCCCCGTTTGCCCGCATATGCCCGTATGCCCGTATGCCAGGCCCGCCGGCGAGCCCGCGCACCGACGTTCTCTCAAAAAGGGCGGTATTTTACCCGAACAGGGGCCGCGCGCCAGTGTGGAACCCCCAGGGCAGCGGGCAACTGGCGCAAATGCGTTGTGCATGCGCGACGGCGTTGTGCGTGGCCTGGTCCATGATGATCCGCCGTGGCTGGCAATGGGCTGGCGTCTGTATCCGGGGGGCGGCCATCCGGGAGCCGGCCATCCTAGGGGCGGTCATCGGGGGGCGGCTCCCGGAATCAGGCCGCCCGCAGCCGGGTCGCTCAAAAGCCGGCCAGGCCGTGCGCCACACCCGCACCCGATTGCGTGGATTTGTGGAACGATCCGGTGCACCCACGCGGATTGTCTGGCGCGCGTCGTGCCCATACATTCTGGCCATCGTTATTTACCGACCAGGAGTACCCCCCATGATCGAGATTCGACGTTCCGACGAGCGTGGCCATGCCAATCACGGCTGGCTCGACTCGTATCACAGCTTCTCGTTTGCGGACTACCGCGATCCGCAACACGTGCATTTCGGACCGCTGCGGGTCATCAATGAGGACCGCATCGCCGGCGGCCAGGGATTCGGCACGCACGGCCATCGCGACATGGAGATCGTCACCTACGTGCTCGACGGCGCGCTCGCGCACCGCGACAGCATGGGCAATGGTTCGACGATCCGTCACGGCGACGTGCAGCGGATGAGCGCCGGCACGGGCGTGATGCACAGCGAGTTCAATGCATCGCCGGACGAACCGGTGCACCTGCTGCAGATCTGGGTGATCCCGCAACGCGCGGGCGACCAGCCCGGCTACGAAGAAAAACGTTTCGACGACGCCGACAAGCGCGGCCGTCTGCGTGTGGTCGCTTCGCCCGACGGCCGCGACGGTTCAGTGACGATTCACGCGGATGCGTCGATCTACGCGGCGCTGATCGATGGTGCGGAGCAGGCTGAGTTTGCATTGCCGAAAGGTCGTCTTGCTTACGTGCATGTGGCACGGGGCGCGCTTACCGTGAACGGCGAAGCGCTCAGTGCCGGCGACGCGGCCAAGCTTGTCGAGACCGGCAAGGTGACGCTCGAAAAGGGCGATAACGCCGAAGTGCTGTTGTTCGACCTGGGTCCGCTCAACGGCTAGGCGCTTAAGCGGCTGAGCGGTTAACCTGAAGAGCGCGCGAGTGGATGCGCGGCTGAACGGCTGAGCGCTCATGGCCGATAGTTGAAGACGCAACTAGCGTATCGGTATCGGCTTGCACGCCGCGCGCTCGAACAAAAACGCCACGGAAAACTTTCCGTGGCGTTTTTGCTTTCAGGCGGCGGCCGGCCAAAGCCGCTGTCCGCAGCGCGTGCCGCTTACTGATTGGCAGCCGGCGCGGACGCTGCGCCCTTGCGATTTTCCCAGCGCTCGCGCATCTTTTCGTGACGTGCTTCCATCTTGGCGAAGCGTTGTTTCAGCGCCGTGCTGACGGTGGTCTTCTGCTGGTCGTTCAGGCCGTTATAGAACTTGAGCCATGCATCAGAAGTCTGCTGACGCAGTTGTGCGTCCTTCTGCTCGACTTGCTGGTGCGCCGCGGCCATCGCGTTCAGGTCCAGAATCGGCTGCTGCTGCGCGGCCTTGAACTGGCTCCTGATCTGCTCGTGGTTGGCGCGCTCCGCTTCGTGGTTCTGCTTCATGGTGTCGAGCGCGGCTTGCCACTGCTTTTCCTGATCCGCGTTCAGGTTCAACTGGTTATGCAGCTGGGTCAGTTCCTTCATGAAGTGGCCATGCCAGCCGCCGGGGCCGCCGTGTTCGCCGTGATCAGCAGGTTGCACGGCATAGGCGGCGCCCGCGCCGATGGCGAGAGCAGTAGCGGCGACGACGAGAATGCGCGACATTTTTTTGGTGGACATGTAAGGCTCCTTGTAATGGAATAGCCGACGATGCAACCGGCAACAGAAGACGGCCTGCATTCGGTAAGACACAGCGTAGAGATGTGCGCCCGGCGCTGTGTTACGTGGCTGGATGCGGCTATTACGGGACATTACGTGCGCCTTTCACCGTAACACCCGGTAACCCTTTGAGGGGCGGCCGGGGTCGGAAACCCACCCTCCTGCGCGTTAAACTTCAGCCATGGCTACTCAAATACTTGTTGTCGACGACGACGTCGAATTGCGCGATCTGCTGCGCGACTACCTGGCCCGTCAGGGCATCGAGGTCTCGGTGCTGCACGACGCCGGCTCGCTCGAGCGGCGGCTCGAACGTGAGCGCCCGGACCTGATCGTGCTCGACCTGATGATGCCGGGTGTCGACGGGCTGACCGCGCTGCGCAAGCTGCGCGCGTCGGGCGACGATATTCCCGTGATCATGCTCACCGCGCGCGCGGACGACGTCGACCGTATCGTCGGTCTGGAGCTCGGCGCGGACGACTACCTCGGCAAGCCGTTCAACCCGCGCGAGCTGCTGGCGCGCGTGCAGGCGGTATTGCGGCGGCGCCGCACGCTGCCGTCGGCGGCGGCGCCGGAGCAGCGCGAGCCGTTCAGCTTCGGCCGCTTCACGCTGGATTTCCAGTCGCGCACGCTGCATCTCGAAGACAAGCCGCTCACGCTGTCGGGCAGCGAATTCGCGCTGCTGAAGATTTTCGTCAATCACCCCATGCGCACGCTCACGCGCGAGCGCCTGCTCGAACTGCTGCACGGCCCGGAATACGACGGCACCGACCGCGGCATCGACGTGCAGGTGTGGCGCTTGCGCCGCATTCTCGAAACCGATCCGTCCACGCCGCGCTTCATTCAGACGGTGCGCGGGCGCGGCTACGTGTTCGTGCCGGACGGCGAACAGCATGCGCCGACCCATTGATTCGCTGTTCGGACGGCTGGCGCTGCTAGTTGTCGCGGTGCTGCTGCTGTCGCATTTCGCGTGGTACGCGCTGATGCGCCTCGAGCGCAGTCATCTGCAAACGCGCTACGCGGTCGAGGAAGCCACCTTCCTCGTCGACGCGGTGCGCCAGCACGTCGCGCGTACGCCGGACCAGCCGTTGCCCTCGCGCGTGAGGCTGGTCGATCCGGCCAGCCCGGACGTGCCGCCGGATGCCGCGAACCTGCCGGCGCCGCTCGAACGTTTCATCGACGACGTGCGTGACCGCATGCCGTCAGGCACCCTTGTGCGGATCGGCCAGCCGGGCCATCCGCCCACGCTGTGGGTGCGCGCCGTCTCGGATCGCAACTGGATCGTCGTGCCGGTGCAGCCGTTGCGCACGCCGCGTTCGCTCGACCGTACGGTGCTGTGGCTCGCGATCATCTTTTCGTTCGCGGTGATGGCGGCGCTGTTTGCCGCATGGGCGTTGCAGCAGCCGTTGCGCTCGCTCGCCCAGGCGGTGGCGCGGTTCGGCCGCGGCCTGCCGGTGCCGCCGGTGCCCGAGCGCGGCCCGCGCGAATTGCGTCAACTCACGCATGGCTTCAACCAGATGGTTCAGGAAGTGGCCCGTACCGAGAACGACCGCGCCGTGATGCTGGCCGGCGTCGCGCACGACCTGAAAACGCCGCTTGCGCGTCTGCGGCTGCGCGCCGAGATGATGGACGAAGTGAAGATGCGCGACGGCGTGGTGCGCGACGTCGATTCGATGACGCATATCGTCGAGCAATTTCTGGTGTTCGCTCACGACGGCGCCGATCGCAGCGAGGCGGTCGAGGTGGATACGCAGTGCGAGCGCGTGGTGCGCAGCTATCGCGCGGTGGCGTCCGGTGCGCCGGCCGTGCAGACCGAACTCAATGCCGGGCGCGGTTTCCTGCTGCCTGCCGCCACGCTCGACCGGATTCTCTCGAACCTGCTCGACAACGCGTACGCGTACGGCGCGCCGCCGATCGTCGTCGCCACGGCGCGCACGCCTCAGGGCTTCACGCTGTCGGTGCGCGACAACGGCAGCGGCATCGCCGCGCAGGATCTGATCAATGCGAGCCGTCCGTTCGTGCGGCTCGATCCGGCGCGCGGCGGCAACGGCCATAGCGGTCTGGGGCTGGCGATCGTCGAACGGCTGGTGCGGCGTGCGGGCGGAGAGTGGGAGATCGGCAACCACGAGGGACGTGGCTTGCGGGTTTTGATGAGCTTTCCGTTCGAGTCGGTGCCGCGTGTCGTGGCGGCATCGGAAAGTGCGTGGTAGGTCAGGGGTGAGGGCGCCCGCGCCCGGCCCCCTGCGTATAGTCGGAGCGCGCGCCTGAGTATCTCGGGACGCGCAGCGGCGTGCTAGTCTGAAAACAGCGTGTTCAGCGCATTCGCCGCCTCGTTATCCACGGTATTCCACGTCACCGTTTCGGCTTCGAAGATGTAGTGCGTGGTGTATTTGCCGAGACGGGCGAGTATCTCTTCCTGAATCAGCTCCGGCGCGACGTCCAGTTTCAGATACCACGCGGTCGACGACAGGCGCGTCTGAAATGCGCCGTATTCGGCCAGCAAGTGGTCGAACGCGTCAGCATCGTGATCGCGGCACACGATGACCAGATTTCCCTTCATGCGAATCTCCCGTTAGAGCGGTAGCGGCAACCTCAATATCAGGGTTGATGATACCTGCTTCGTCATGGCATGCCGAAGGCCGGGTCTTGCGCCGGGTCTTACGTTACGTCATCTGGATTCTGGATGCGCGCGCCGATGCGTCCCGCTGCGCATCGATTTGTTGTTACCAGACGTTGGCGGCAGTGCGAGCCGGCGGCGCGGTGTCGTCGGGCGGGAGCGCTTCGGTGCGGTCGCGACCGCCGGTCTTTGCCGCGTACAGCGCGAGGTCCGCGCGGCTCATGATCCGCTCGGGCAGATCGTCGGGCGAGAGTTCAGTGATGCCGATGCTGACGCTCAGGCCCACCGAGGCAGGCAGCTTCGGCGAAGGAACCGCCTTCAGGCGCAGGCGCAGCCGTTCCACCACTTCGCGGCCGCCGGCGAGGCCGGTGGCCGGCAGCAGCAGGCCGAATTCTTCACCGCCGAGCCGGCCGACCGCATCGGCGCCGCGCAATTCGGCGCGGCAGGTGTCGACGAAATGTTCGAGCGCACGGTCGCCGGCGGCGTGGCCGAAGCGGTCGTTGATCTGCTTGAAGTGGTCGAGGTCGGCGATCGCCATGCACAGCGGCTCGTTGTTCGCCTGCGCGCGTCCGATCTCGTGGCTCAGCAGATCGAGAAAATAGCGCCGCGACAGCGCGCCGGTCAGCGCGTCGTGGCGCGCCTCGGCCGACAGCAGCGTATTGGCCGATTGCAATTGCTCGGCCAGGTCGCGCGTGGCGCGATGGTGGCGCCGCTCGCGCACATACGACACAGTGATCACCCACGCCAGCGCGACCGTGCCGGCCAGCGTCAGAAACACCAGCAGATGATCGCGCTTGTGATTGCGCAGCAATTCAGGCCAGGCCGCGAGCGGGTCGACCAGATGGGCCGACAGTCCCGAATTCAATCCGCCGCGCGCCTGGTAAAGCGACGGCGCGGGCCGCTCGGTCATGCCGAACAGTTGCGCGGCGATCGCGGTGGGCACCCACGGTGCCTGCTCGCGCACCTGTGGGGCGACCTGAATCCGTACATCGGGGAACGACTCGCGGTGATAGGTGGTCTGGCGTTCGGCCGCGCTCATGTGCTGGACCCGCGAGTCCGGCAGCGCGTGGCCTTCGAGCGCGCTGTTGTGCGCCATGATGATGACGCCGTTCTCGTCGGCAACGAAGGTGCCGGCATGCGCGACCCAGTGGCGCAACCTCGCGATCCCCACCTTGGCGACCACCACCCCGACCAGCAGGCCATCGGCGTAGACCGGCGCCGCGATGAAGATGCCTGGCTCGCCGCTCACGCGGCCGACGCCGTAGGCTTCCGAGAACGCGCCGAGCAGCGCGTTGGTCAGGTAGCCGCGCGTGCGCATGTCGGAGCCGACGAAGGATCGCTCTGCGGCGAGCGGGTTGTGGATGGAGTTGCTCGACGCGACGCAGATGCCGCTGGCGTTGACCAGCCAGATCTGGTCGAGTCCGGAGAAGCCTTGCGCGTCGTGCAGAAAGTCGCTGACAGCGGCCATCTGCGGGTCTTTCAGTAACGCGGCGCGCTGGGCGGGTTCCGCCGCTTCGTCGTTCGCGGCATAATTCTGGGATTGTGACAGCGCGTGCTGGACCACATCCATCTCGGCCATGGTTGCCGGAATGGCCCGCGACATCGCGAGGTCGCTGGCGATCACCTCGGCCATGTTGTCGACGATCGACGCGGACATTTGCCGCTGCACGTGCAAGGCCGCGTCCAGCTCTTGCTGTACCATCCGGTCCGCGACCATGCCGGCCACGAACCAGCAAACGAGCACGATCAGCACAAAGCTGACCGGTCCGGTTGCCTGGCGCAAGGTTGTCCTGTTCATCGACCCTCTGATCCGTCTGGCTGTGACATGCAACAAGCTCGTTCGTGGCAGCGCGCCGGCGCTGATTCGTCCTTGTGGAAACGGGTGGCGGGGTGCCGTAGCGGCCCGGGATGAACCACGAACATGCGCCACGAACATGTGCGTCGTTTCCCGATTTTAACCGTCGTGGGACCAGACGCCACCGTTATTGCGGGAATGCGAAGTACACCCGTATAGCCCATCAGGTTCTTAACGGCAGCGTGTCGGGATTCTGAATGGTTGCGCGGGTTTTTCGGGTGGCGCGGGGCGATGCCTGATGGATCCTCGGCGGGCCCTCGAGTGTAGCTGGCGCGCGACGATAAACGACTGCGGTATGGCTTGCCGGTGGCGGGCCGAGACTCGTTGCCGGGAGTTTGCCGCTTTTTACTGCGAAAGGTTGTGCCTGAAACATAGGATGGTGTAGTGTCGTGCCGTCCAAAACAAGGAGAGCTCGCCAGCCTACGGGCGGCGCCTGCGGCGACAGAGGAGTCCGGCTTCGCGGTACCGGTCCCGGGCAGCTTGCCCGAAGACACGTCCGCCACCGGTCTACGTGTCTCCAACGCTAACGATTTACCGCGCACACGCGTTTTGCCATGCCTGATTTCCGCTTTCCGGACCGATCTTCAGACCGCCGCGCCGAAGCCTCGGCCTCCTTCATGCACTCGAATGCCTGTCACAACGGGGAGGGCGCCTGATGGATTTCAGCTTCGACCTGAAGCGTACCGCCAATGCTTCCGCTTGGCGGGTCCTGCCCAATCGCTGGGACTTCGTCGCCTTTCCGCTGATCATCTGCATCATTGCGATGGCGGCGATCGGTTTTCACGAGACGCTGGCGCCGATGTCGACGCTGAAGACTCAGGCGATCTCGCTCGACCCGTCGAACCTGCCTGAATATGCGATGCGCACCACGCTGCGCATGCTCGCGGCCATGGTCGCGTCGCTGACCTTCACGCTGGTGTACGGCACGCTCGCCGCCAAGAGCCGCCGCGCCGGCATGGTGCTGGTGCCGATTCTCGACATCCTGCAATCGGTGCCGGTGCTCGGCTACATTTCGTTTACGGTCACGTTCTTTCTCGCGCTGTTCCCGGGCCGCGTGCTCGGCGCCGAACTGGCGGCGATCTTCGCGATCTTCACGAGCCAGGCGTGGAACATGACGTTCAGCTTCTATCAGTCGCTGCGCACGGTGCCGCGCGATCTGGACGAAGTCTCGCGCGGCTTTCATCTGACTTCATGGCAGCGCTTCTGGAAGCTCGAAGTGCCGTTCTCGATGCCCGGCCTCATCTGGAACATGATGATGTCGATGTCGGGCGGCTGGTTCTTCGTGGTGGCTTCCGAAGCCATCACGGTGGGCAACAATACGATCACGCTGCCGGGGATCGGCGCGTTTCTGGCGCAGGCGATCTCCGAGAAGAATCTGCACGCGATCGGCTGGGTGATTCTCGCGATGACGGTCGTGATTCTCGCCTACGACCAGTTCCTGTTTCGCCCGCTGGTCGCATGGGCCGACAAATTCCGCATGGAAACCACCAGTTCGGGCAATGCGCCGGAATCGTGGCTGCTCGACCTGATTCGCCGCACGCGCCTGATTCACCGTTTGCTGGTGCCGCTCGGCTGGATGTTCGCGAAGGCCGCGCGCATGCCGTTCCGGCTGCCGGCGATTCACGGGCCGCGCTTCCAGATTCCGCAGCGCGAGAAAACCTCGCGTATCGGCGACATCGTGTGGGCGGCGCTGGTGCTGGTCGCCACCGTCTATGTGGTGTACCGCGTGTTCATCTATGTGCGTACCGGCGTCACGCTCGACGAAGTCGGCCACGTGTTCGTGCTTGGGCTCGTCACGCTGCTGCGCGTGGTGCTGCTGATCGCGATCGCCTCGGTGGTCTGGGTGCCGATCGGCGTGCTGATCGGGCTGCGTCCGGCGCTCGCGGAGAAGATCCAGCCGCTCGCGCAGTTCCTTGCCGCGTTCCCGGCCAACCTGCTGTTCCCGGTGTTCGTGATCGTGATCGTGCGCTTTCATCTGAACCCGGACATCTGGCTGTCGCCGCTG
Organism: Paraburkholderia sp. FW306-2-2C-D06C; assembly: GCF_058781505.1. Taxonomy (NCBI): domain Bacteria; kingdom Pseudomonadati; phylum Pseudomonadota; class Betaproteobacteria; order Burkholderiales; family Burkholderiaceae; genus Paraburkholderia; species Paraburkholderia sp. FW306-2-2C-D06C. Next base: position 30,868 of record NZ_JBYSWU010000033.1, on the reverse strand, counting down.
ATCGTGCTCGGCACCCAGTGGTATATCCTGTTCAACGTGATTGCCGGCGCCAGCTCGTATCCGAACGACTACCGCGAGGCGGCCAAGAATTTCCATATCCGCGGCTGGCAATGGTGGCGTCAGGCGATGCTGCCGGGCATCTTCCCTTATTACGTGACCGGCGCGATCACCGCGTCGGGCGGCGCGTGGAACGCGAGCATCGTCGCGGAGTTCGTGCAGTGGGGCGACACGAAAGTGGCCGCGCATGGCTTGGGCGCGTATATCGCACAAACCACCGCGGCGGGCGACTATCCGAAGATCATTCTGGGCATCGCCGTGATGTCCCTGTTCGTGACCTTGTTCAACCGCCTGCTGTGGCGTCCGATGTACGCCTATGCCGAGTCCAGGCTGCGGCTCGATTGACAGTAAATTTAAGGCAAAACGCGATGCAAAATCCTAAAGCTGCCGTAACCGCCGCGCCGCTCCAGACGCCGCCGATGCCTCCGCGCCTGGGCGAAGAGATTCTGTGCGTCAAGGACGTGTGCCGGGGGTTCAACAAGACTCAAGGTGAGTTGCTCGTCCTCGACGATGTGAACCTGTCGCTGCGCGAAGGTGAGATCGTCGGCATGCTGGGCCGTTCGGGATCCGGCAAGTCGACGCTGTTGCGTATCATCGCCGGCCTGATCGAGCCGACCGACGGCGATGTGACCTATATGAGCAAGCCGCTCGACGGCCCGGCCAAGGGCGTCGCGATGGTGTTCCAGACCTTCGCGCTGTTCCCGTGGCTGACCGTGCTGCAGAACGTGGAAGCGGGCCTCGAAGCGCAAGGCGTCGCCGCGCGCGAGCGCCGCGAACGCGCGCTGGCCGCGATCGACCTGATCGGTCTCGACGGTTTTGAAAACGCGTATCCGCGCGAGTTGTCGGGCGGCATGCGCCAGCGCGTTGGCTTTGCGCGCGCGCTGGTGGTCGACCCCACGCTGCTGCTGATGGACGAGCCGTTTTCCGCCCTCGACGTGCTGACCGCCGAAACGCTGCGTACCGACTTGCTCGACCTGTGGACGCAAGGCCGCATGCCGATCAAATCGGTGCTGATCGTCACGCACAACATCGAGGAAGCGGTGTTCATGTGCGACCGCATTCTGGTGCTGTCGTCGAATCCGGGCCGCGTGATCGCCGAGATCAAGGTGCCGTTCAAGCATCCGCGCAACCGGCTGGATCCGGCGTTCCGCCGTCTGGTCGACGAGATCTACGCAAAGATGACCGCGCGCCAGACCGACGAAGCGACCAAGAAGGGGCTCGAACTCGGCAGCTGGCTGCCGCATGTGTCGACCAACCTGATGGCCGGTCTGATCGAAACGCTCGCTGCCGCGCCGTACCACGGTCGCGCCGACATGCCGGAAATCGCCCGCTCGCTGCATCTGGAGGTGGACGATCTGTTCCCGGTCGCGGAAGTGCTGCAGCACCTGGGTTTCGCCGACGTGCGCGAAGGCGACATTTTCTTGACGCCGCCGGCGCGCGTGTTCGCCGAGTTCGGTACGCAGGAGCGCAAGATGATGTTCGCCGAGCATCTGCTGCGGCACGTGCCGCTTGCCGCGCGAATCAAGAAGGTGCTGAACGAACGGCCGGGGCATCGGGCGCCGCGTGTGCGCTTCGAGCAGGAACTGGAGGATTTTCTGTCGGACAGCGCCGCGGAAGAGACGCTCGACGCGGTGATCAACTGGGGCCGTTATGGCGAGATATTCTCGTACAACGACCAGACGGAAATTTTCAGCCTGGAAGACGTGGAGTCTTAAGTTCGTTGGAGACGATTACGACGCTTCAAGCAAAAAGCGGCAGGGGAGACCCTGCCGTTTTTTTATTGCAGATTGCCCCAGCGTTCGACCGCCGGTTCCGCGGACGCCCACTTCCAGCCTTTGTCCTGCTGGCACGCGCTGCCGGTGTACCAGGCTTCGTGCGCGTTCGGGCCGTCGCCGTCCTGGACCGAAAACACGAATTCCTTGCATAGCGCGAGCGCCGAACCGAATGCGCGGGTCACACGCACCTTGCCGTGGCCGTTCTCGATCGGCAGCGTGTGCTTGACCGCCCAGGGCCGCGTCTCGCCGACCGGCATCGCGCCCGCCAGGGCGGCGATCATGTTCTGCTGATCGGTGTGCAGGGTGCGCATATAGCGGCCGATGGCTTCGTCGGTGGCGGCCTGCACGGCGATGCCGACGCCGATGCCCACGGCCGGATTGGTGGTCACGAGACCCGAGGCGACGCCGGCCGCCGCGCCGCTCGCTGCACCTACCGACGAGCAGCCGCTCGTCAGCAGACCGGCGCCGATGCACAGCGCACCGGCCAGCGCGAGCCGCAGGCGGTCGCCGGAAAGCACAGGAGGGACCGAGCGAGGAATCAAACGCGGAATCAAATGGAGAATCAAGCGCGGGACCGAACGCGAAAGCGCCTTCATTGCAGCGCGCCCCAGCGTTCGGTCGCGGGTTCGGCCGATGCCCATTTCCAGTTGTCGCCGTCGCGGCAGATCGATGCGACATAGAACGCGCTGCTCGCGGGCACATTTTTGGTGGCGGTCTGGTCGACCGAGAAGACGATTTCCTTGCAGTCGAGCGCGCCGCTGCTGATCGTGCGGCTGACGGTGACGCGGCCATGTTCGTCGTCTTCGATCGGCATGGAGTGGGTCACGCTCCACGGCGCGACGGCGCCGACTTCGAGCGGCCCGGCGATTTTCGCGATGCCGTCCTGGGTATTCTTGTGGACCACGCGCTCCGAGTACTGCACGCCGGCACGGGCTGCGGCCACTGCGCCGAGACCGATGCCGGTGGCGACCGCCGCATTGTTGGTGACCTTCGCCGCGAGCGCGGCGCCCGCGATACCGGCGCCGGCAGTGGCGCCTTCCGAGTAGAGCGAACCACAGCCGCTCAACGCCGACGAGATCGCAATCGCCAGCGCGACAAGCGCCGTTGCATTTGAGTATCCGCGTTTGGCCGTCGGTTTTGCCCGGTCGGCCCACACTATATTTTTTTGCATTTCCCTGTCTCTGCTTCTGCCGGCGCCCTTCATTTACGCTCAAAGCGAGTTGGTGAACGAACAGCACGCCGATTTCATCGTTGCGACACGCGCTGCCGCATTTTGCAGGATGCTATTTGTAATTGGCAGAGGGAAAGTGCAAGCAATTGCAAAAGATGATGCGGGTCAAATCGGTTTCTGTTGAACGGATGCCGATTTGCCTGGTGATGCGAAGGGATTGCAGGCGGGATTGCAAGCGCGTGGAAATGCGCGCGGATGTGGACTGCGGACACGTGCTCACGCGAACCTGGCGCGCGAGCGGGATGGCACAGCTTATTGTTCGATTTCTTCTTCCGCGGCTTCGTCGCCGCCGTAGGCGCTCAAGCGGTTGTACAGCGTTTTCAGGCTGACGCCGAGCGCCTTGGCCGCACGCCGTTTGTCGCCGCCGCAATATTTCAGCGTGCCGAGAATGATCTGCCTTTGCGCATCGGCGAGCGGCGTGCCGATCCACACGCTCATTGCATTGCCCTGTGTGACCGGCTTCTTTACACGCGACGCGAGATGCGGATGCGGCAGCTCGACCGTCTTCTCCGCGAGAATGAATGCGCGATAGACGGCGTTCTTCAACTCACGCACGTTGCCCGGCCACGACCACGTGCGCAGCGTTTCGATCGACCGTTTGCTGAAGCTCTTGTGCGTGCTTTCCTGCTGGTTCAGCAAGGCGAGGAAGTGTTGCGCGAGCAGTTCGCGATCGCCTTCGCGCTCGCGCAGCGGCGGCGCGCGCAACGGAAAAACGGCGAGACGGTACATGAGATCTTCGCGCAGGCCGTTTTCCTTGACGGCCACCGCGGGGTCGCGATTGGTTGCGGCGATCACGCGCACGTCGCCGTGAATCGGTTCGCTGCCGCCGACCCGGTAGAACGTGCCGGTCTCGAGCGCGCGCAGCAGCTTGACCTGGCGGACCGGCGCCATCTCGGTGATTTCGTCGAGGAACAGCGTGCCGCCGTTCGCATGTTCGAAGTAGCCGACGCGGCCCTGGACCGCGCCCGTGAAACTGCCTTTCTCGTGGCCGAATAATTCGGCTTCGATTAGCTCATCGGGAATCGCGCCGCAGTTGACCGCGACGAACGGTGCTTCCTTGCGGCTGCTTTGATCGTGAATCGTGCGGGCGATCAACTCCTTGCCGGTGCCCGATTCGCCGATGATCAGCGCGGTCGCGTCGGTGCTGGCGACGCGCGCGATCTGCTCATACAGCTCCTGCATCACCGGCGACGAGCCGTACAGCAGCCCATACGATTTCAGTCCCGCGATGCCGTCCGCGACGCGCTGCTTCGCCTGTTCCGAAGCATGGCCGCCGGCGGAGACGGTGGGCGAGTCCAGATCGGTTGACGCCATAAACGGGGAGTCCTGGGCAAATGTAGTTCGTTGTTGCGGCGCGCAGGCCTATAACGAGAAGGTGACCCGCAAGATCAATATCTCACAAAAGACGATTTAACCACTTCGACGGCGTTTGCGGCAATCGGCGTCGCGGCTCGCGAAATACATCGGTGAACGGTCGGTCGAAAGTGCCGGAAGGGGCGAAACCGCGGCTCGCGAACGGCAAATTTACCGGGAACGATATTTGCGCTTGGCACCCGACACGCATCTGTTTCCGACCTATTGCGCCGGCTATGGACGCCGTCTGACGACTCGCCGGAAACAATTCGCGAACGCAGAACTCAGACATGGGAGTGAATGATGGCTGACACCACGCAACAGCTTGCACTCGGCGGACAGAAGATCGTCCAGGATCTGCAAGTGCTGCTGAATGACTCGGAGGAAATGCTGCGGCTCGCCGCCAACGTACCGGGCGAAGGCGTCAGCGCGCTGCGCGATCGTCTCGGAACGCACGTCGAGAGTTTGCAGTCGGCGCTCGGCGACGCGCAACAGAGCGCGCAGCGGCGCTATCGGGCCGCGACCGTCAACGCCGAGCGATACGTGCGGCACAACCCTTGGCAGTCGGTCGGCATCGCAGCGGGGGTGGGTTTCCTGATCGGCGTTCTGGCCGCGCGCTGAGGCGCAGCCACTCCGTGCCGACCCGCTTCACAATGAGCTTCACGACGAAAAGGAGTTCACGATGGCACGACCTAAAATTGGCATTTTTGGCGCGCTGATGGTTGTCGGCGGTTGGCTGGCCCTGCGCTATGTGCAGAAAAACCGTGCTTCGCAGGTTCCGGCGGCGCGCGAATTGAGCCGCTGGGAGGGTGAGGGCGGCATGGTGGCCACCCCGCCTACCCCGGCCGGCAGTGTCGAAATGGAGAGCGTCAACCCGGCCACCCATGGCGCGAATGGCTCGGAGCATCCGGGCGGCAACGGCAGCGCATGGCCGTTTCCGCGCAGCTGAACGCCGCTGCTTTAACCGCATCGCCGGGGCACCGCAGTTTGCCGTGCGATGGCCGGATGCGTTGCTATTTTGTCTCGATAACGCCGTATAATAGGCAAATACACAACAATGACGTGTTAAACCCACCGGTTTCTCCAGATATTGTTGCGATATTGCATTAAGTCGAAGGCCCGGCGCTTTTGCCATAAAGTTTGCGTGTGCTCACATTCGGGCGCATCGCAGCTAGGCGAAAGGTTGCCGGCCGGCTTTTTTAGCATGCGGGTCAGCATGTTTACCCATTCACGCTTTCGGGCTTTCGAGACGCGATGCCACACGTACTGATTGTCGATGACGATGCCGGTACCCGCGAGGCGCTTTCCACCATCATCGGGGAAGACGGCCTCACCACCGCCACCGCGGGTGATTTGCGCGAAGCGCGTATTCAACTGGTCCGGCAGATGCCGGACGTCGTGTTTACCGACCTGAAGCTGCCCGATGGCAGCGGCGTCGATCTGTTCGAAGACCTCGATCCGCGTTCGGGCGTCGAGGTGATCGTGATTACCGGCCACGCTACGGTGGAGTCGGCGGTGAACGCGCTGAAGATGGGCGCGACCGACTACCTGGTGAAGCCGATCAACATGCAGCGCGTGAAGGCGATCCTGTCGCGCCTGCCGCGCCCCGGCGACCTCAAGGCGGAAATCGGCACGCTGCGCGGCGAGTTGCGCCGCATGGGCCGCTTCGGTCTGATGCTCGGTAATTCGCCGGCCATGCAGGAGGTGTACGACCAGATCGGCCGCGTCGCGCCGACGGCGGCCTCGGTGATGCTCGTGGGCGAGTCGGGCACGGGCAAGGAGGTCGCCGCGCAGACACTGCACCAGCTCAGCCTGCGCCGTAAGCATGCGTTCCTCGCAGTGAACTGCGGCGCGATTTCGCCGAACCTGATCGAGTCGGAAATGTTCGGCCACGAGCGTGGCTCGTTCACCGGCGCGGACCGGCAGCACAAGGGTTATTTCGAACGCGCGAACGGCGGCACGCTGTTTCTCGACGAAATCACCGAAATGCCGATCGAGTTGCAGGTCAAGCTGCTGCGCGTGCTGGAAACCGGCATGTTCATGCGGGTCGGCACGACCAGGGAAATCGAAACCGACGTGCGCCTGATCGCCGCGACCAATCGCGATCCGGAGCAGGCCGTGCTGGAGGGCAAGCTGCGTCTGGACCTGTACCATCGCCTGAACGTGTTCCCGATCAGCCTGCCGCCGTTGCGCGACCGGGGCAAGGACGTGGAGCTGCTTGCCCAGTCCTTCCTCGACGAACTCAATGAGCATCACAGCACGAAGAAGCATTTCCCCGCCGCGGTGAAGGAGATGTTGTTGTCTTACCCTTGGCCGGGCAACGTGCGCGAGCTGAAGAACTACGTGCAGCGCGCGCACATCATGTCGGGTGCCGATTCGGACAGCACGGCAACCGTGCCGTTGCAGATTACGTTGTCCAAGCCCGCGGCCGGCACGTCGATCATGATTCCGTTCGGCACGTCGCTCGCCGAAGCGGATCGTCAGCTGATTCTCGCGACCCTCGAACAATGCGGCGGCGTGAAAACGCGCGCGGCTGAGATTCTCGGCATCAGTCTGAAGACGCTGTACAACCGTCTGGTCGAGTACGGCAACGACGCGCGTGAAGAAGGCGACGCCGCCGCGGACGAATCGCGCGCCTTGGGCGGCGCCGACGCGTAAAGCACCACACCCGACGCGTCACGCCCGACGCGTCACGCTCGCGAGCGACGTGCGCGCCATCTCGCGAGGAGCGCGTCGATTTCGGCACAGGCCTTGCTGCGATTCAATCGAACGCGAAAACGAGGATCACCGACATGCCGGAATATGCTGCCGCTCCTGTGCTTCCCGCGCTTGCTCTTGCGAAGCACGCTCACCGTCCCGAGCCGGTCGAACCGCCGTTTACTCCTGACGAGCCCGACACGCCCCCCACGCCGACTCCAGATCCGCTCGAACCGGTTGCTCCGCCGATCGGCGATCCGCCGCCGCAACCGACTCAAACGCCGCAAGCCGGCGGGCTGCGGCAGCAACGCGTGCAACTCTGACAGGCTTTGTGCGCGACGCCACATACCGGCGCAGCGATTTTATGTACTTGTTACAAAGCCGGCGCATCTTTTACCGGCAATTTACCTTCGTGACCCCTAGACTATATTGATGCCGCCTTGTTTCGGCGGCGGCCTTCCGCTGGAGGCAGCGATCATGAGACATCCCGCACTGCGACGTTCCGCGCGCCACTCGAAGCGCGATTCCCGGCCGTCCAGCAGCAATAGTGTTCCGCCGGCGTCGCCGGATCCGGCCGCGCAGAACCGCGTCGCGCCGAACGCCCCGCCGGACGGCGAGCACAATCAGGGCGGCGTGCGTCCGGAAGGGCTGGAATATCAGCGCGATCTAGGCTCGGAACAGGACGCTTGAACCACGCCTGACGTGGGCAGTTGCAGGCTTCTGGGGTCGTCATACAAAGCAGAAAAAATTTCTTCGCGGTGCTGCAGCGTCGCGCGTTTCTGCTCGCCCTTCACATTTACATACATTTTTATTTCTGCTGTCCCATAAAACGGCACGCGACTTGCATGCACCTGCATGGCACATATCCATATGCAACGAAACAACTGACTGAGGTGGAGCACCAATGAGCAGACTGATCGTGGTATCGAATCGTGTCGCGCCGACCCAGGAAGGGCGTCCCGCAGCGGGCGGGCTCGCGATCGGCGTGCTGGACGCGCTGAAGGAAACCGGCGGAGTCTGGTTCGGCTGGAGCGGCGAGACGGTAGCTGAACCGTCCGATCCGGTGATCGAAAAGCAGCGCAATGTCACCTACGCGACGGTGGGTCTCACCAAGCGCGATTATGACCAGTACTACCGCGGCTTTTCGAACGCGACACTGTGGCCGACGTTCCACTATCGCAATGACCTGTCGCGTTACGACCGGCAGGAATACGCGGGCTATCAGCGCGTCAACGCGACGCTCGCAAGGCAGCTCAAGGAGCTGCTGAAGCCTGACGACATCATCTGGGTGCACGATTATCACCTGCTGCCGTTCGCGCGCTGCCTGCGCGATCTCGGCGTGAAGAATCCAATCGGCTTCTTCCTGCATATTCCGTTTCCAGTGGCCGAAGTGCTGCGGACGATTCCGCCGCACGAAGAGTTGCTCAAGGCCATGTGCAGCTACGACGTGGTCGGTTTCCAGACCGAGGCGGACCGCCAGTCGTTCGTCGACTATATCGAGCGCGGCCAGCATGGGAGTTCGAGCGAAGACGGCATGGTGCACGCCTATAACCGCTTCCTCAAAGTCGGCGCTTACCCGATCGGCATTTATCCCGATGCGATCGCCAAGGCCGCGGAGCAGTTCACCGACCGCAAGCCGGTGCGCAGCCTGCGCGACGGCATGCGCGGGCGCAAGCTGATCATGAGCGTCGATCGGCTCGATTATTCGAAGGGGCTGGTGGAGCGCTTCCAGGCATTCGAGCGCTTGCTGCTGAATGCGCCTGGTTGGCACGGGCGCGTGTCGCTGGTGCAGATCGCGCCGCCGACTCGCGCCGACGTGCAGACCTATCAGCGGATTCGTCAGACGCTCGAGGGCGAGGCGGGGCGCATCAACGGCCGTTTCGCGCAACTCGACTGGACGCCGATCCAGTACCTGAACCGCAAGTACGAGCGCAATCTGTTGATGGCGCTGTTCCGTCAATCGCAGGTCGGCTATGTGACGCCACTGCGCGACGGGATGAATCTGGTCGCCAAGGAATACGTCGCCTCGCAGGATCCGGCCGATCCGGGCGTGCTGGTGCTGTCGCAATTCGCGGGTGCGGCCGAGCAATTGCCGGGCGCGCTGGTCGTCAATCCGTTCGACCTGTCGCAGATGGCCGAGGCGCTGGAGCGCGCGCTGTCGATGCCGCTCGCCGAGCGGCAGGCGCGTCACGCCGACATGATGGCGCCAATGCGCGAGAACAATCTGTCGGTCTGGCGCGATACCTTCCTCGCCGACTTGCGCAATGTCGCGACGGCTTCTTCCGTGACGGCCAAGGCGGTAAAGCTCGCTGACGTGACGGCGACGTAGCCGGATCGAGGGCGGCCGCGCGGGTTTTCTAAAGCACGCATGCCTGTCACGTCACTCACGCGCGCTGCACGACCCGCAACGTGCTGACCACGGCGGCGACGGCCGAGAAGCACGCGGCGACATACAAGGCGACGATCGGCCCATGCTGCGGCGCGACGCCGAAGATCAGCGCGACCAGCGCCGCGCCGAGCGTCTGTCCTGTCAGCCGCGCGGTGCCGAGCATGCCGCTCGCGCCGCCGCTGCGTTCACGCGGCGCGGCCGACAGTATGGTCCGGTTGTTTGGCGACTGGAAAATGCCGAAGCCCGCGCCGCACAGCGCCATGCGCCACGCGATCTGCATCGGCTCGGGGTGCGCGCCGAGCGTGGCGAGCAGCAGCAGGCCCGCGGTCAGTGCAACGAGTCCGATGCCGCCGAGCCAGCCCGCCGACACCTTGTCCGACAGCACGCCCGACAACGGCGCCGCAACCACGATCACGAGCGGCCACGGCGTCATCAGCAAACCGGTTTGCACTTGCGACAAACCCAGCGTGTCCTGCAACAGAAACGGCAGCGAGACGAACGCCAGCATCTGCGCGCAGAACGAACAGACCGACGTGCCGATCGACAGCGCAAACACCGGAATCCTCAGCAAATCGATCGGCAGCAGCGGGGCGGCCTGCGTCAACTGTCGGCGCACGAAGAAGTAGCCGATCACGAGCGCGCCGAGCGCTTCGAACGCGACGTAGCCGAGCCGCTCGCCGTGACCCAGGCCGTCGACGGCGAAGATCAGCAGGCCGAACACGAACGCGTTCATCACCGCGCTCAGGTAGTCGTATGGCGAATCGTGGCCGGGGTTCAGCGGCAGCGCCTTGAATCCGCCGACGATCGCCGCGATGCCGATTGGCACATTGATCGCGAACAGCCACGGCCACGAGGCGACGGCGAGCACGCCGGAGGCGACCGTCGGCCCGACCGCGGACGATATGGCGACCACCATCGCGTTGATCGCGACGCCGCGCCCGAGCTGCGTGGGCGGATAGATCATGCGCACGAGTGCCGTGTTGACGCTCATGATGCCCGCCGCGCCGAAGCCCTGGACCACGCGCGCGAGCGCGAGCGTCGGCAGCGACGTGGACAGCGCGCAACCGAGCGAGGAGACGGTGAACAGGATCAGCCCGGACAGATAGACGCGCCGGTAGCCGATGCGGTCGCCGAGCGACGCGAGCGGCAGCAGCGAGATCGTGATCGCGAGCTGGTACGCATTGATGACCCAGATCGAGCCGGCCGCGCTCGCATGCAGATTGCGCGCGATGGTGGGGAGGGCCACGTTGGCGATCGCGCTGTCGAGCACCGCCAGCGTGAGAGCGAGCGCGATAACCAGCATCGCCCAGTAGCGTTGCGGAACCGGCAAGCCCTGCTCGGCGGGCTCCGTTGGCAATGCGTCGGCGGCGGGAGTCTCTGCGGCGGCGGCCGGAAGTGAACCGTCCGTGCGGGATGGTTGTGCGTGCATCGTTCTTTTGAATTGTCGGGGGCGGCTCTTCGGTCACGGGATGAGCCACGCGCGCCGCTTGCCGCGTCGGAATGGACAACGGCGGCAGCGATGATGCCGGTACTGAAAAGGCATACCGGCATCGCGTCTCACGCGTTATTTGAGTTCGTACAGACCGGTATGCGTGGTCGAGTCGATTTCGTTCAGATGCGTCATGAAGCGCGCGACCGCGTTAGTGGTCTCCGCGGTGATCGGCAGATGCGGCACTTTCAGTGCGTGCAGGCGGAAGATGTAGCGATGCGTTCTGTCGCCGCGCGGCGGTGCGGCGCCGCCGAAGCCGACCGTGCCGTAGTCGTTGCGCACTTGCAGCGCGCCCTGCGGCAGCAACGAGCCGTCTGCCTTGCCGGCGTTGCGCGACAGCGAGCGGGCGTCGGCCGGAATGTTGACGACGACCCAGTGCCAGAAGCCGCTGCCGGTTGGCGCGTCGGGATCGTGGACCGTGAGTGCGAAGCTTTGAGTGTCGGCCGGCGGCGCCTCCCACTGCAGCGCGGGCGAGATGTTCCCGCCTTCGCCGTCGACACCGAATGCCTTGTCGTCGAATTCGTGGTCTTTCGGCATGAAGCCATTGGTGGGGAACTCGTCGGACCAGAGACGGAAATCAGCCATCGTATGCCTCCCTTCAAGGATGGTTCTGGAGATGGCCGGGGCGCGGTTTCATGCTGCCGACGTAGTGCCGGATCGACCCGCAAAAAATGCCCCGGGTGAGCCAATCGAGTGTATCACCAGCGGCTTTCGGATTCGCGTGAACGGGTCAGGCTACAAGCGGCTTTCAGCCGCGTTCTTCGAAGCTCGGCGCGTCGCTGCGCAACCACTCCACGAGCCGCTGCAACACGCCCTCGATATCGCGATTGGCGCCGCGCAACGCGCACTCCCACACCACCGCGACGCGCCAGCCGCTCGTGAGCAAGGCTTGCCGGACCTTGTCGTCGTTGCTGCGGTTGCGGTCGATCTTGTCGCGCCAGAACTCGGGCCGGGTTTGCGGCCACTTGAACAGATGGCAGTCGTGGCCGTGCCAGAAACAGCCGTGCACCAGCACGACGGCGCGGTAGCGCGGCAGCACGATGTCCGGGCGGCCCGGCAGATCGCGGGCGTCGAGCCGGAAGCGAAAACCCTGACCGTGCAGCAGGCTGCGGATCAGGATTTCGGGTTTCGTATTGCGGCCGCGGATGCCGGACATCATCCGGCTTCGCGTCGCGCTATCGACGATATCGACCATCGTAAGAGACTCGGGTAGCTGTCCTCGATAGCTTAGGCGTACAGCGAGAGGGTTTGAGTCGAACCACGGTGATGGCGTGTCCCCTCGGCGAGCAGGGTTTGCACATGCGGCAGCATGATGCGCGCGACTTCCCGCATCACCGGCATCACGACGCTGTTGCCGAACTGGCGGTAAGCCTGAGTGTCGCTGACGGGAATCCGGAACGTGTCGGGAAAGCCCATCAGCCGCGCGCACTCGCGTGGCGTGAGACGCCGCGGGCGCGACTGCTCGCCTTGATAGACCAGAATCTCGCTGCCGTCCTTGTGATAGCGCGCCGACAGCGTGCGCGCGACGCTGTCCGGATAGGCCATGCCGAAGCCGAAGCCGTTACCCGCCGCGCGATGTTTCGCCGCGTAGTTTTGCAGATAGGTCCAGAGGTTCGGGGTAAGCGTGTACTTCGGTTGAACGCGCCGGTTGGCGTGGTCGAAGAAACGGTCGTGATCCCACGGCAAGTCCGGTTCGCTGCCGTCCGTGCGGTGCAGGATCGAGCTCAGACGCGGGCCGTGTTCCGGCAGATGCAAATCGTCCCATGAGAAGGAAGTCTTGCCGCGAAAGCCGACGATGATGATCCGCTCGCGATGCTGCGGCGTGAAATGCTGGCCGTCGACCACCCGGTAGTGCACCTCGTAGCCGAGTTCGTCGCGCAAGGTTTGCAGGATCACGTCGAAGGTGCGGCCCTTGTCGTGCGAGAGCAGATTTTTCACGTTCTCCAGCAGGAACGCGGCGGGGCGCTTCGCCGCGATGATTCGCGCGACGTCGAAAAACAGCGTGCCTTGTGTCGTGCACTCGAAACCGTGCGGCCGGCCGAGCGCGTTTTTCTTGCTGACGCCCGCGATCGAAAACGGCTGGCACGGGAAGCCGCCGAGCAGCACGTCGTGGCCCGGCACCTCTTCGGCGGGGAACGAGACGATGTCGCCGATCAGCGCGTGATCGGCGCCGGCCGGGTAGTTCTCGCAATACGTCCTGGTGGAAAAATCGTTCCACTCGCTCGTGAAGACGCAGGCGCCGCCGTGCGCTTCGAAACCCATGCGAATGCCGCCGATACCGGCGAACAGATCGATGAAGCGGAAGCTCGCTTCGCCGTCGGCCGCGCCGGCCCCGGCTCGAGCGCCGGTGTGCAGCAGATCGCGCAAGGCCGGTTCGAGCATGGCCGGACACGGTGTTTCGCCTTTCTCCCAGCGGCGCACCGTCTTGATGTCTTTGCCGACGTGCGCGGCGATTTCGCGTTGAGTGAAGCGGGCGCGCGCCTGCTTGAGCAGTTCGAGCGGTGCGGCGAGGGTCACGGGCATCCTTGCTGGGAATTTTTGCGGACATTATGACCTAAGGTCGTCCCATTTTTCCTGTTTTTGCGGACGATGGGCAGAAAATATTCGACGTCGACGGACGAGTTTTGGGGGATAGGCAAATGTCACAATTGGCCGTGTAGGCTTACGTCGTGACGCGAATTCCCCGCGTTGCGACGTGTTGTGGCCGCGGCTTCGTTCGCGGCCTTTTTTATGCGCTGGAAGTGCTCGTTGTTGTTGCTGGCCGCGAGCCGCGCTCGCCTGGGAGTAACCCGGGTTCGGCGCCGCGCACCGCGCTCTGCCCTTAGACTTGGCGCATCCAACAGGAGGTGCGCCATGACACCCGAAAAAGTGCTTTCGATGTTCGAACGACAGTACCTGGAAGGCAAAGCGCCCGTCGATCTCGAAGCCACCTGCGCGAGCTTCGCCACCTGGCTGGCGGCCGCGTGGGAACAGCTCGACGGCGAGCAGAAGACGCTCTTGGTGACCGTCGGTGCGGCCTTGTGGCGCGAAGGATATGACCTGCGTGCCGGCACCGCGACCAAGGATTTGTGGTGAACCTTTGAGCGGAGCGTCGCGTGGCCACACTCGCAGTGGGGTGTTGCGAGCGGCGCCGCACGCGTTGTGCTGAGTCGGTTTATATTTGGCGGTCCCGCTTTCGGGGCCAGCTGTTCAGCCCGCGGTTCAGCCCCATTGCCAATTTCCGATTTCCAGCCGCAGTGCTCGCACAAGGGTTACATCACTACCATGACCGAACTATCCGCGTTCCCCATCACGAAGAAGTGGCCTGTTGAACATCCGGAGCGGCTTCAGCTCTACTCGCTGCCGACGCCGAATGGCGTGAAGGTGTCGATCATGCTCGAAGAGATCAGTCTGCCGTATGAACCGCATCTCGTGCGTTTTGATACGAACGATCAGATGACGCCCGAGTTCATGTCGCTGAATCCGAACAACAAGATTCCGGCGATCATCGATCCGCACGGCCCCGACGGCAAGCCGTTGCCCCTGTTCGAATCCGGCGCGATCCTGATTTATCTCGCGGACAAGAGCGGCCGGCTGATTCCGAAAGACGCCGCGGGCCGCTATGAAGCGATCCAATGGGTGATGTTCCAGATGGGTGGAATCGGCCCGATGTTCGGCCAGCTGGGTTTCTTCCACAAGTTCGCCGGCAAGGATTATGAAGACAAGCGGCCGCGCGACCGCTATGTCGCGGAGTCGAAGCGTTTGCTCGGCGTGCTGGAGCAGCGTCTCGACGGACGCAACTGGATCATGGGCGACGCTTACTCGATCGCCGATATCGCGACCTTTCCCTGGGTGCGCAACCTGATCGGTTTCTATGAAGCAGGGGATCTGGTCGAGATTCAGGATTTCCCGCATGTGCGGCGGGCGCTGGCTGCGTTCGTCGCGCGTCCCGCGGTGGCGAAGGGGCTGGAGATTCCGCGGCGCGTCTGATTTCCCGGCGAGGCCGGGGGGCGGCGATGGTCGCCTTCGTGGCGGATTAATTCCTATAAACCCGGGCAAATCCGCGACGGCGCTGCGTTTCGGTCAATGCTGCCCGGCGTTCAGCAGCAACCAGACTTGTTGCGGGACGGAGCCCGCGACGATGCGCGCAAACGCGGCGCCGCAGCGGATGCAAGTGAAGTGTTGCTCGGCTTGAGCGTCCTTCACTGCTCCGGCGGCGTTCAGTGTCAGGTTCTCGTGTGGCTCGACCGTCGACGGCTGTCCGTAGAGTTCCGCGCACGGCGCGCATGGCTGTATCCAGAGTTCCATTTTGTTGAGCAGGTTAGGTCGTACTATTGTCGCGTTTGCAGCAACAGTGATTTCATGAGTTAGGTATTTACCCTAGGTTGGGCTCCTCCTAGACTACGTCCATGGGTTGCAGGCAAGCAGGTCTGTAGCGCCACACAAAACAATCTCTGGAGGTAGTCATCATGAAATCGCTCATCAAAGCTGTTGCTGTTGCACTCGTTCTCGCCGCTCCGGTCGCATCGTTCGCGCAATCGAACGGGCCTGTGACGCGCGCCCAGGTTCGGGCTGAACTCGTCCAGGTCGAAAAGGCCGGTTATCGACCCGCTGCCGGTAAAGATCCGTACTACCCGGCGGATATCCAGGCCGCTGAAGCACGCGTCGCTGCACAAAATGGTAACGCGCAAACCAGCGGTTATGGTTCGGCTACAAGCGGCTCGGCGCAATCGGGCAGCCGTACCGAGACGACGGTGAGTTCGTATTCGGCGCCGGTGGTCTACGTCGGTCGCTAATCGATACGGGTGCGAAGCTCGACCCATCGAGCGTCGGCTCGACTCGTATCGACACGAAACAGGCTCGCTCTCGCAGGGGATGCGGGCCTGTTTTGTCGTGATCAGGACTCCTCCGTCGTCGGCGTTCCGGCGGCTTCGCCCGGCTTCTTCTGTCCGGGCGGTTTTTCAAGGTTGATAGGCCGCTGCGGGGCTGTGCTTCTTTCGGAAGCGTGTTCGAGAAACGTTTCGTGGCGAAGAAGTGATCGCGTCCATGCGGAAACGTCCGAAACGTATCGCCGGCTCGGCTCGGTACCGTGCGAGGACTCGATAAGGCGTATAAGAGCGCAGATTCCTGTTTTCGTCTCAAATACGTGACAACAGTTGCTGAGCGCGTTGTGGACCCGACAGAATTTACGTGGCCAGACAGGACGGTGCTTTAGGGCATGTCTTAGGAATTTGTGCTTCGCCGGCGTCCCCAAACAGTCTGGCTTGTATGTAGCGACCGTAGGCAAAATTGACGGCGACAAAAAAGCCCCGCAGCGCAAGGCTATACGGGGCTTTTCTGGGCGAACTTGGGAAATGCTGGGAAGCGAGTTGGTCCCCCCGACAGGAATCGAACCTGTATCTAGCGCTTAGGAGGCACTTGTTCTATCCATTGAACTACGGGGAGAGGATAGTTTTAACGGGGTGGATCGGAGCCTTGCTGCTATTGGCTTCCGCCTTGTCCCGTGGGCGTTTCCGGCTTTTCCGCTTCGTCCTAAATGAAGCACCGTGACAGCTTGTGAACCCTAATTTATACCCGCCTTTGCTACAGATCGACCCTGTACCAGTGAAAAGTGATCTGGCACTGCTACCGTTTCTGAGACGGGGAAAACCATGGCTTCAATCCTGCCAGTAGGCAGTCGCTGGCGTGCCCAAGTACGCAAGCGAGGGCAGAGTATAGCAAAAACGTTCAGAACGAAAGGCGCTGCCGAAGCCTGGGCGTGGGCCAGGGAAGTCGAGATCGATAACGGCCAGAATACGGTCGACGCGGCGACCGTCAAGGTCGGCGAGTTCGTCAGGAAATACCGCGTAGCCCGCGCCGAATCCGGGCGGCCCGTCAAAGAAAAATCAAACGAGGATTACATCCTGCGGTGGCTGGAGGATGCGTTCGAAAGTGACTTTGCTTCGAAGCTCACGACGCAACGCATCGTCAAGTTTGCACAGGAACGCAAGGCGGCCGGCGCAGGCGGGTACACGGTCGACATGGATATCTCGAAGCTCGCACCGTCATGCGCCACATGGCGTCATTGCTCGGCCTGACGCTGCCCGATGCAATTGGCGCGGCTCGCCCCACGTTTCACCATCTGCGTCTGATCGATGCCGGCGGCACGCGTGACCGCCGCCCGACAGCCGAAGAAATCGAGAAAATCTTTGCGTGGTTCGCCGAGCATCCGGAGCGCCAGCAGGCCATGCCGGATCTGCTGCGCGTCGCGAGACAGTGTGCGTTCCGCCGTGGCGAACTGTTCAACCTGCGCAGGGATGATATCGACGCTGAGAATCACCTGGCACTGGTGCGCGATCGCAAGCATCCCCGGCAGAAGATCGGCAACAACGAGTGGCAGTACGCGACGCTATCGATGCGCGTCTTCGCTTCTCCCGCTGGCCGATCAATGATCGCGAGCCTTGTCCGACGTGTTGCGGAAAGGGCTTCTATGAAGAACGGCCATTCACGGAAGTGCCGCACCTGTGCGCGCATTGCAAAGGCGACGGGAAGGAACCGGCCAACGAATCGGCGCAATGTTTGCGTGAAACATCGATGGAGTACTCGTACGTTAGCACCGTGACTTCCGGCACATTTTCAGCGGAAGCGATCGCGAGGAGTATCCACATGAGCGAGGCGAAATGCCTACCGTGTGCGAAATGTACTCCGGTGAGTTATTGACGTTACTTCATCAGTCATTCGCGTCCGTCGGCATTTGTCGAGATCGCGTCACGAGCACGAATCAAGGAGCTAACCATGCAACAGCCAGACGCACCTAAACCTCTGAGCGCCAAAGTCCCGGTCCGGGCCGTCGCGCGATTGAGTGTGGTAACAAATCGCGGACCTGTGACATCTGGAACAGGTTCGGGGGTTCTGATCGACAGTTACCACGTACTCACCGTTGCACACAATGTGGTGTTTTCTGACGCTGAGAATCCGTGGCTCGCAGCGGCGGTGACCATACGATTGGGCTCGCGCGTCGGGGAGCCTGCTGAGGAGGAGCCGCATTGCGCTAAGTGCGTGTTTTATCCGCAGGCTTTCCCACGGCACAGGAGTTGGGACATTGCCATAGTTCGTCTTGAACGTCCGGTCAAACTCGACAAGTATCCCAAGCTGTGGGTTATCGACTCAGACTCGCCTCATCAGATCTGCATTGCCGGTTTTCCTGGTGGCGATCGTCTTGCAACATCGGAAGGTGAATGGAGCGGCGTCAATCCGGAGGTCAATGCGCTGTCATCCATTAATCTTGTCACAGCCCCGGGCTCCAGTGGTTCGCCAATCTTCATGTGGGATGGCGATCAGCCACTCGTGTGCGCAGTGCATAGTGGTCATGCCGAGGACGATAAACAGAAGGTCACTGAAGACAAGTTAGCCATTCTGATTACCCAGGAGACGGCGAAATTTATCTTACGTGTGCTCGCGGTCGGAGATGCTGAGTTGGTCGGGAATAGCTTCGTGGTATGGCTTTAGGACGTAGCCCTGCCACGGAGGGCTACGTTCAAAACGTTTAACAAGTTTACCTGGCCTCGCCTGTGCGCGAGGCCTTTCTTATTGGCGTTGGACATGGCGAAAGACAACGAAATCTCGACGCCGGCACAGCTTCCTGCGTCGACGCTTACAGCAGGCGCAGCGCGGATCGCTTTTCACGACGAGGTATTCGAGTCGCGCACGCTGGTGTTTGCCAACGGCAGCACACTGGTCGTTGAAAAGAGCACCATAGTGGCTTCCGACGAAGAACAGATCGCCGCGCTTGCCCGCCATCCCGATTTCGAACGCGTAGCGGACGGATCCTGACGATGGGCGCGAGTACGGCGCTGGTCGGCATGGACCGGCAGACAGGGAAGCCGATTACCGGCATCGCGCATCTGAAGCAGAGCCGCCCGTGCGGAACCGCAACTAGAGCGGATTCACCAGATTCGGCCCGTCTGTGCCGGGTCTGTTGACGGCGCGGCCGACCTTGAAGAAATCGAATGCCTCGGCGGGCAGTGCGGCAGTGCGTGCGAGCTCGGCTGCGACTTCGGGCGGTGTGGCCGGGTCGAGCCACTGGCGGGCCGTGTCCGCACCGAACACCACCGGCCGCCGGTCGTGCACGTCGACGAGCCCCGCGTCGACCGCGGCAGTAACCAGCACGAAACCATCGCCGGCCTGTTGTTCCGCATCCGGGGCGACGTTGGTCAACGCGGCCATCCACAGCGGTGCGTGGCTTTTCGTACCGATGGCATAGGGCTGCTTGCCGCCGTCGTCGGCCTTGATCCACTCATACCACTGGTCGGCCGGCACGAGAATGCGGCCGTTTTTGAGCATGGGTTTCCACGCCGATGTCAGGAGCTTTTCAACGCGGGCATTGATGATCTGCGGTAGGCCCTTGGCTTGCGCCCAGGCAGGGCGGTAACCCCAATGAACGCGCCTGACGACGCCATCCGGATAGATGACAGGCTGCAGGGTGCCAGGCGATGCATTCCAGCTTGGCGTGTCTTCTGGAGGGCCGTTGCTGCTCAACAGTGGCCAGCGCGTGTCGCGGTCGTTGGCGAGTGGCGTGACATAGTCAATACCGTAGCGGGCGCGGGCGAAACGACCACACATGGCGTGCTCCTCGTCGAGAGGACGGTCGGCGGTGAACCTGACCGGATGATTGCACCATCCGCCTGGCGCCGTCCATCGTGGGCGGTACCAGGTTACTTTGACCTTGCTCCGGCGGACCTGCGCTCAGTTCTTTGCAGGTGTTTTGAGCGGCAGGTAGTGCTCGCTGTCGTACGCGGTGGTGACGGTGTAGCCGTCGCGTTTGCGGATCTTCAGAAAGAACAGAGTAGGCGAGACGCCGGCGGCACCGCCACACGCTTCCGTGTGGTTTTCCCGCACCCGCACCAGAAAGTATTTGCCCTTGTCGGCGGTATCGAAGAGGAGGCACTCGGTCTTGTCTTTCGAGAGACCGTAAGTGCGCGTGATGTCGGCTGCTCGGGTGGCTGCGTTATCGTCATTCGTCACCGGTTGCTGGGCGGCGCACGCCTGCGTGCAGACGACGAGGGCTGCTGTGATGATCGCGCGGCGCATCATGGCTCGGTTCTGCGCGAATCATATTGGTCGAGCTTGTGCGCACGGATGATTGCGTTGAGCTTGACTGCGTAAGACGGATCCGTCGCATAGCCGTTGTGGGCGAGCGCATTGGCGAACTGTGAACTGCGGGTGTAGAGAAAGCACGACCGGAAGCGTGGGTTGTTCCAGAGCATCTGCGCATAGTCGTCGGCGGCATCTTCATAGCTGCCGTAGGCGCGGAAAGCGTCGTCGATTTTGATGGCCTTGCCGTTGATCACTTCGTGAGTGGTGAACGTGGTGCTGTCGCCGCTCAGGGCGCGGCCCTTGACGCCGAAATAGGCGTTGCCGACGACCGACCTTCCCCAGTTGCTTTCAAGTGCCGATTGGGCAATGACAACACCCGCTGGCACCTGGTACTTGCGCTGGACTTCCTGCGCTGCGGCCAGATGGGTGTCGATGAATTGCTGGACGTACGCCGGCGCCACGTGAGGCTTCGGCTTGTGCCGCGTCGCAGGGTGATGGTGCGTAGATGGCTGTGCCATGACCAATTTTTCCTCGTACGAAACGGGGACCCAGCATGCCACACGCGCGTATCACGGGCAATCAGCCGCCCGATGTGTACAGCATAAAGTTACTTTGACCGTGCTTCGCGGCGCGGGAAAAGACAGGGCGACCGGGAAAATGTTCGCGCATGCTCCCGAGTTCATACAGACCTTGCGCGAAGCCTTGAAGCGCCCGCAACGGCAGACGGAACACCTGCTTGAGACCGAGCAGCATCTGGATCACCGCGTCCGCGTAGATGCGCGGTCGGCCACGTTTGCGCGTTCCGGGTTCAGACGGGTCAGTCAGTACGCTTTCGTCGATCCACATAGCTACATTGCCTCGGGCGATCAAGCCCGCGTTGTATTCCGACCAGTCCCTGACGCGATAGACCCCCTTGGGTTCGCGTGCCTTGCGTTCGTCCTTGCGCATCTTCCCGGCCAAAAATCGAGAATCTACGCAGTTCCACCAAGAGTTAACAGGGGCGATGGCCTGACCGTTGCGTGTAAACGTCAGCCCGCCGCGCGACACCTAGATTTATGCAACAACGCCCATCAAATACACCGTCGGCGGTGGTGGCCGGGAGGCAGCACGAAAGGAAGTGATTATTTTTAGTTGGGACGAAGCCGCACAACCCGTGGGATTATTCAGATTATCCGGTCGGCAGCATAAGGCGAAAGCGTCCGCACCCGATCTCCGGCAAAGTGACTTTACGGCGCATCGCTTGAATGGGGCACGCGGACGTTCGCCCTATGTCCCGGCGGCTGATTTCAGTGCAGGTATCTGATTCGTCGCGCATATAGATATCCGGAATTTCATCCGTTTGACATTTCTTTGGAGTTGATTGATTTGCCCGCCGACAATTGGTCTGTAGAATTGAGGAATACAGACTGAGAATAAAGTCAGAGGCGGTATGGATACCCAGAACATAATCGGGGCGATAAGGGGTGGTCTTTCACAGCAGGACCGCCTTCTAAAACTGGACACCCCGGCAGGGAATAATGTCCTGCTTCCGCAGCGCGCTATCGGGCGGTCACGGATCGGGCGCGACTTCACGTGGACGATCGATGTCGTGTCCACTTCCGGCGATGTCGCGCTGAAGACGCTGATCGCCCAGCCGGTGACCCTCTGGATCCAGCAATCAGACCGCTCCTACCGCCCGCATCACGGTTATGTGCATACTGCCCGGCGTCTCGGTGCGGACGGCGGACTGACCTCTTACCAGCTCGGCTACTCTTCGTGGATGCATTTCCTGCGGTTCCGCCGCGACCAGAAGTACTGGCAGGACAAGGCGGCCGACGAGATCATCTCGGACGTCTTCAACCAGCACCCGCAGGCGCAGGGGATGTTCCGCTTCGTGCTCTCGCAGCCGCTGTCGTCCCGCTCGTATTGTCGTCAGGATGAGACCGACTGGAACTTCGTGCACCGGCTGATGGAGTCCGAAGGCCTGTACGGATTCTGGCAGCAGGCCGACGACGGGAAGTCGCACACACTGGTGATTACCGACCGACTTGAAACACTTGTGCCGCCGTCGCCAGAGCAGGTGAATTTCTATCGCGCGGGAACAGAGAGCGAAACGGATGCGCTCGTGCAGTGGTCAGGCACGCGCACGCTGCAATCGGCATTACTGTCGACCCGTACATTTGACTATAAAAATCCGTCGACGCCATTTAATCCGAAGGCGACGAGCGTTCCGACCATGGCGAACCAGGGTTCATTGCCGTCCCAGATGGAGGTGTACGAATACACGGGAGGCTATACCTATCCGGAGCAGACACGCGGCGACCATCTTTCAAAAATCCGCATGGAAGAATGGGAATCGCAGGCCAAACGCTTTCACGGTGAAGGGGGCCTTCGCTCGATCGATGCAGGGCTGCGCTTCACCATTGCCGGCCATCCGGAGCACGATCACGATCCGGCAGGCCAGCGGGAATTCGCGGCAATCGAGGTCGTGTGGACCATCGGGAACAACCTGCCGCTGTCCGGGCATGAAGTCAACTTCCCGCACAGCCTGCAGAACCAGCTGAGACAGGCACGTGCCGATGACGCTCATGGCGCCTTCAACGTACCCCACGCGGACGGCTCCACAGGTTTCTACCGGGTCGGGATCGAGGCGCAGCGTACGACGGTGCCGTACCGCAGCCCGTTCGAACACCACAAGCCGGACGCGAAGCTGGAAACGGCGATCGTGGTCGGACCGAAGGGGGCCGAGGCCTATACCGACGAACTGAATCGCATCAAGGTCATGTTCATATGGGACCGGATCAACCCAGGCGATGAGCGCGCGTCATGCTGGGTGCGCTTGACGCAGTCGGATACCGGTGATGGGTACGGCTCGGTGCACATGCCGCGTGCGGGGGAAGAACTGCTGATTGGCTACGTCGGAAATGACATCGACAGACCAATCGCCCTGCACCGCGTCTACAACGGCGCGGCGAAACCGCAGTGGCATTCGAACGGGTTGCTCTCGGGCTACCGGTCGAAAGAGTTCTCGGGCGATGGCTTTAATCAGATGGTTATGGACGACTCGACGTCCCAGAATCGGGTACACCTGTACAGCTCCAGTACGAATGCGCAGTTACACCTCGGGTATCTAATCAATCACACGGGCAACACGCGCGGCAACTACCTCGGCAGCGGGTTCGACCTGAGTTCGGACGCGTATGGCGCCTTGCGCGCAGGCCGCGGACTGTATGTGTCGACGCATCCTGTTGCCAGCCAGCCGCTCGATGCGCGCGACGCCAGCAATCAGCTCGTCACTTCGGAGGGCGTGCTCGATGCGGCATCGCAGGCGAGCGAAACCTCGCAGGCCGAAAGCCTGAAGGACGGGCACGATGCGCTGAAGAGCTTCACCGATGCGACACAGCATAGTACCTCGGGGACGACGGGCGGGGGCGGTGTAACGGCCGGCGGTGGCACGGGCAACGCCGATGCGTTTTCGCAGCCGGTGATGCTGTTTGCCGCACCGTCGGGCATTGCGCTGTCGACGCAGAAGTCGGCACACGTCGCGACGGACCAGCACATCAACCTGGTGAGCGGCCAGAGCACGCACATCGCAACCGGCAAGTCGCTCGTCGCGAGCGTCACGAACCGGCTGAGCCTGTTCGTGCAGAACGCAGGCATGAAGCTGTTCGCGGCGCAGGGCAAGATTCAGGTGCAGGCGCATGCCGACAACGTCGAATTGACGGCGCAGAAGTCGCTGCTGCTGGCATCTGTCACCGAGAAGATCCAGGCGGCGGCACAGCAAGAGATCCTGCTGACCTCCGGTGGCGCTTATATCCGGATCAAGGACGGCAACATCGAGATCCACGCACCGGGGAAGATCGACTTCAAGGGCGCGGACCACGCGTTTAGCGGGCCGACAAGGATGGACGTCACGAACCCGGCGTTCAAGGATATGCCGACGCGCCGGTTGATGCTGAACACTGCCGCATCGCCATCGGCAACGAGTGTTGTGCCGGTGGGCATGCCCTATAAGCTCTATGCGGATGGTGCACTCGTGAAGCAGGGCGTGTTCGACAAGACCGGACAGTTGCCGATCGATCATCAGGTGACCACACAGAAGTACACGCTTGAGATGGCGAACGGTATCAAACATGAAATTCCGGTGCCCGGCGAGTACCGGGATGCAGCTAACGGGGCGCTCGCAAATCAGGGGTTCCAGTTTCATGAAGGCCTGTCCGGCGGCGATGCCGCAGCACCCGACCGGGCCGTGCACCGGCAGGTTTATAACGATCTGCTCAATCCTTCTTCCGACGCGTAAATCATGGCGACACCGACCACGACGATTACCACGCCCCTCGCGCAGAACCAGACATGCCAGGCGACGCTACCCATGCCGTGGCACGTACAGCAGACTGAATACGATCCGCGCAAAGCGACTTTCGCTCCTCTGGTCAATGGCGAGGAAGCTTTCGGCGCGATATATGACGCAATCCTCAATGCACAACACACAGTCGACATCATCTGTTGGGGTTTTCAACCATCAATGTATTTCAAGCGCGGAAGCAACGTCGCGGGCGCGACGATAGGTGAGCTTCTGGCGGCGAAGGGTGCAGATGGGAAACGGGTTCGCCTGCTGGTCTGGCAGGATGACCTTCATTTTGCTGAATGGGGCGAGAACAACGCGCCTGGCAACAACGCCGCTACTGTGATCAAGCCTCACATCTGGGATTGGGTCTATTCGCTACCCGTCGCACGCGACTACATTGCCAAAGATTATCAGGCAGGATTCGAGCGCGAGAAGGACCTCGCGTGGTATGCCAGAGCGAATCTGAACAACGTTACCAAGCGCAACAAGAAGGTCGAGATATCCAAAGAGGCCGCAAAGCCGCTAATACTTCAAGCTTACGATGCGGCCAGCTACATCAAAGACAGAGTTAGCCCACCTCAACCGTTCAAAGGCATCGAATTCGCTACGCGGGATTTCAGTATCGACAACCGTGACGAAATTGCCTATCGGGTGAAACTCCACAACGCCACCGCCAAAGGTGGGGCGGATAGCGGCAGCGTGAGCGTCTCGTCGATGAAAATTTTTCCAACACATCACCAGAAAATGGTGCTGATCGACTATGAATACCCAGACGTGGCCGTTGGCTTCGTGATGGGACATAACATGCTCGATACCTACTGGGATACCAGCGATCATAGTTATTTACGCATGCACCCCCAGATGGGACGCAACGGGCTCCATCCCCGGCAGGACATTTCGAGTCGCGTAAGCGGGCCGATTCTCAAGGATCTTAACGATAACTTTTGCCAGGCTTGGGACGAGGCGACCGGACAGAGTCTTACCCAGGCTCGGGCGGCAGCGGGTGGCAAGCTGGCGCTGCACTGCGGCTCCGATACGCCAGTGATGGCCCAGGTGCTGCGTACCCAGTCGCAGCACGACAAGCGGGACATCAAGACTTTGTACATGCAGGCGGTGAACAATTCGACGCAATTCATCTACATCGAAAATCAATATTTCCGCTATCCGGAGCTAGCCGCCCGGATCAAGGATACCGCAGCGAAGCAGTATGCCGGTGGTCGCAGTCCCGCCGAACACGGCTCGCTTTATCTGTTCGTGGTGACCAATTCCAGCGACGAAGGTATCGGCCCGGGAACAGTCAATACCTACAAGATGCTCGATTCGCTGGGCAGTGCTGGCAGCATTCCGGAGGTGGCGCGAGCGGAGCGAGCCGATGCGTTGAATTCAGAACTGGCAACGGCGCAGAAGAATGCAGCGCCCGTGCAAGGTTCGATGAGTATTCAGGAAGCCTACAGCTACGCGCAATATCATCAAGATGCTCAGGCCGAGCTCGAGGCCGTCCAGCGGAAGATTCAAGAAAACAAAAATTCTTCCCCTCAAGCAGTCACCATTCCTGGATTGAAGGTGCATGTCTGTACACTGGTTGCCCCGGACTCGCCTCCAGGGGGGTGGGACTACGTCTATGTGCATGCGAAACTCATGATCGTCGACGACGCGTTCACGACGTTAGGGTCGGCAAACATCAATTTCCGGAGTATGGACGTGGACAGCGAACTCAATATTTGCCATGAACACGGAGAGGCTTCGCATTCGCTCAGGAAAAAGCTGTGGACTATCCACACAAAACCCAGCCCGTCGGAACGACTGGCAGGGGATAGCGGCACTGCGGGCGCAAGTGCAGCGGCGTCAGGCGATAACATAAGTGACGCGTTCGACGCATGGGGACAATTGATCGACAAGAACAAGATACGGATGGGTTCGAAAAAAAAGCCACCTCTTGCGTCGCTGGTCGCATTCCGAACTGACACAACGAAGCGGACTACAGTGGACTGACCATGCGCAGATTCTTCATTGCCTTAACCCTTGTGTGCCTGGTGTCTGCCTGTTCAAAGACTGAGAATCCCATGAATTCGTTGCCTGACCTTAGCAAAGTACGCGCTAATCTCGCCTTCACATGTACACGCGAAGCGGATCATCTACCACCGCTTGATCCGGAAGCGGACAAGTTCTTCCAGTACGCCCGGTATCTTGAAACGAAGGACGGTCCGAAAGACTTCAACGAAGTAGCAAGGTACTACCGGATTGCAGCAGCGTATGGACACTACAAGGCTAACCACAACCTGCAGCTACTGGTTTCGGGGGGATTGGCGTCATCGCCCGATCCTGAAAAGGAAAGTATTGACCTGGCAGAACAACTGGTTAAGACCGGTGTGCCGAGCGGCTACTACGATATCGGGCACTATCTCCTGACCGGTTATGGGCTCAAGAAGGACGAGGACGCGGCGAGGCGCTACATTCGGAAGGCTGCAGATCTCGGGAATGCCGACGCCCAAAATTACATCGGTGATCTGTTAGCGCCAGCCGATATGGCACCGGACATCGCACGCCAGATGCGACTATGTGCCGCCGATCAGGGACATGCGCAGGCAGCGAATACACTGGGCCTCGACTTCCAGGACGATAAGCGATATACCGACGCGTTGAGCGCCTTTCAGAAGGGCGTTGCGGCAGGAAGCCCTGGTGCTGCCTTTTCGCTGGAGGTGGGGTTTAAGCCGGATTCAGAAACCGATCCTTCAGATTCCCTTCGTGTGCAACCCGACCTTGAACGATCGCGTCGCTATCGACTCATTCGGCAGTTCATCAATGGCAATGACGGCCGCAACCCCAAGGTTCCGGACATCGACAAGATCGTGCCGTTGCCGCCCGCAAAGCTGCCGCCCTGGGACGGCACCTTCCAGTGGCAGAAGGAGCGGGATGCGGCAGTACCGCCACAGAAACCGTCCGACGCACTCATCGATGAGCTTGCGAAAGCGAAGAACCTCGACCCGTCAACCGGCCTGCCCCTGGCTGGTACGTCTAGCAAGACATCGGCAGAGGATCAACCCGCGACCGTTGCGACGCGTCTGCCAATTGGGACGGTTGCCACCACAGGCGAACAATGTCCTGAAGATGGCGTCTGGTGCGCAAAGCTCAGCAAAGGCCAGACTGGCGACGCGCAGCGGCGCTTCTTGAAGGGCGACGTGCTACCCTCGCTCGTCGTCCATGCGTCGCGCAAAGTTGCTTTGCTGGATCAGGTAATGGGACGGCGCGAGCACACGGCGAAGGTGGAGTGGGAACTGGTCGGATACATCGATCAGGCCTGATTTGCCGAACCGAACGGAACCAGTCACCGCCATGAAACGCTACATGATCCAGACCAACGACAAGACCACGGCAAACGGTACGGTGCTTGCCCGGTCGACCACGCTCGGGCTGAACGACCGGCAGATCGCGCATGAAGGCGACGACGTGTCGTGTCCCGCCTGCCATTCGACCGGCAAGATCCAGTGCGATGGCCCCCGCGTGCCGATGACCGGCCCGGACGGCCGACGGGTCGCATTGAGCGATGATCTGTGCATCTGCCAGTGCAACCCGCCGCCGAAGCTGGTCGCTTCACAGAGTTCAATGTCGGTCGAAACGTGACTCTGGGGCGATAAAGAGAGGGTGCCTTGCGGATCGTGAGAGGACCCTGGATGTTGGCGAACATTGCCCGGTCGGAGTTTGTCGAGTGGTTAGATGGCGTGGTCAAATCATTCAAGCCATTGAATTACCTAAAAAAATGACGGCCTGCAAAGCCGTTTAGGCCGGCTGAACCCAACCTGACCTTCGCGCCGGCAAAGCGACTTTGGGTGTCCCAGTTCGACCCGTTGCTGACGCTGAAACACACGTCACTTCATGGGCAGATGTCAGGGTGCGGTCATTCATCCGATCGTGGGCGGTCGCCAAGTCACCTGACATAGTCACCGTCGAGCAGAGCGGGCGTTCGCGTCCGGTTTGCCGATGTCTGCCAAGCTAGTAAGTGGTGCAAGTAGTGTTGTTGAAGGACGAGCTGCAGTTGGTCACGACTGGAGCGGGACGTCTCAAGCTATCAGAAAATCTCTGAAGTGCCTCTGACAAAGCCTGCATCTTTTGCCGCTTTTGGTCGGCCTCAAACTGTTCTTGTTGTTGCTCCAATTGTTCATTGGCTAGCCGCTCTGGTGTCTCACGTTGCTCCTTGGCGCGTTGGTCGGCCGCAGCCTGTGCCGTTTCCCGGGCTTTCAACGAATTCATGTAGTTGAGAAACACCTGCATGTTGTCTTCGTCAGTCGAAACATAGGTCGCGAAGTCGATCTGGCTGTCGTATAGGCTCGCTCTCAGCTTTTTCGAGTTGGAGACAAATATGGAGAACGCATTAGCGGCCTCACCCGTGAAATGCGCTCCAAATTGCCCCTCGCAGAACGTTCGATCTTCATCGTAGGCAATAAGGGCCTTCTTTTGGAGCTTCGTTGGCTTGGTGTGGTCGGCCAACTGCTGCATGGTTGGAGAGGTGATTACCTTTGGAAGCTTGTCTCGAAGGAGAGCCAATCTTTCATCCGCATCTGCGCGTCGAGTGCATTCATCTTGGGCGGGCGCGGTCTGACTGTATGCAGAGAGAGACGCAAGTCCAAGAATCAAACCAAAGGCTATCATTTTCATTCTGGCACCCATTTATTTACAACACCCCAACAGTCCCCGGGTCTCATCTAATACTGTTATCGGCTTCGGCCAACCGGAATTTAGCGTCCTGAACAGCGTTACCGCTTCGTTGCGTCAAACGAGTATTTCTCGCGATCTTTCCCGGCAATCTCTCAATTGGGAGCTTCACTACACTGGGATATGGTGCCCGCAGAGCGAAGTTGAACTCGCAATAGTCGTTTGGAAAGGCGAACGGCGGCTTCCGAGGTCCAACGGTCGTCCGTGGTCATGAAACCGCCGGCACGTTTTAGGCCGAAGCGGTCGTCCACGAAAGCGCGTTCGAGGGCTACCGCGAACGTCTGATCTCGAAAAGTTCGATCACTCCGGCAGAATAAGCAGCTTTCGCCCTATGGTCAAAATGGCCTCCGCCCACGGACTACATCACTGGACTGCTGAACTCGAAGGAACATCAAAGGTGTCGAGCGACAATTGCGAATACAAACGGTGATTCAGCAATACTTGCATGATTGCCCGCATCGAATCGTCTGTCGGGATGATGCGACCAGCACCGTCGAATTGGATGTTCCAGCCCTGTTGCAAGTTGACTTGCCTTAGGCGGGCCATATAGGCGTCGTCTGCGTAGTGCCCCTTCTGCTGAATGACCGCCATTCGTCGCAGATGCATAGTGTTGGTCCCTACGTGTTCAACCAACGGCCCCATCTCGGCAAACCGTGCCGTGAAAGCAGCGTCTTGCTGCAATTCGCCGAATGAATTCGCATATCCAATTTTGTAGCTCAGTATCGTCTCGAACGCTCGCTTGTCCATGATGAATAGGTCGTCGCCAAAAACGACAAAATCAAGAGATTTTGCAATTGTGAAGCTACGATCTTCGACAAGATCCAGTTGATGTGCACGCATTACAACGTTGATAACGCTCCGAGCTTTTTTCGTTTTCCAAGCATCTGTAACGCGTTTCACACAGTAAAGAACCTGAGAGCCAGTTCGAAGGCGTATCAGATATCCCGTGACATTCTGGAAATCTCTCTCGCCAGCAATTCGGTGTTCCTCGGCCGGCGCGTCCACGAGGGCCGCGAGATCTGCAAAACATGTTTCGTCTGTTCCAACGTGCAAGCAGCTCACTTCGTTGCGCTGAGCCGTAAGTGTATAGTCCTCTACTTCCGTATGGACCAGAAGGGATGCGCTGACGATGCGCTTCAGCTCCTCAGCGAGCGCATCGGTTACCTCAATAGATTTCGCGCTGAAGCCTCCCGCTTGGCGCTTCTTGAAAGTCCACAGCGATAAGTTCGCGCCTGCTACGTCATATTCTTTGCACCCGGTGAGGGCTTGCTCTTTAGTCATTTTTATTTGCCTTCAGAACATAGATTCCCTGGACGAGACAGGACTTTAGTTTCTGGTCGGGCACGACGTTGTCCCGCGAAAGCGCTCGCAGCGTTCTAGGATTGCCCTCGATGTTTGCATTGATCTCGTAAAGCTGCCATCCGGCCGCCAGCAATAACGGATTCATGAGGATCTGACCCGACCGGTATGTGATGACAAACAACCAAACCATAAATAGGCCAAAGCCAACCACCTTGCCTGTGCTGCCGAGCTCGACCCCCATGAATGACACAATATACGGGAATGCATAGTTGATCAGGTCGTTCGGGATTGACTTGCTTTCCTTTATCGTCATCTCCGTTGTGCCACGCAGATGTCTCAGCAGCCATAGGAAAAAGACAAGGCTCGCGCCACTCGCTGCAATGAAAAAATAGACCATCGCCGGATGCACGTAAGCACTCGATCTGTACCGTCTGTTCGTAATGGCGGGACTGGGGCAATCTGATTCCCATCAGATGTGATGGGG
>NZ_JBYSWU010000032.1:0-82068 GCF_058781505.1 Paraburkholderia sp. FW306-2-2C-D06C | reverse complement strand
GGCACTGCCGTAGGCGAACAGACATAGGAAGCGCCGCACAGGCAAAAAAACCAAGACCAACGCCATAGGCAAACAGATTTAAGAAGCGCCGCGAGGGCAAAAGTAAAGACCACCACTGCATGCAAACCACAAAATGCCGCCGCCAAAGGCAAAAGAAAACCTTAACCAGTAGTACCAACAACAGAAGGACAAGTAGGCACAGCCGGAGCAACAACAGTCCCCTTGCCAGTGGAACTGGCCTTCCCCTGCGGGACAGAAGCAGCCATCACCTTCACCCCAGCAGCAATCTGCAAAGAAATCTGCTGCAATGCCAACCGATGCCCATTAACCAGAGCGTCATAGCCGCCGCCAACCGGCTCACTAACAACACTCCGGCAAGTCATCACAGCTGTACTGCGTACGGCCCGTACGCTCCAGACAGCGTCGATCAACGCATGCGCCCCAGGCCATGACTCGAACCGTTGCACATTCATGCTGACCCGATAGACAGGCACGGTATCCGGATAAGCGGTGCCATACACGTCGATCGTGCCCAACTGCTGCGTGAGGCCAGTCGACAACGCACGACGAATCTCATCGCCGGGCAGCGAGGCCCAACGCTCCTGCTCCAGCACCTGGACCTGCGTAGGTCCCGTCTGCACGACGAACTGAGTCTTGGCCACTTGAGACGGCACGTCGATCGGCGCGACTTCGATCAGCCACGCCGGCGCCGCCGAAGTCCGCGCGCTAACCGGCGCTGCAGCAGAAGCAGCAGAAGCGCCACCATCGCTGAGCGTATAAAACCGGCTAGCCGGCGACGAACACGCCGCCATCGCCACCAGTCCGGCCAGAGCGCCAACATAAGCAGCGCCGCGCACGAGCCCGCGCGGCGGGCGGGGGAGCCGGGCAAACATCATGGTTTATCTCCTGATTTACCGCGCAACAGCGATTCCGGATGACGCTCCAGATAGTCCGACAGCGCATTCAACGACTGCAACGTGCGCGTCAATTCCTGCAACGCCTGATGAACATCCGACTGCAACGGCGAATCCTGCTGCAAGGCCGCCTCGGCCGAACCGAAGGTCTGCTTCGCCGCCGCCAGAGTGTCGCGCGCCTGCGGCACGACTTCCTTGTCGAGCCGCGCGAACAGCTGGTCGGCGTTCTTCAGCGCGCTGTTCAGGTTCGTCCCGATCTGGTCGAACGGCACCTTGTCGAGCTTCTTCGCAATATCGGCGACTTGCAGTTGCAGTTCGTCGAGCGTGTTCGGAATCGTCGGCAACTCGAGCGGATCGCCCGTCACGTCGACCGTGGCCGGCGGCGCCTTCGGGAAAATATCCAGCGCCACGTACAACTGGCTCGTGATCAGATTGCCGGTACGCAACTGGCCACGCAGACCATGCTTGACGAGCTGTTGCAGCAAGTTCTGCCCAGCCAGCGTGCCCGGCGTCGGCGCCGATTCGCGGAAGCGCCTGCCGAGGCGGTCGGGGTACAGGTTCATCGTCACCGGCATCGTGAAGGTACGCGTCTTCGGATCGTAGTCGATGCCGATGTTGGTCACCTGGCCGAGCACGATGCCGCGGAAATCGACCGGCGCGCCAACGGATAGCCCGCGCAGCGACTGGTTGAAGTTCATCACCACGCGTAACGGCACGCCGTCCGGTTCGCGCATCGCGTCCGTTTCGTCGGAGCCGAGGCGGAAGGTCGTGTTGTTCGGCGCCTGCGCGCCCACGCCCTGGCCCGGCGGCGACTGGAACGACAGGCCGCCGACGATCACGGTCGCGAGCGACTGGGTGTTCAGCTTGAAGCCGCTCGAATCGAGCCGCAAGTCGACGCCGCTCGCATGCCACCAGCGCGAGTTGGTGCCGACGTACTGGTCGAACGGCGCAGCCACGAACACCTGCATCGTCACGCCGGTGCCGTCCTTGTCGAGCGAGAAACCAACCACCTGGCCGACCTGCACGCGCCGGTAGAAAATCGGCGAGCCGATGTCGATCGAGCCGAGCGAATCGCCGCGCAGGATGAACTGATGGCCTTTCTGGCCGCCGGTAATGGGCGGCGGCGTTTCGAGCCCGACGAAGCGCGACTCGCTGTCCGGCGAATGGCCGGCGTCCGCGCCGATGTACGCGCCCGACAGCAGTGTGCTGAGCCCCGACACACCGCTCGCGCCGATCCGCGGCCGCACCACCCAGAACCGCGAATCTTTCACCGCGAAGTCTTCGGCTTCCTTCGTAAGCAGTACCTGGACCAGCACGTGCGACAGATCCTTCGACAGCATGATGGTCTTCACCGAGCCGACGTCGACGTCCTTGTACTTGACCTTGGTCTTGCCGGGCTCGAGCCCTTCGGCGCTGATGAAACTGATGGTGATGGTCGGGCCTCTTTCGGTCACCGACTTGATCACGAGCGCGACGCCGATCAGCGCGGCGATCAGCGGAATCACCCAGACCAGCGAAGGCAGCCAGCGGCTGTTCGGCTCAATGTCGGGGTCTGGCAATTGGGGCGGTAGCTTGGGTCCGTTCGAATCGTTGCGCGGCGCATCGGAGGCGGGCGTCGGTCCTTGCGGGCTAGTCATGATCGAAGTCCTGAGGTTTTTGAGTACGGCCTTCCACGTTGTCCCAGATGAGCCGTGGATCGAATTGCATGGATGCCATCATGGTCAGAATCACCACCGAACCGAAGGCAATGGCGCCCGGTCCGGCTGTGATCACGGCCAGCGACTTGAAGCGCACCAGCGCGACTGTCAGCGTGACGACGAACACGTCGAGCATCGACCAGCGCCCGATCCGTTCGACCATCCGGTACAGCGTGGTGCGCTGCTCCGGCCGCCAGCGCGAACCGCGCTGCGCCGTGACGGTGAGCAGCACCAGCACGCTGAGCTTGAGCATCGGCACCATGATGCTGGCGACGAACACGATCACCGCTAACGGCCAGTCGCCCGAGGTCCAGAAATAGACGACGCCGCTCATGATGGTGTCGTCTTCGGACCCGAGCAGCGACGAGGTGTGCATCACCGGCAACAGATTCGCCGGAATATACAGCAAGGCCGCCGCGATCAATAGCGCCCAGGTGCGCATCAGGCTGTCGGGATTGCGCCGGTGCAGCACCGCGCCGCAACGGCTGCAATGCTGCGGCGTGACGGAGCGGATACGCGGCTCGACGCGTCCGCACGCATGGCAGGCGACCAGGCCCGCGCGCTTCGCAGTGACGTATTTCATCGTGCGCTCATTCCTGATGCGGCGCCGGTGGCGCATCGGCCTGGCCCGTGGAGGGCGCGGGCGGCTCCTCCACGATATTGACGGCGACCGCCGCGCTGTCGGCCTCGGTGCGCGGCAGCGGGCGCCGCTTGTGGCCGTTCATTTCGTCGGCGAGATCCCACAGAATGCGCGGGTCGAAGGTGACGACCACCGCGAACATCAGCGTCAACGCGCCGAACGCGAACAGCGCCGCTTCGGGAATCACGCGCGCGAGACTCACCATCTTCACAATCGTGATCAGCACGCCGAGCATGAACACTTCGATCATGCCCCATGGGCGCACGAATTGAATCGCGCGCAACACCCGGTTGAAGGCGGGCGGCACATACCCGGCGCGCAGCGGGATCAGCACGTAGAGCAGCGCGACCAGTTCGGTCAGCGGAAACAGGATGGTCGAACAGAACACCATGATCGCGACGATCTGCATGTCCTCGGTCCATAGCGCGACGAGCGCGCCGAACAGCGTGGTCTGCGAGGTGATGCCGTTGGTTTCCAGTTCGACGATCGGGAATCCCTGGGCGATCAGAAAGGTGATCAGCGCGCCGAGGGTCATCGCGCAGATGCTGTCGAGCTTGCGGGAGACGCCGCTGTAGAGCGTCGCGCCGCAGCGCGGACAGCGCGCGACCGTACGACCGACAAGCCGTGGCTTGCGGAACAGCGTATCGCACTCATGGCACGCGATCAGGTTGTCATGTTCCATACGGCACAAGGGCTAACGACGTGAGGGGAGGCCTGCAATGCCGGTTGTTAAGGGCGAGTCTGGCGAAAATGTGGAGCCATAGTACCAAACGCGCCTGGCCGCCGCGCCGCCCGTCGCGCTCAATGCGGCTGTGAGTCAGGCTGCGCGGGCATTTGAATTTGTCTTACATGAAATCTGATATGGCTGATATGGCTCTGACAGCTTCAGGCCCTCATTGTTCAATGCCGGCCTCGTTGGATGAAAATGGGTGGCGACGGTCTGTTCCATACGACGGCAGCCAGCTTTTTTCCGCTTGGGGTAGCATGGCGGCCTTGGCGTGTGCCGCGACCCCCCTCGTTAAATTGCATGGCCCGATCCAGGCTGCACAGACATCGGGGAATAGCAGGGCCGGCTGCGCCGTTAACCTCTCTCTAGCGTTGACCTGTCATGGCACTCAATCCTTCTTTCGGTGGCCGGGAGTCGTACACGCGGACCGCCATCGCCTTCCACTGGCTGATCGCGTTGCTGATCGTGTGCGGCTTCGCGCTCGGTTGGGTGATGACGGGCATCCCAGGCTTCACGCCGACCAAGCTGCGCTACTTTTCCTGGCACAAGTGGATCGGCGTGACGGTGTTCGTGCTCGCCGTGCTGCGCATTCTGTGGCGCGCCATATATGGCGCGCCACCGATGCCGCGCCGCATGCCGGCCTGGCAGCGCGCCGCCGCGCATCTCACGCATCTGCTGCTGTACGTGCTGATGATCGTGATTCCCGTATCGGGCTATCTGTATAGCTCCGCGGCCAATGTGCCGGTGGTGTACCTCGGGCTGATCCCGCTGCCGCGCCTGATCGCACCAGACCCGCATCTGAAGGAACTGTTGAAGAGCGTGCATATCGTGCTGAACTACACGCTTCTCGTACTGGTCGCACTGCATGTGGCGGCGGCGCTCAAGCATCAATGGCTGGACCGCGACGGCCTGTTGTCGCGCATGCTCCCTTTCATCAAATAAGGATAACCATGAAAGTCTCGTTTTATCGCTACATGCTCGCCGCGTTCGCAGCGGCCTCGCTCACCGCGGCCGGCAGCGCGCTCGCACAGGTCGACGTCGCGAAGAGCACGGTGACGGCCACTTCGAAGCAGATGAACGTGCCGGTGGAAGGCAAGTTCGGCAAATTCACCGCGCAAGTGAAGTTCGATCCGGCCAAGCCGGTCGAAGGCAGCGCGCAGATCACGATCGACGTCGCCAGCTACGATCTCGGCGACGAAAGCTACAACGAGCAGGTGCGCGACAAGGACTGGTTCGACGCGAAGACGTATCCGACCGCGACCTTCGTGTCGAGCGCGATTGCACCGGCCGGCGGCAATCAGTTCAAGGTGACCGGCAAGCTGACCATCAAGGGCAAATCGCAGACAGTGGTGGTGCCGGTCACGGTCACCCAGCAGGGCGCGACGCAGACCTTCGACGGTGCACTGCCGATCAAGCGTTCGCAGTTCGATATCGGCACCGGCGAATGGAAAGACACATCGGTGGTCGCCGATGAAGTGGCGATCAAGTTTCATGTCGTTGCAGCACGCAAGTGACGTTCGCTGCGCTGTTCGGGCGCGGTTGCTTTTCTTTCAGAACAAAGGAGCATGAGTTGAAAACATCCCTGTTGATCGCCGTCGGCGCACTGGCTTCTTCCTTCTCGCTCGGCGCGTTCGCCGCCGATACCTATCAGCTCGATCCGGCGCACACCTTTCCGAGCTTCGAGGCGGATCACCTCGGCGGCCTCTCGGTGTGGCGCGGCAAGTTCATCAAGAGCTCGGGCACCGTGACGCTCGACCGTGCGGCCAAAACCGGCACGGTGGAGGTGACCGTCGACCCGGCTTCGATCGAAACCGGCAACACCAAGCTCGACGAGCATCTGAAGACGCCCGAGTTCTTCGACGTGGCCAAGTTTCCTTCGGCGACCTACAAAGCCACTGAAATCAAGTTCGACGGCGACAAGCCTGCTGAAGTGGTCGGCAGTATGACGATGCATGGCGTGACCAAGCCGCTCAATCTGAAGATCGAATCGTTCAAATGCATGCCGCATCCGGTGCTCAAGCGCGAAGTGTGCGGGGTGGAAGCGAGCGGCCATTTCAGCCGCGCGGAGTACGGCATGGATTTCGGCAGCAAGTACGGCTTCAGCATGGACACCAAGCTGCATATTCAGGCTGAAGGCATCAAGCAGGAGTAAGCGCGTTCACGAGTCGTTACGCGTTCACGCATTCGTTTTCGCGTGGTGCGCTTGGTGCGCGCGGCCCGGCCGTTGCGCCGCAACAAAAAACCGCTTCGTTCGCTTTGGCGACGAAGCGGTTTTTTGCTGGCCAGCCCGAAAACGCTGCAAACCTTGCGCGGCGGCGGCCCGGCATTTGCCGCTCGCGTCGTTTTAATTTGTCAGGTACATAGAGCGCTGACGCCGCATTGGTTGTGCGTGCATCCAATGAGGCAGTATCGGACTTGAAGCCTGCATGGCATCGATAATATTTCGCGCGCATCGGAGATCTGCATGAATGCAACGACAGCAGCAAGCGTGGTGGGGAGCCGGCAAAACTCGTGGCGCGCGGTGGTCGCCGCGTCGATCGGCAACGCGCTGGAATGGTTCGATCTGGTGGTGTACGGGTTTTTCGCGCTGATCATCTCGAAGCTGTTTTTTCCGGCGGGCAACGAGACAGTGTCGATGCTGCTCACGCTCGGCACCTTCGGCGTGTCGTTCTTCATGCGCCCGCTCGGTGCGATCGTGATCGGCGCGTATGCGGACCGCGCGGGCCGCAAGGCGGCGCTCACGCTGTCGATCCTGCTGATGATGACGGGCACGCTGATCATCGCGATTTTGCCGACCTATCAAAGCATCGGGATTGCCGCGCCGGTGATCCTCGTGGCGGCGCGTCTGATGCAAGGCTTTTCGGCGGGCGGCGAGTTCGGCAGCGCGACGGCGTTTCTCGCTGAGCACGTGCCGGCGCGGCGCGGCTTCTTCGCGAGCTGGCAGGTAGCGAGCCAGGGGCTCACGACGCTGCTAGCCGCCGGCTTCGGCGCGCTGTTGACCGGCAAGCTGTCGCCGGAGCAGATGGCCTCGTGGGGCTGGCGTGTGCCGTTCTTCTTCGGGCTCCTGATCGGGCCGGTGGCCTGGTACATTCGCACGAGACTCGACGAGACGCCCGAGTTCCTCGCCGCCGAAACGACTACGACGCCGTTGCGCGACACCTTCACGAGCCAGAAGCTGCGCCTTGTGATCGCGATTGGCGTGGTGGTGCTCGGGACGGTGTCGACGTATCTGGTGCTGTTCATGCCGACCTACGGCGTGAAGCAGCTGGGTCTTGCGCCATCGGTCGCGTTCGCGGCGATTGCGCTGACCGGTGTGATCCAGATGCTGTTTTCGCCGCTGGTCGGCCATCTGTCGGACCGGCATGGGCGCACCACGATCATGCTGGCATCGGCGCTGTTGCTTCTCGTGCTGATCAATCCGGCTTTCGTGTATCTGGTCTCGCATCCGACTTTCGGCACGCTGATCGCGTTGCAGATCGTGTTCGGCTTCCTGATGACCGGTTATTTCGCAGCGCTGCCGGGCCTGCTCTCCGAGATGTTTCCGGTGCAGACGCGTACGACCGGCATGTCGCTCGCCTACAACATCGCGGTGACGATCTTCGGCGGCTTCGGGCCGTTCATCATCGCGTGGCTGATCAGCTTCACGGGTTCGAAGGCCGCGCCGAGCTACTACATGATTTTCGCCGCGGCGGTGAGTCTGGCGGCGCTGATGGCGGCGCGGCGCAAACTCGGGTTCAGATAGAGCTGCCAGAAGGCCTTTGCACGGCGGGGCAGAGCAGGGCGATGGTCGCGGCGTGCGAGCGGCGGAGCGGTAGAGCGGTAGAGCGTTAGAGCGGTAAACGTAAAAGGCCGGTTCGAGAGAACCGGCCTTTTTTACCGCGAGGTCGACAGCAAGATCAAACTTGCGCGCCCGCGTTCGGGTCGTTCGGATCCGTGCGTTCCTTCTTGTCCTTCACCAGATCTTCGCGCTTCACGCCGAACCACATGGCGAGCGCCGCGGCGACGAACACCGACGAGTAGATGCCGAACAGAATACCGACCGTCAGCGCCAGAGCGAAGTAGTGCAGCGTGGGGCCGCCGAACAGGAACATCGACAGCACCATCATCTGCGTACAGCCGTGGGTGATGATCGTGCGCGACATCGTGCTGGTGATTGCGTGGTTGATCACTTCGATCACGGTCATCTTGCGTTCGCGGCGGAAGGTTTCGCGAATCCGGTCGAAAATAACCACCGATTCGTTCACCGAATAGCCGAGCACCGCGAGCACCGCAGCCAGCACCGACAGCGAGAACTCCCACTGGAAGAACGCGAAGAAGCCGAGAATGATGATCACGTCGTGCAAGTTCGCGATCACGCCGGCCACCGCGTACTTCCATTCGAAGCGGAACGACAGGTAGATCACGATGCCCACCACCACGCAGGCGAGCGCGAGCAGGCCGTCGGTGGCGAGTTCCTTGCCGACTTGCGGACCGACGAACTCGACGCGTTGCAATTGCACCTGCGGCGTTTCCGCCTTCAGCGCGCCCATCACCTGGTCGCTCTGTTGCGCGGACGTCAAGCCTTGCTTGAGCGGCAGGCGGATCAGCACGTCACGCGAGGTGCCGAAGTTCTGCACTTGCGCGTCGGCATAACCGAGCTTGGCCAGGGTGCCGCGCACCGGTTCAAGCGGCGCGGCGCCCGGATACTGCACTTCGATGACGGTGCCGCCGGTGAATTCCACCGACAGGTGCAGCCCGCGATGCAGCAGGAAGAACACAGCGGCGACAAACGTCAGCAGCGAGATCGCGTTGAAGATCAACGCGCGCTGCATGAACGGAATGTCTTTGCGGAAACGGAAAAATTCCATGGTTTAGTTCTCCGGGGTTCAGCGGGACGAACCCGGTTTCTGCGGCGAATTCGGCGCGTTGCGGCGGCGCACGGTCGGCTTGCCGGCACGCGCTTGCGCGGATGCGGCCGCCTTCGGCTTGGCGGTGGCGGCAGCAACGGCCCGTGCGGTGTCGGTGGCGGCGTCCTCGTTGCCGAGATAGGCAGCGGAGCCCGCCGGCGCCGTATCCGGACGCCACACCTGGCCGATCGCCAGCGACTTGAGCTTCTTCTTGCCGCCGTACCAGAGGTTGACCACGCCGCGCGAGAAGAACACGGCCGAGAACATCGACGTCAGAATGCCGATACAGTGGACCATCGCGAAGCCGCGCACCGGGCCGGAGCCGAATGCGAGCAGCGCGAGACCGGCGATCAGCGTGGTGACGTTCGAGTCGAGAATCGTCGCCCATGCATGCGCGTAGCCGTTCTGGATCGCCAGTTGCGGCGGCGCGCCGTGGCGCAGTTCTTCACGCACGCGTTCGTTGATCAGCACGTTCGCGTCGATCGCCATACCGAGCGCGAGCGCGATAGCGGCGATACCCGGCAAGGTGAGCGTGGCCTGCAACATGGACAGCACGGCGATCAGCAGCAGCAGGTTCACCGAGAGGCCGACCATCGAGATCATGCCGAACAGCATGTAGTACGCCATCATGAAGACGGCGATCGCCGCGAAGCCCCACACCACCGAGTGGAAGCCCTTCTTGATGTTGTCCGCGCCGAGGCTCGGGCCGATCGTGCGTTCTTCGATGATGTCCATCGGCGCGGCGAGCGAACCGGCGCGCAGCAGCAGCGCGAGGTCGGCGGCGGCTTGCGGGGTCGGCTGGCCGGTGATCTGGAAGCGGTCGCCCAGTTCCGACTGGATGGTCGCCACCGTCAGCACTTCACCCTTGCCCTTTTCGAACAGCACCATTGCCATCGGCTTGCCGATGTTGTCGCGCGACACGCTGCGCACCGCGCGGCCACCGGCCGAATCCAGACGGATGTTGACCGACGGACGCTGATGCTCGTCGAAGCCCGCCGACGCGTCGATAATCCGGTCACCCGTGAAGATGATCTGCTTACGCAGCAGCACCGGCGTCTGGTTGCCTTGCGTGAACAGTTCGTCGCCCGGCGGCACCGGATCGGACGGGTTCGGATGCGTGTTGACCGGGTCGGCGAGACGCGCTTCGAGCGTTGCCGTGCGGCCGATGATGTCCTTCGCCTTCGCCGTGTCCTGCACGCCCGGCAGTTCGACGACGATGCGATCCGCGCCTTGCTGCTGGATCACCGGCTCGGCCACGCCGAGTTCATTCACGCGGTTATGCAGCGTGGTGATGTTCTGCTTGAGCGCGGCGTCCTGCACGGTTTTCTGCACCACCGGCGTGAACGTGCCGACCAGTTGCACAGTGCCGTCCGTGCCGGTTTGCGACGCCCACTGGAGTTCGCCGATGCTGCGGCTCAGCTGTTTGGCCGCTGCGTCCGCCGTGGCCTGATCGGCGAAGTTGATCACCACCGTCTGGTTGACGCGGTTCACGCCGCCGTCGCGGATGTTGTTGTCGCGCAGGAGCGTGCGAGCGTCCGAGGCGTCGGAATCGAGCTTCTTGTTCAGCGCGCCGGCCATGTCCACTTGCAGCAGGAAGTGCACGCCGCCGCGCAAGTCGAGACCGAGGTACATCGGCAGCGCATGCAGTGCGGTCAGCCAGCGCGGCGACGCGCTTTGCAGATTCAGCGCGACGATGAACTGCGGATCGGTCGGGTCGCTGTTCAGCGATTTCTGCAGCAGGTCCTTCACGCGCAATTGCGTGTCAGTGTCCAGCAGCCGTACGCGAATGTTCGCGTTGCTCGACGAGTTGTCGAACGTGACGTCTTCAGGCTTGATCTGATTGGACGCAAGCGCCGCTTCGACTTGCGACAGCGTGGTCGAGTCGAGCTTGACCGTTGCCTTGCCGCTCGACACCTGCACCGCCGGCGCTTCGCCGAACAGATTGGGCAGCGTGTACACGAGGCCGATGACCAGAGCCACCAGCATCACGGCGTATTTCCAAAGGGGGTAGCGATTCATGAGTGGTCCAACGGGAAGGTTGGCTTGGAAGCGATGCGTCCGGCGATGAGCGCGGGCGGTGCGCGGTGTTCTGCGTGAACCGCCGGCGAGGCCGCGCCGGACGCGAGAGAGCAGGCCTTACAGCGACTTGATCGTGCCCTTCGGGAGAATCGTCGTGACCGACGCTTTTTGCACCGTGATTTCCGTGCCTTCCGAGATTTCGATGCCGACGTAAGCTTCGCCCACCTTGGTCACCTTACCGACGATACCGCCGTTCGTCACCACTTCGTCGCCCTTGGCCATCGCGGCGAGCATATTGCGATGTTCCTTCTGGCGCTTCATTTGCGGGCGAATCATGATGAAGTACAGCACGCCGAACATCAGGATCAGCGGCAGGAAGCTCATCAGGTTCGATTCAATGCCACCAGTTGCTGTGCCTTGGGCGAAGGCATTGGAAATGAACGACACGTTGGTCTCTCCGTTATAAATCAAAACGATCAAAAAAATCAGCCGGTTATTCTACCACCGGCTAACCAAGGGTCGGCGCGGCGAATCGGCTTTCCAATCAAGCTTCTAAAGTCCTTTTTTGCCGCGAA
Organism: Paraburkholderia sp. FW306-2-2C-D06C; assembly: GCF_058781505.1. Classification (NCBI taxonomy): domain Bacteria; kingdom Pseudomonadati; phylum Pseudomonadota; class Betaproteobacteria; order Burkholderiales; family Burkholderiaceae; genus Paraburkholderia; species Paraburkholderia sp. FW306-2-2C-D06C. The sequence continues at coordinate 70,610 of NZ_JBYSWU010000032.1, read as the reverse complement.
CGAAAGATAATTGTAAGGTTTTCCATGCGACGCCGACGGATTCCTCATGCGAATCCGTCGGCGCTTACCGCGCAAGGCGCCTAATCGACGCCGCGCGCGCGGTTCTCGTGAAAGCGTTTGCGGAAGGGCTCGAACAGCTTCGCGTCGATCGCGTCGCGCATTTCCTGCATCAGTTCGAGGTAATAGTGCAGGTTATGGATCGTGTTCAACTGCGCGCCGAGAATTTCCCCTACACGATGCAAATGGTGCAGATAGCCGCGAGTGAAATTCCGGCAGGTGTAGCAGCCGCATTGCTCGTCGAGCGGGCGCAGCGAGTTCTTGTGCGTCGCGTTGCGGATCTTGATGTCGCCGAAACGCGTGAACAGCCAGCCGTTGCGCGCGTTGCGGGTCGGCATCACGCAGTCGAACATGTCGACGCCGGCGGCCACGCCCGCCACCAGATCTTCCGGCGTGCCGACGCCCATCAGGTAGTGCGGCTTGTTGGCCGGCAGCTTCGGGCCGATGTGGTTCAGCACGCGCATCATGTCTTCTTTCGGTTCGCCGACCGAGAGTCCGCCGATCGCGAGGCCGTGGAAAGCCATTTCCGCGAGACCCGCCAGCGACTCGTCGCGCAGATCCTCGAACATGCCGCCCTGGACGATGCCGAACAGCGCGTTTGGATTGCCGAGCCGGTTGAATTCGTCGATCGAGCGCTTGGCCCAGCGCATCGACATGCGCATCGAGTCGGCGGCTTCCTTGTGCGAAGTCGGCACGTTATCGGTCGCGTAGGGCGTGCATTCGTCGAACTGCATGACGATGTCCGAGTTCAGCACCTTCTGGATCTGCATCGACACTTCCGGCGACAGGAAGAGCTTGTCGCCGTTGATCGGCGACGCGAAGGTGACGCCATCTTCGGTGATCTTGCGCAGATCGCCGAGCGAAAACACCTGAAAGCCACCCGAGTCGGTCAGGATCGGCTTGTTCCAGCCCATGAAGCCGTGCAGGCCGCCGTGCGCCCCGATCGTCTCCAACCCGGGGCGCAGCCACAGGTGGAACGTGTTGCCGAGGATGATCTGCGCATGCATTTCCTCGAGCTCGCGCGGCTGGACCGCCTTCACCGTGCCGTAAGTGCCGACCGGCATGAAGATCGGTGTTTCGACCACGCCGTGGTTCAGCGTGACGCGGCCGCGCCGCGCCTGGCCGTCGGTGCCGAGCAGTTCGAATTTGAGGCCGTTTTCTGGGCGATCCGTTGGTGTTGATTGCGCGGGCTGCGCTTGCTGCGAATGATGACCCTCGGTCATTGATAACTCCTGTGCTACCGGAGAACAGTCCGGCGCAATTGTGAATACCGCCGGAAGATTTCGCGGCGGCTGGGGAACGGCAAATTTTAGATCGGGTGAAGCGCGCTTCAGATGTCGCGGCGCGTCAGCAACATCGCGTCGCCGTAACTAAAGAAGCGGTAGCGTTCCTCGATTGCGTGCCGGTACGCCGCGCGAATCGTCTCGACACCCGCGAACGCCGACACCAGCATCAGCAGCGTCGACTTCGGCAAATGGAAATTGGTGACGAGCCGGTCGACCACGCGAAATTTGTAGCCCGGCGTGATGAAAATATCGGTTTCGGTGCTGGCCGCGCCGAGCGGCCGGCCGGCGGCTTCGGCGTCGCGCGCGGCGGCTTCGAGCGCGCGCATCGAGGTGGTGCCGACAGCGATCACGCGGTTGCCGCGCGCATGCGTTGCCACGATCCTGTCGGCGAGCGACTGCGGCAGGTGATACCACTCGCTGTGCATCTTGTGTTCGGCGAGATTTTCGACCCGCACCGGCTGGAAGGTGCCCGCGCCGACGTGCAGCGTCAGCGTCGCGCGTTCGACGCCTCTGGCGTCGAGTTTGGCGAGCAGCGCGTCGTCGAAATGCAGGCCGGCGGTGGGCGCCGCCACCGCGCCGGGATTTTGCGCGAACACGGTCTGATAGCGGGTTTCGTCGGTCGCGTCGGGGTCGTGCTCGATATACGGCGGCAGCGGCAGGCGGCCGAATTGCTCGATCAGCGTCAGGCAGTCGTCGGGGAAATGCAGCGTGTAGAACGGCTCGACGCGCTCGCCGACCGTGACGTCGAACGCGTCGGCGAGACGAATCGTGGTGCCCGGCTGCGGGCTTTTGCTCGCGCGGATCTGCGCGAGCACGGTGCGCTCGCCGGTCAGACGCTCTACCAGCACTTCGATTTTGCCGCCACTGGCCTTCTGGCCGAGGAAGCGCGCCTTCAGGACTTTGGTATCGTTGAAGACCAGCAGATCGCCGGGCCCGATGCACTCGGGCAACTCGGCAAAGCGGCGATCCGTGAGACGCGCGGGACTCACCGTGTTGTCCACTTCGAGCAGACGGCTGGCGCTGCGCTCGGGCAGCGCAACTTGCGCGATCAGCTCGGGCGGCAGATCGAAATCGAAATCGGAAAGCGTAAACATGCGGACGACTGGAAGCGAATTGAGACTGAATTGAGCCGAAGCCAGAGCCGGGCGGCTATGATTGCGGGACGCCAGAGCGGCCCGCGAGCCCGCGCGCTGTATGGCGGCGACACTTTTGACAGCCGATATTGTACTTGCGAAGCAACCCATGCCTTTGTCCGAACGCCGATTGCCCTCCGCTACCGATGAAGTGAGCGCCGAGCCCACGCGGCGCGTCGCGCGGGGCAAGGCGACAGCGGCGGTGGCGACCGATGTTGGCGCCAGTGCGGCGGCGGAGAAGAAAAAAGCCGCCCCCGCGCCCGTAAAAACCGCCGACAAGCTCGCCAAGCTCGGCCTCACGCGCGACATTGACCTTGTCCTGCATCTGCCGATGCGCTACGAAGACGAAACTTCGCTGACGCCGATCGGCCACCTGCTGCCGGGCGGCGTCGCGCAGACCGAAGGTGTGGTGTTCGACAACGAAATCGCGTATCGGCCGCGCCGCCAGTTGCTGGTGAAACTGCGAGACGACGCCGGCGACGAACTCGTGCTGCGCTTTCTGAATTTCTACGGTTCGCAGGTCAAGCAGATGGCGATCGGCGCGCGGCTGCGGGTGCGCGGCGACGTGCGCGGCGGTTTCTTCGGCATGGAGATGGTGCATCCGGCGGTGCGCGTCGTCGACGAAGACACGCCGCTGCCCCAGGCACTGACGCCGGTGTATCCGAGCACCGCGGGCGTCACGCAGGCGTATCTGCGCAAATCGATCGATAACGCGTTGTCGCGCACGTCGTTGCCCGAATTGCTGCCTGAGCCGATCGCGCGAACGTATATGCAGCCGCTCGGCGTGCCGACGCTGATGGACGCGGTGCGCACGCTACATCACCCGGATATGCAGTCCGACGAAACCGCGTTGATCGACGGCACGCATCCGGCGTGGGTGCGCATCAAGTTCGAGGAATTGCTCGCGCAGCAGATGTCGTTGAAGCGCGCGCACGAGGAGCGCCGCACGCGTGCGGCGCCGGCCATGCCGCGTCGCAAGGCAGGCGATGCGTCGGCGCTGGTCGCGCGCCTGTTGAAGGCGTTGCCGTTTTCGCTAACGGCGGCGCAGGAGCGCGTCGGCGGCGAAATTGCGCTCGATCTGACGCAGCCTCATCCGATGCAGCGGCTGTTGCAGGGTGATGTCGGCAGCGGCAAGACGATCGTGGCGGCGCTGGCCGCGGCGCAAGCGATCGACACCGGCTACCAGGCCGCGCTGATGGCGCCGACCGAAATCCTCGCCGAACAGCACGCGCGCAAACTGCGTGGCTGGCTGGAGCCGCTGGGCGTGAGCGTCGCGTGGCTGGCCGGCAGTCTGAAGACCAGGGAGAAGCGGGCGGCGATCGAAGCCGCGGCGCTCGGCACGGCGCAACTCGTGATCGGCACGCACGCGATCATTCAGGACGCGGTCGAGTTCGCGCGGCTGGGGCTGGTGATCGTGGATGAACAGCATCGCTTCGGCGTGGCGCAGCGGCTCGCCTTGCGCGCGAAGGCGCAAAACGCCGCTGACGGCGCGCAGGATTTCCAGCCGCATCAACTGATGATGTCCGCGACGCCGATTCCGCGCACGCTCGCCATGACCTATTACGCCGATCTCGACGTCTCGACCATCGACGAGTTGCCGCCCGGGCGCACGCCGATCCTGACCAAGCTGGTATCCGACGCGCGGCGCGAAGAGGTGATCGGCCGCGTGCGTGAGGCTGCATTGACGGGGCGGCAGGTGTACTGGGTGTGTCCGCTGATCGAGGAAAGCGAGACCTTGCAGTTGCAGACCGCGGTGGAGACGTACGAGACGCTGGTGGCCGCGTTGCCCGAATTGAACGTGGGCCTCGTGCACGGACGTCTTGCGCCGGCGGAGAAGGCTGCGGTGATGGATGCGTTCACGCGCAACGAGGTGCAATTGCTGGTGGCGACGACGGTGATCGAAGTGGGCGTCGACGTGCCGAATGCGTCGTTGATGGTGATCGAGCATGCCGAGCGGTTTGGCTTGGCGCAATTGCACCAGTTGCGGGGACGGGTGGGGCGCGGAAGTGCGGCATCGGTTTGTGTTCTGCTTTATACGGGACCGTTGTCGATGACCGCGCGGGCGCGGTTGCAAACGATGCGGGAGACGACCGACGGCTTCGAAATCGCTCGTAGGGACCTTGAGATTCGCGGTCCAGGCGAGTTTCTGGGCGCGCGGCAGTCGGGCGCGGCGATGCTGAGGTTTGCCGATCTGCAGAACGATCAGTGGCTGATTGAGCCTGCTCGCGAAGCGGCTGCGGTTTTGCTCGAGAAGTACCCGGAGGTGGTGTTGCAGCACCTGGCTCGGTGGCTTGGCGCCCGCGAGCAATATTTGAAGGCTTAGTTTTCTGGCCTTCCGGCGGTTGGGTTGTTTGTCTGCGGCGTGAGTCTTTGCCTGGTTCTTTGGCTGCTTCTTTGCCTGTCCGGGAGGGCAAAAGAACCAAAAAGTTGGCGAACCGACCCCATAGGTGTATAACTATAACCTATCGAATTCATTGCACTGATTGGTCCCCAATGACGCTCACCGAATTGAAATACATCGTCGCAGTAGCCCGCGAGCGGCACTTCGGCCGGGCCGCCGAAGCGTGTTTCGTCAGCCAGCCGACCCTGTCGGTGGCAATCAAAAAGCTCGAAGACGAGCTCAATGTGCAAATCTTCGAGCGCGGCACCAGCGAAGTCAGTGTCACGCCGATCGGCGAACAGATCGTCACGCAAGCGCAACGCGTTCTCGAACAAACGCTCGCCATCAAGGAAATTGCCAAACAAGGCAAAGATCCGCTGGTCGGGCCGCTGCGCCTTGGTGTCATCTACACGATCGGACCGTATCTGCTGCCCACGCTCGTCAAACAGATGATCAAGCGTGTCCCGCAAATGCCGCTGATGCTGCAGGAAAACTACACGCTCAAGCTGATCGAGTTGCTCAAACAGGGTGAAATCGACGTCGCCATCATGGCGCTGCCGTTCCCGGAAACGGGCCTGATGCTGCGCCCGCTCTACGACGAACCGTTCGTCGTCGCGCTGCCGTCCGGTCATGCCTGGGAAAACCGCCCGAAGATCGGCGCGGACGACCTGAAGCAGGAAACCATGCTCCTGCTCGGCAGCGGCCACTGCTTCCGCGATCATGTGCTGGGCGTTTGCCCTGAACTGATGCGCTTCTCGCAAAACGCGGACGGCATCCAGAAAACCTTCGAAGGTTCGTCGCTGGAAACGATCCGTCATATGGTCGCGAGCGGCGTCGGTATCACCGTGCTGCCGCGCATGTCGGTGCATGAAGTCAAACCGCACGCGGGCGGCATCGATTCGGGCCTGCTCAGCTATGTCCCTTTCGATGAACCCGTGCCGGATCGCCGCGTCGTGCTCGCCTGGCGCAAAAGCTTCACGCGGATGCCAGCGATCGAGGCGATCTGCGACGCCATCAACGCCTGCGACCTGCCGGGCGTGAAAAAACTCGATCTGCCCGTCGCCGTCAATTAAGTCGTCCCCACGCCGGCTCGTCGCCCATCTATCCGCGGCGGGCCGTAGCGCATCCGATGGCGATAGTCGCCGTCCCTATCGAATAGATAAAATTAATCAAACACGATAATTCGATAGGATTGTTATAGTTTCCTCCATGGATCGCCCGATCCGCACAAGACCCGGAGGAAATCATGACGCAATCGAACCCGCAGCAAGTCCAGGCCGTCACCGCTCAATCGGCTCAATCCGCTCGCACCGCCGCCGGCTCCTTCGCCGCGTCGATGCTTGGCATGCGCACGGTCGCCATGTCCTTGCTGGTCGATCGGGCCTTGTCCGCGTAAGCCGGCACCGTAAGCGCCGCGTCTCTCCCCACATTTTCCTTCCCGATAAAAGCAACCCAGGAGTTCCGCATGTCCGAACGTAAGCTCACCAATGCAGCCGGCGCACCCGTCGCCGACAACCAGAACTCGATGACCGCCGGCTCGCGCGGTCCGGTAGTCCTGCAAGACGTCTGGCTGCTCGAAAAACTCGCCCATTTCGACCGTGAAGTGATTCCCGAACGCCGCGTTCATGCGAAAGGCTCGGGCGCATTCGGCACGCTGAAAGTCACGCACGACATCTCGCGCTACACGAAGGCCAAAGTGTTCGCCGAAGTCGGCAAGGAAACGCCGCTCTTCATGCGCTTTTCGACTGTGGCGGGCGAACGCGGCGCTGCCGACGCCGAGCGCGACGTGCGTGGCTTCTCGATCAAGTTCTACACGGAAGAGGGCAACTGGGACGTGGTCGGCAACAACACGCCGGTGTTCTTCATCCGCGATCCGCTCAAGTTTCCGGACTTCATTCACACGCAAAAGCGCGATCCGTACACCAACATGCGCAGCAATGTCGCCGCGTGGGATTTCTGGTCGCGTCATCCGGAGTCGCTGCACCAGGTGACGATCCTGATGAGCGATCGCGGCATTCCGAAGAATTACCGGCAGATGCACGGCTTCGGCTCGCACACATACTCGTTCGTCAACGCGAACAACGAGCGTTTCTGGGTGAAGTTCCACTTCAAGTCGATGCAAGGCATCGAGAACTACACCGACGCGCAAGCGGCGCAAGTCGTCGCGCAGGATCGCGAAAGCGCGCAACGCGATCTGGTCACGAACATCGACGAGGGCAACTTCCCGAAGTGGCGTTTCGCCATTCAGGTGATGCCGGAAGCGGACGCGGCGAGCTATCGCTACAACCCGTTCGACATCACGAAAGTGTGGTCGCAGAAGGACTATCCGTTGATCGACGTCGGCACCATCGAGTTGAATCGCAACGCGGCGAACTATTTCGCGGACGTCGAGCAAGCGGCGTTCACGCCGGCGAACGTGGTGCCGGGTATCGGCTTCTCGCCTGACCGTCTGTTGCAGGGCCGGCTGTTCTCGTACGGCGACACGCAGCGCTATCGTCTCGGCACCAATCACCATCAGATTCCGGTGAATGCGCCGCGCGTGCCGAGCCCGCATTCGTTCCATCGCGACGGCGCGATGCGCACGGACGGCAACCTCGGCGGCAACGTGAACTACGAGCCGAATCGTTTCGGCGACTTCGCACAGGACAGCAACGCGTCGGAACCGCCGCTCGCGGCGGGCGCAGTGGACCGTTACGACCATCGCGCGGACGAGGACTACTACAGCCAGCCGGGCCTGCTGTTCCAGTTGTTCGACGCGGCGCAACGCGAGCGGCTGTTCGGCAACATCGCACGGCATATCAATGGCGTGCCCGAGGACATCGTCGCACGTCAGATCGAGCATTTCCGCCGCGCCGATCCGGCGTATGCGGAAGGCGTGATCGCGGTGATCGCCGCGCTCGCTGAAGGCAGCAGGAAGTAAGCAGTTCAAGTGATGCAGCAAGGCGGGGCGCATCGGCGCCCTGCCGGTTTTGATACGAATCGGGGGAGCACGATCATGATCCAGACGATGATGTCCGCCATTGGCGGCTCAGTGGCCGCACGCCGCGCACAACAGCAGCAGCAAGCAGCGATGTTGCGCCGCGCGGCGGGTTTCGCGATCGTCACGAGCGGATTGGCGGTGATCGTCGCGCAAGCGCTGCAACACGCGCTCGGCGGGTGACATACGCGCAGCGTGCACGCTTCGCCAGTGACCGTGCGTCACACAAGTGGCACTCATTTTCAAGCTCATTTCTAAGGTAAACTGTCGGGCGTTCCAAGGTTTCCGGCTTGCTCATCCGCAATCCGTCGATCTGCCGACCGGTTCGTATCACTCTTCAAAGGAGTCATCATGGCCAAGAAAGAAGCCGTACAGCACGTCAATATCGGGATCAGCGACAAGGATCGTAAGAAGATCGCAGAAGGTTTGTCGCACCTGCTCGCCGACACCTACACGCTGTACCTGAAGACCCATAATTTTCACTGGAACGTGACGGGTCCGATGTTCAACACGCTGCATCTGATGTTCGAAACGCAGTACAACGAGCTCGCGCTGGCGGTCGATTCGATCGCGGAACGTATCCGCGCGCTGGGCGTGCATGCACCGGGCAGCTACAAGGATTTCGCGAAACTCTCGTCGATTCCGGAAGCGGACGGCGTGCCGGCTGCGGAAGAGATGATTCGCCAGCTGGTGGAAGGCCAGGAAGCCGTGGTGCGTACCGCCCGCGCGGTCTTCCCGTCGACAGAAGCCGCTAACGACGAGCCTACTGCCGACCTGCTCACGCAGCGCATGCAGACGCATGAAAAGACCGCGTGGATGCTGCGTTCGATGCTGGCTTAAGCATCCTGGGCGTTTCGCCCGGACTCAGCGCGGCTGCATATTGGCATCGGCGTTGGCGCTGAACCGAAACAAAAAGCCTCTCTTCGCGGGAGGCTTTGCTTTTTGTGGCGCCGGATTGCGCGGCGAGCCTGGCCTTGTCCGCCCGGACGCAGCATGCCGCCCGCATCCCGTAAAATAGCGGCACTGTCTGCACTTCACCGAATCCGCACATGTTCGCCCGACTTCCCCTGTATCTGCGCCTCGTGCGCATGGACAAGCCGATCGGCAGCCTGCTGCTGCTGTGGCCCACGCTCAATGCGCTGTGGATCGCGTCTGACGGCCATCCTTCATGGCCGCTGCTGGTGATCTTCACGGTGGGTACGGTGCTGATGCGCTCGGCGGGCTGCGCGATCAACGATTACGCGGATCGCGATTTCGATCGCTATGTGAAGCGCACCGAAAACCGTCCGATCACGTCGGGCAAGATCAAGGCGTGGGAAGCGGTAGCGCTGGCGGCCGGTTTGTCGCTGCTGGCGTTTCTGCTGATTCTGCCGCTCAACACGCTGACAAAAGAGTTGTCGGTGGCGGCGCTGTTTGTCGCCGGCTCGTATCCGTTCACCAAGCGCTTCTTTGCGATTCCGCAGGCCTACCTCGGCATTGCGTTCGGCTTCGGTATTCCGATGGCGTTCGCGGCGGTTCAGGACCACGTGCCGCTGCTCGCGTGGGTGATGCTGCTGGCGAACGTGTTCTGGTCGGTCGCGTACGACACCGAATACGCAATGGTCGATCGCGACGACGACATCAAGATCGGCATCCGCACGTCCGCGCTGACCTTCGGCCGCTTCGACGTGCTGGCGATCATGCTCTGCTATGCGGTCACGCTGGGAATTTACGTCGGCATCGGCGTGATGCTCGGTTTCGGCGTGCTGTACTGGCTGGGATGGGCGGCGGCGGCGGGTTGCGCGATCTATCACTACACGCTGATCCGCAACCGCGAGCGCATGCCGTGTTTCGCAGCGTTCCGCCATAACAACTGGCTCGGGGGCGCGTTGTTCGCCGGTATTGCCGCGCATTACGCGGCGGCTTCGTTCTAGTTTTTCTACACGTCTATTGGGTGGGCGCCATTGCTCATAGGTTTGCGCTGCGGACGCCGCCTCGGCCTGAACCGGGGCACGGCGTCCTTCAGCGGACCGCCTGACTGCTGACTGCTGACTGCGCCGAAACGCTTACTGCTTGCCGAACTCGTCGCCCATTTCCTTGGCGCGCGCGTCGGCGGCGAGCACGCCGCGCACGATCGCATCCTTGATGCCGCTTGCGTCGAACGAGGTCAGCGCCGCAGCGGTGGTGCCGCCCTTGGACGTCACGCGTTCACGCAACAGGCTCGGCGGCTCGTCGGAGTTCGCCGCCAGTTGCGCCGCGCCGGTGAAGGTCGCGACTGCCAGCGCGCGGCCTTGGGCTTCGTCCATGCCGAGCTGGCGCGCGGCTTCCTGCAGCGCTTCGATGAAATAGAACACGTACGCGGGGCCGCTGCCGGAGATCGCGGTGACGGCGTCGATCTTCGCTTCGTCGTCGAACCAGACAGTTTCGCCGACCGCGCCGAGTACCTGCGAGGCGAGCGCGCGGCCCGCTTCATCGACGCTGGCGGTGGCGCTCAGGCCCGCGACGCCCATGCCGATCAGCGCCGGCGTATTCGGCATCACACGTACGATGCGAGTGTGGCCGTTCAGCCAGCGCGACATGTCGTCCATGCGAATACCCGCAACAATGCTGATCGCCAGTTGCGACGCGTTCAGATGCGCTGCGAGGCTTTGCGCGACGCTCTTCAGAATCTGCGGTTTCACCGCCAGCACGACGGCGTCGTACGAGGCGAGCGCGGCGTCCGCGGCGGCGGCCGTACGAATGCCGAATTGCTGTTCATTGCGCTTGCGCGCGTCTTCGTTGGGGTCGATCGCGCAGAGGTCAGCGGGCGCGACGCCGCGTTTGATGAGGCCGCCGATCAATGCGGCCGCCATGTTGCCGCCGCCGATAAAAGCAATTTTCATGATGTTCCGAAAGAGGTCCCGTGAGGGAGTCCAAAGAGCCCGCAAGGGTCAGTTAGAGTAATCTCGCGCGCCGAAGATAGCGGTGCCGATGCGCACGATCGTCGCGCCTTCCAGCACGGCGGCTTCCAGATCGCTCGACATGCCCATCGAGAGCGTGTCGAGTTCGAGTCCGTCTGCGCACAGGCGCTCGAATAGTTCGCGCAACTGCCGATGCGGTACGCGTTGTTCATCGATGCCGCCGGCCGGTTCGGGAATCGCCATCAGGCCGCGCAAGCGCAACTTCGGCAGCGCGGCGATTTCCTGTGCGACTTCCATGGCCTCGGGGATGCCGACGCCGCTCTTCGACGCCTCGCCGCTGATGTTCACCTGCAGGCACACGTTCAGCGGCGGCAGCTTGTCCGGCCTTTGCTCGGCCAGACGCTGCGCGATCTTCAGCCGGTCGACCGAATGCACCCAGTCGAAATGCTCGGCGACCGGCCGCGTCTTGTTCGATTGCAATGGTCCGATGAAATGCCATTCGATCGACGCGCGCAGATCGGCCAGCGCCTCGATCTTGGCGATCGCTTCCTGCACGTAGTTCTCGCCGAACGCGCGTTGGCCGGCCGCGTAGGCGGCGCGCACGGCTTCGGCGGGAAACGTCTTCGAGACCGCGAGCAGGGCAATCGAACGCGGGTCGCGTCCGGCGGCTTGCGCGGCGAGGGCGATGCGCTGCCGCACCGCTTCGAGGTTGTGAATCAGATCGGGCATGGAACGAAGCCGGAAGTCCAGCGAAAGACGATGTACCGGATTATACGGACGTCGCCGCGCCGCGCCGCGCTGCGGCTGGAAGCGTCCCGGGCGTGAGAAGAAAAGGCGGCGGCTGCGGCATGCCGCGAGCCACATGCCGTCGGCACGCGCTTCAGGCCGACAGCATGTGTTCCACCAGTTCGATCCAGTGCGCGACCGGCGTGGACGTGCCGCTTTGCAGATGCGCAATGCAGCCGACGTTCGCCGACACGATGACCTGCGGCTCCTGCGCGAGCAGCCGTTCGAGCTTCTGGTCGCGCAGCGCGTACGAGAGCTTCGGCTGCGTCAGCGAATAGGTGCCGGCCGAGCCGCAGCACAGGTGACTGTCCGCGGGCAGGCGCACTTCGATGCCGAGCGCCGCCAGCAGATGCTCGACGTTGCCGCGCAGTTGCTGACCATGCTGCAACGTGCAAGGCGGATGGAATGCGACCGTATGAATCGAGCGGCGGCGCGTGACGGCAACCAGCGTCTCTTCGAATTCCGGCAGGATCTCCGAAATATCGCGTGTCAATTCGACGACGCGGCGAGCCTTCTGCGCATACGCCGGATCGTTGCGCAGCAGATGCGCGTATTCCTTGACCGTCGCGCCGCACCCGGACGCGTTCATCACGATCGCTTCCACACCCGCTTCGATGTACGGCCACCATGCGTCGATGTTGGCGCGCAGGTCGTCGAGCGCTTCGTCGTTGTAGCCCAGATGCAGGCGGATCGCGCCGCAGCAGCCGGCCTCGGGCGCCACCAGCGTTTCGACGCCGAGCGCGTCGAGCACTCGCGCGGTCGCGATGTTGATGTTGGGCATCATCGACGGTTGCACGCAGCCGGCGAGCATCAGCATCTTGCGCGGATGTTTCGCGCTCGGCCATTCGAGCGGACGCTGCCGCGCCGGCACCTTGTCGCGCAGCTTCTTCGGCAGCAGGGGGCGGACGTGCTGGCCGAGGCGCATGACCGGCGTGAACAGTGCACTGTTCGGCACGAAGCTCGCGAGCAGCCGGCGCACCAGCCGCTGACCGAACGGGCGCGTGACCTTCTCTTCGGTGATCTTGCGGCCAATCTCGACCAGCCGGCCGTATTGCACGCCGGACGGGCAGGTGGTCTCGCAGTTGCGGCAGGTCAGGCAGCGGTCGAGGTGGAGCTGGGTGCTGCGCGTGACCTCCGCACCCTCGACCATCTGCTTGATCAGATAGATGCGCCCGCGTGGGCCGTCGAGTTCGTCGCCGAGCAGTTGATAGGTCGGGCAAGTGGCCGTGCAGAAGCCGCAATGCACGCACTTGTGCAGGATGGCGTCGGCTTCGTCGCCGTCGGGCGTATTGCGAATGAAGTCCGCGAGGTTGGTTTGCATCGCGTCGCTCAGAAGTCAGGGTAGAGCCGGCCGCGATTGAAAATGCGGGCGGGGTCGAAGGCGGCTTTCAGACCGCGATGGATCTTCATCAGCGGGGCGGGCAGCGGCGTGAACACACCGGCGCCACGATCGTAGCCATGACCGGTGCGGAAGATGGTGGCATGACCGCCGGCCTGTTTGGCGCTGATGCGCACGGTTTGCGCGTCGGTGTCGGTGATCCACCAGCGCTGGCCGCCGCCCCATTCCATCAGTTGCGCGCCGGGCAGTTGCAGCGGCTCCGTGATGGGCGGCAGCGCGAGGCGCCACAGCGCGGCTTTCGGCGCGATTGCCGAAAAGAACGGGTCGGTCTGTTCGCGCAAGCCAGCCCAGAAGCGCTCGGCTTCGACCGCATCGACCACCTCTCCGCCGAGCGCCGTGCGCGCCGCCTTGACCGCCGCTTCCGCGCCGGCCAGCCGCACGGCCAGCGTGCCGTGACGCCATGCGCTCGCTGTGATCGGCAAGGGCCGGCCGCCCCATTCGTTGAGCTTGCGGACCGCATCGGTGCCGTTCATGTCGAATTTGAGCGTAGCTTCGGCCTGCGGCAGCGGCAGCACTTTGATGGACAGTTCGAGGATCAATCCCAAGGTGCCGAGCGAGCCGGCCATCAAGCGGGACACGTCATAACCGGCGACGTTCTTCACCACCTGGCCGCCGAAATGCAGCGTTTGCCCATGGCCGTTCATGATCACCGCGCCGAGCACGAAGTCGCGCGCGGCGCCGGCGGCCGGCCGGCGCGGACCGGCGATGCCCGCCGCGATGCAGCCGCCGAAGGTGGCCTGCAAGCCGAAGTGCGGCGGCTCGAAGGCGAGCATCTGATGATGTTCGGCGAGCGCCGCCTCGATTTCCAGCAAAGGCGTGCCTGCGCGCGCGGTAATGACGAGTTCGGCCGGGTCGTAGGCGATGATGCCGCGATAAGCGCGCGTGTCGAGGATGTCGCCTTCCAGCGTTTGACCGTACCAGTCTTTAGTGCCGCCGCCACGGATGCGCAACGTGCGCCCTTCGGCGCTGGCCGAACGCACGCGTTCGGACCAAACGGCGACGATGTCGTCCTCTTCCATGGTGTCCCGCTTCGTTGTATTTCGCTTGATTGTACCGGGCGGGGGCTCGCTGGCAACCCGGAGCGGACCCGCATCGGGTAATCAGGGTGGGACTAGCGAAGAGCCGCCGGCGCAAGGTATGCGCAGTGCGTCGGCGGGTCGAAAATGCTTAAAATCGCGGCAGTTCCGGATGCGGCAGCAAGCCGCCGCGTACGTGCATCTTGCCGTACTCGGCGCAACGCGCGCGCGTCGGGATGCCCTTGTCCGGATTCAGCAAACCGGGCGAATCGAAAGCGCGCTTGACCGCGTGAAACGCGTCCCGCTCTTCGGGTGAAAACTGCACGCACATCGAGTTGATCTTCTCGATGCCGACGCCGTGCTCGCCCGTCACCGTGCCGCCCAGTTCGACGCACGTTTCGAGAATGTCGGCACCGAACGTTTCGGCCCGGTGCCATTCGTCCATGTCATTGCCGTTGAACAGAATCAGCGGGTGCATGTTGCCGTCGCCGGCATGGAACACGTTGATGCAGCGCAGGCCGTATTTCTTTTCCATGACTTCGATGCGTGCGAGCAATGGGCCGATGCTGCGGCGCGGCACCGTGCCGTCCATGCAGTAGTAGTCGGGTGAAATGCGGCCGGCGGCCGGAAAGGCGTTCTTGCGTCCCGACCAGAAGCGCAAGCGCTCGTTTTCCGAGCGCGAAATCTGGATGCGGGTCGCGCCATGTTCGCGCAGCGACGCGGTCATGCGCACGATTTCGTCGGCGACTTCTTCGGGTGTGCCGTCCGATTCGCATAGCAGGATCGCCGCCGCGTCGAGGTCGTAGCCCGCGTTGACGAATTCTTCGACGGCCCGCGTGGCCGCTTTGTCCATCATCTCCAGACCAGCTGGAATGATGCCCGCCGCGATAATGCCGGCAACCGCATCGCCGCCTTTCACGACGTCGTCGAAACTGGCCATGATGACCTGTGCGGTTTGCGGCTTGGGGATCAGCTTGACGGTGACTTCGGTGACGATCGCGAACATGCCTTCGCTGCCGATCAATACCGCGAGCAGATCGAGCCCTGGCGCGTCGGGCGCAAGCGAGCCGAATTCGACGATGTCGCCTTCCATCGTCACGGCGCGCACACGCAACACGTTGTGCACGGTGAGGCCGTACTTGAGGCAGTGCACGCCGCCCGAATTTTCCGCCACATTGCCGCCGATCGTGCAGGCGATCTGCGACGACGGGTCGGGCGCGTAATACAAGCCGTACGGCGCGGCGGCCTCGGAAATCGCCAGATTGCGCACGCCCGGCTGCACCGTCGCGGTTCGCGCGTATGAATCGACTTCGACGATCTTCCGGAAGCGCGCGAGCGACACCACCACGCCGTGCCGGATCGGCATTGCGCCGCCCGACAGGCCGGTGCCCGCGCCGCGCGGCACGATCGGCACGTCGAGCCGGTGGCAGATCTGCACAATGCGCTGCACCTGCGATTCCGTCTCCGGCAACGCGACGGCGAGCGGCAGCCGCCGGTAGGCGGCGAGGCCGTCGCACTCGTAGGCCACGGTGTCTTCTTCGCGATACAGCAGACAGTGGGTCGGCAGCACGGCCATCAGCGCCTGCACGACTTCGCGCTGGCGCTGGGCGAGAACTTCGGCCGTCAGTTCAGCGGGTGCGTTCATGTGACTCGTCTCCTCGTGCTTGTCACCCTTCGTGCCGCCTGAATTCAGCGGCGGCTGCGGCTGCGGCTACGGCGCTTTGACCGCGCTAACCACGCGCCGATGATGCCTCAAGCTGCCCACGAAAAAATCTTGCCCGGGTTCATCAGATTGCGCGGGTCGAGCGCGTGCTTGATCGAGCGCATCGTATCGACGGCGATTTCACCGTGTTCTTCGAGCAGGAAGTTCATCTTGTGCAAGCCGACGCCGTGTTCGCCGGTGCAGGTGCCGTCCATGCGCAGCGCGCGCTGGACGATGCGCTCGTTCAGACGCTCTGCTTCGACGAGTTCTTCCGGCTTGTCCGGGTCGATCAGGATCGCGACGTGGAAGTTGCCGTCGCCGACATGGCCGACGATCGGGCAGGGCAGCGGCGACGCCTTCAGATCCTGTTCCGTTTCCACCACGCATTGCGCAAGGCGCGAGATCGGCACGCAGACGTCCGTGGTGACGGCACGGCAGCCTGGTTTCAGCTGCAGCATCGCGAAATAGGCGTTGTGGCGCGCGTTCCACAGGCGGCTGCGGTCTTCCGGCCGGGTCGCCCATTCGAAACCTTCGCCGGCATTCTGCGCGGCGATCTCCTGCACGAGTTCGGCTTGTTCTTTCACACCGGCCTCGGTGCCGTGAAATTCGAAGAAGAGCGTGGGCGCCTCGCGCAGCGTCAGATTCGAATGACGATTGATCGAGCGGATCGCGAGCGAGTCGACGAACTCGACGCGTGCAATCGGCACGCCGATCTGGATTGTTTCGATGACCGCGCGCACCGCATCGCCCATCGACGGAAATGTGCATACCGCCGCCGAAACCGCTTCCGGCTGCGGATAGAGGCGCACGGTGATTTCCGTGATCACGCCGAGCGTGCCTTCCGAACCGACGAACAGGCGCGTGAGGTCATAGCCCGCCGACGACTTGCGCGCCCGCGTGCCGGTTTTGATCACGCGGCCGTCGGCCAGCACTACGGTCAGCCCGAGCACGTTCTCGCGCATCGTGCCGTAGCGCACGGCGTTGGTGCCCGAGGCGCGCGTGGCCGACATGCCGCCGATGCTCGCGTCCGCGCCCGGATCGATCGGAAAAAACAGGCCCGTGTCGCGCAGCGCTTCGTTCAGTTGCTTGCGCGAGATGCCGGGCTCGACGGTGACCGTGAGGTCTTCCGCATTGATCGACAGCACGCGGTTCATTTCCGACAGATCGATCGATACGCCGCCCTGCACCGCCAGCAGATGGCCCTCGAGCGACGAGCCGTTGCCGAAGGGGATGATCGGTACCTCGTACTGGCCGCACAGCCGGACGACGGTTTGCACGTCTTCGGTATTGCGGGCGAACACGACGGCGTCGGGCAGTTGGGGATCGAACGGCGATTCGTCGCGGCCATGATGGGCTCGCACTGCCTCAGCGGTCGACACACGCTCGGCAAAAACAGCTTTGAGCCCGGTCAGCAACTCGGCGGGAAACGGCCGGCGTAGCGGGGCCGGCGGCACGGGATGATTCACGCATGTCTCCAGATATTGGGGCAGAGCTGTTGTGCTGCTTGTGCTTCATTTTACGCCGATCGCCCGTGGGCCGGCATCGAGGCCGGCTGCCGATCCTATAATGGCGGCGACTTCGCGATGCGCGCAATATGGATAAACGCGGTGGTTAGCGCGGCGTCTTGCGCGGACGCATCGTCACTGAACTGGATGGGAGACATCATGGGCAACCGCTTGAGCAAGATCGCCACCCGTACGGGCGACGACGGCACCACCGGTCTCGGCGACGGCCGCCGCGTGCGCAAGGACAATGCGCGCATCGCCGCGATCGGCGACGTCGACGAACTCAATTCGAACCTCGGTGTGTTGCTGTGCGAAACACTGCCCGACCCGGTACGGGCGGCGCTGGTCGCGATTCAGCACGACCTGTTCGACCTCGGCGGCGAACTCTGCATCCCCGGCCACACGATGATTACCGACAAACATCTCGGCCAGCTCGATGACTGGCTCGCCGACTACAACGCCACCTTGCCGCCATTGAAGGAGTTCATCCTGCCGGGCGGTTCGCGCGCGGCGGCGCTTGCGCATGTATGCCGCACCGTGTGCCGCCGCGCCGAGCGCACGATCGTCGCACTGGGCGAGGCGGAGGTGATCAATGCCGCGCCGCGCCAGTATGTGAACCGGCTGTCCGACCTGTTGTTCGTGCTGGCGCGCGTGCTCAATCGCGCGGACGGCGGCAGCGATGTGCTGTGGCAGCACGAGCGCGGCGCCGGCTAGCGGCTTCCCGCATCCACTTTTGAGACTGTGACAATCTGCCCGGGTCAAATTATCTCCTTAAAAGGGTATCGTAAATGCATCTTTAAGGAGAAATGCCCATGACCGCTCTCACAGCCGACCAGATTGCCCGCGTCAAAGCCACTGTGCCCGTTCTTGCCGAACATGGCACGACCATCACCCGGCATTTCTACAAGCGCATGTTCGCGCACCATCCCGAGTTGAAGAACGTGTTCAACCAGACTCACCAGAAGAGTGGCAGCCAGCCGGAAACGCTGGCGAAGGCGGTGTACGCGTATGCCGCCAATATCGACAATCTCGGCGCGTTGGGCCCGACTGTGTCGCGAATCGCTCATAAGCACGTGAGCCTGAATATCCGGCCGGAGCAATACCCGATCGTGGGGCGTCATCTGCTGGGCGCAATTGTCGATGTGTTGGGCGACGCGGTCGATCAGGAGACGCTTGGCGCGTGGGAAGCCGCGTACGGGCAACTCGCCGGCATTTTCGTCGGCGCGGAGGCGAAGCTTTATGAAAGCGCTGCGTGGAGCGGCTTCCGGCCGTTCAAGGTCGCGCGCAAGGAGGTGGAGAGCGATGAAATCACGTCGTTCTATCTGACTCCCGCCGACGGCTCGCCCGCTTGCGGCTTCGAGCCGGGCCAATATCTGAGCGTGAAGCGCTTCGTGGATGAACTTGGTGTCGATCAGCCGCGGCAATACAGTCTGTCGGATGCGCCGAACGGCAAATGGCTGCGTATCTCGGTGAAGCGCGAAGCAGGCTGCGAAGACACGGCGCCGGGTCACGTGTCCAATCTGCTGCACGACGGTGTCGAAGTGGGCGCGGTGGTGCATGTCAGCGCGCCGATGGGCGACTTCACACTCGACCGCAAGAAAACCACGCCGGTGGTGCTGATGAGCGGCGGCGTGGGCGTGACACCGATGACCTCGATGCT
The DNA here is from genome assembly GCF_058781505.1 of Paraburkholderia sp. FW306-2-2C-D06C. Classification (NCBI taxonomy): domain Bacteria; kingdom Pseudomonadati; phylum Pseudomonadota; class Betaproteobacteria; order Burkholderiales; family Burkholderiaceae; genus Paraburkholderia; species Paraburkholderia sp. FW306-2-2C-D06C. The sequence continues at coordinate 51,830 of NZ_JBYSWU010000032.1, read as the reverse complement.
GTCCACGTTGCTCGCCGACCAGAGCGGCCGCAGCGTGACCTTCGTGCATGCGTGCCGCAATGGCCGCGTGCACGCGTTCCGGCAGTGGCTGAACGACAAGGTCGCGGCGCATCCCAATGTCACGCGTGCGGTGTTCTACGAAGCCATTGAAGCGAGCGATCGTGCCGGTATCGACTACGACTTCGAAGGCCGCCTCGACGTGGCGAAAATCGCCGACAAGGTGATCGTGCCCGATGCGGATTACTACATCTGCGGGCCGGTGCCGTTCATGCGCGCGCAGTGCGACGCGCTGGCCGCGCTCGGTGTGGACGCGGCGCGGATTCACACCGAAGTGTTCGGTTCAGGCGCGGTGCAATAAAACGACGAGGCGCATGGAGAAGCGCGCTTCGAGAGTGCGCCATGCGCCTTAACCGACCGCGAGCGTCACCGGCTTGCCGATTCGGCTCATCATTTCGACCAAGGTGTCGATGGTGAATTTGGTGGTCTTCTTGTTGACCACGTCGGACACGCGCGGGCGCGACACCATCAGAATTTCTGCCGCCTCGGCCTGCTTGAGGTGATGCTGCTCGATCCAGTTGGACAGCTCGGTCATCAACTGTTCTTTGAGCAACCGCGTGTCGTTGATCTGCTTTTGCGACGCAGCGTGCAACCGCCTGGCTTCTTCAGCGGAAAAGCCGAGTTCGAGGAACAGGTTCGCACCGGGCTTTGTCACGTGACGGATTTTTGTGTCGATCGTCATTTGCTAAGTTTTCCTATCGTCGACTATGGCGCGATACCGCGTTTCGGCAATGTTCCTGTCGTGCGGCCCCAGCTTCTGTGTCTTCTTCTGAAAGCAGTGCAACACGTACAACGCTTCCACGAACTTTGTCACATACATCACACGATAAATACCGTCCGCTTCCTTGATGCGAATCTCGCGCGTTCCGGCGCCGATCGCATCAAACGGCTTCCAGTCGTCAGGGTCCAGACCCGCCTGAATCTTGCCAGGTTGAAACCCGGCCTGACGGCGCGGCTCTTCGGGAAAGTCCAGTAAATCGCGATAGCTGGAGCCCATCCAGCGAATTTCTTTTTCCTGCTCCATAGCCGCCTTCATGTACAAAATCTTATACGCAACATCCAGCCGGGTCAAGCCGGCGATGAGTTGTTACGGTACAGAGACGGTTCATGAAGCACCATTAGTCCCGTTTGGCTAACAAAAAACCCGGCTCGGTGAGCCGGGTTTTTCGCTGAACCCATTGCAGCAATGGCACAGGACTTTTAGTTGCCGCTGCCGCGCGCCACGCGCCGTTGCTTGACCGCTTCGGCGAGACCTTCCAGTACAGCGACGCTTTCGTCCCAGCCGATGCACGCATCGGTGATGCTCTGGCCGTACGTCAGCGCGCAGCCTTCCTGCAGATCCTGGCGGCCCGCGACCAGATGCGACTCCACCATCACGCCGACAATCCGTTCGTCACCTGACGCAATCTGGCGGCCGATATCCGCGCACACGGGAATCTGATTCTCGTGCTTCTTCGAGCTGTTCGCGTGGCTCGCGTCGATCATCAGACGCGCAGCGAGACCGGCCTTGCCGATGTCGGCACAAGCGGCGTTCACGCTATCCGCGTCGTAGTTCGGCGTCTTGCCGCCGCGCAGGATGATGTGGCAATCCTCATTGCCGGCGGTCGAGACGATCGCGGAGTGACCGCCCTTGGTGACCGACAGGAAATGGTGCGGCTGCGACGCGGCCTTGATCGCGTCGACGGCGATCTTGACGTTGCCGTCCGTGCCGTTCTTGAAGCCGACCGGGCACGACAGCCCCGAAGCCAGTTCACGATGCACTTGCGACTCGGTGGTGCGCGCACCGATCGCGCCCCATGAGATCAGGTCGGCGATGTACTGCGGGCTGATCATGTCGAGGTATTCGGTGCCGGCCGGCAGGCCCAGTTCGTTGATGCGCAGCAGCAGCTCGCGCGCGGTGCGCAGGCCGTCATTGATCTTGAAGCTGTTGTCCATGTGCGGGTCGTTGATGAGACCCTTCCAGCCTACAGTGGTGCGCGGCTTTTCGAAGTACACGCGCATCACGACTTCGAGTTCGCCGGCGAAGCGCTTGCGCTGTTCGACCAGACGCCCGGCGTATTCCATCGCCGCCTTCGTGTCGTGAATCGAGCACGGTCCGATGACGACGATCAGACGATCTTCCATGCCGTGCAGGATGCGATGCATCGCCGTGCGCGAGTTGTAGATCACGTCGGACACCGTTTCGTCGCAGGCGAATTCGCGGATCAGGTGGGCGGGCGGCGTGAGTTCTTTCAATTCGCGGATGCGGACATCGTCGGTGTTGTGCGGGGGCATGGTTGTTCTCCTGAATCGGTTCGTAGCGTGTTCGCGCAGGCAACGAAGGCTGCGATCAGAAAGCAATCGGGCAGCGATGCCAGAGCGGACGACAATCAATAAAGTTTCAAAGACAAAATTTCGAAAGCGTGAGGCGAAAAAAAACCGCCAGGCTAGCTGGCGGTTTTTCGGGAATTCCTGGTGTCCTGCATGCACTAACACCCCTCTCGATCCGCCAGCGGTCTGAGATACCAAAAAAAGTAAAAGTAAAACTTGGCGGACATGGCGAAATGAGGTCGCTGGTCAAAAAGGGTGAGTGACTTTATAACCCGCGCAGGCTCGGCTGGCAACCCGAGGGGTGTAAAAATGCGGGAAATCCGCATATTTCGCTCGAGAAATGCACGAAGTATGCGTGAACCTGAAAATCAGGCCGTGCCGCCAACCGTCATCCGGTCGATCCGCAGCGTCGGTTGGCCGACGCCCACCGGCACGCTCTGGCCTTCCTTGCCGCACACGCCGACGCCCGAATCCAGCTTCATGTCGTTGCCGATCATGCTGACGTATTTGAGCGATTCCGGGCCGCTGCCGATCAGCGTGGCGCCCTTGACCGGGTAGGTGACCTTGCCGTTTTCGATCATGTACGCCTCGGAGGCCGAGAACACGAACTTGCCGTTCGTGATGTCGACCTGGCCGCCGCCGAAGTTCACCGCGTACAAACCGTTCTTCACGGACGCGATGATTTCCTGCGGGCCTTTGTCGCCATTGAGCATGTACGTGTTGGTCATGCGCGGCATCGGCAGCGCGGCGTACGACTCGCGCCGCGCATTGCCCGTGACCGGCATCTTCATCAGACGCGCGTTCAGCGTGTCCTGGATGTAGCCCTTCAGGATGCCGTCTTCGATCAGCGTCGTGCACTGAGTCGGGTTGCCTTCGTCGTCGATATTGAGCGAGCCGCGGCGGTTCGGCAGCGTGCCGTCGTCGACCACGGTGACGCCCTTGGCAGCGACCTGCTCGCCGATGCGTCCAGCAAATGCCGACGAACCCTTGCGGTTGAAGTCACCTTCCAGACCGTGGCCGATCGCTTCGTGCAGCAGCACGCCGGGCCAGCCCGGGCCGAGCACGACGGTCATCGCGCCAGCCGGAGCCGGACGGGCGTCGAGATTGACCAGCGCCGCGTGCACGGCGTCGTCGACATAGCGCGACAGCACTTCGTCGGTGAAGTAGCCGTAGTCGAAACGGCCACCGCCGCCGCCGCTGCCGATTTCGCGGCGGCCGTTCTGTTCGGCGATCACCGTAACCGACACGCGCACCAGCGGCCGGATGTCGGCCGCAAAGCCGCCGTCGCTGCGCGCCACGAGCACCACGTCGTATTCACCGGCGAGGCCTGCCATCACTTGCTGGATGCGCGGGTCGCGCCCGCGCGCCATCTGTTCGATGCGTTCGAGCAGCTTGACCTTGGCGGTGGCGTCGAGCGAATGCAGCGGATCGGACGGCAGGTACAGGTCACGCCCGGCGATGCCGGTCAGCGACGACGCCACCTTGACCTTCTGCTTGCCGCCGCCTGCCTTGGCGATCGCGCGGGTGGCGATGGCCGCCTGACGGATCGCTTCGGGCGACAGGTCGTCCGAATACGCGAAAGCCGTGCGGTCGCCCGATACGGCGCGCACGCCGACGCCCTGATCGATGCTGAAGCTGCCCGACTTCACGATGCCTTCTTCGAGACTCCACGCTTCGCTGCGCGTCAACTGGAAATACAGGTCCGCGTAGTCGATCTTGTGCGTGAAGATTTCGGCGAGCGTGCGGGTGAGCAGGGATTCGTCGAGACCGTAGGGCGTCAGGAGGATGTCCTTGGCGGTGGCGAGATTACGGATACCGGGTTCGATGATATTCATGCGAAGTATGTTCTGCTCGATACGAAGGATTCGGTTAGCGCCACGGTCACTATATGAGTGGGCGGCGCCGCAGTTTCAATGTCGGGTTTTAACTTGGATCGGTCAACTCAGCACGCGGTGACGCCAGGCGGGCAGGCTCTGCCGCACTTCGTCGATGCGCGCACGCTCGAGATTGCCGGCCACCACGCCGGCGCCTTCGTCGCGCACCGCGACGATCTCGCCCCACGGGTCGATCAGCATGCTGTGGCCCCATGTCCGGCGGCCGTTCTCATGTTTGCCGCCTTGCGCGGCGGCCAGCACGTAGCACTGGTTTTCGACCGCCCGGGCGCGCAGCAACATGTCCCAATGCGCGCGGCCGGTGGTGTAGGTGAACGCCGACGGCACCACGATCAGCGCGCAGTCGCCCATGCGCCGGTACAGCTCCGGAAAGCGCAGATCGTAGCAGACCGACAGACCGACGCGTCCGAACGGCGCCTCGAAGGTGCGGACTTCGCCGCCGGGGCAGATGGTGCGCGCCTCGTCGAACGATTCGTCGCCCTTTTCGAAGTTGAACAGATGGATCTTGTCGTAGCGCGCGGCCTCGGCGCCTTGCGGGTCGAACACCAGCGTGGTGTTCAGCACGCGCGAGGCTTCCGGCGCCATCAGCGGCAGCGTGCCGCCGATCACCCAGACCTTGTGACGGCGCGCGGCATCGGCGAGAAAGCGCTGGATCGGTCCGTCCTGGTAGGGTTCGCGCACGGCGAGCTTGTCTGTGTCCTTGAAGCCCATGAAGCAGAAGTATTCAGGCAGCAGGACGAGTTGCGCGCCGTCAGCGGCGGCTTCGGCGATCAGCCGTTCCGCTTCGGCAAGATTGCGCTCCCGATCCGGCGTGCTGACCATTTGCAGCGCGGCGACGCGAAATACGCTTGCGGGGGATCCGCTGGACGCCGCGGAGGACGCGGCGGTGGACGAGGTTGAAGAGACGTGTGTTTCGCTCATGAGCGTTTCCAACAACTCCCGGCAAAGGCGGCGGCGTCAACCGCTCGCGCCGCGTACGTCGATCAAGGCTGGCTGGGGCCGCTGGCGCGGCACCGCGCTCTATTCGTCAATCTGGTGAAACAGGGCTCAGTGCGCTTCCACGGTCGAAGCCGGAGCGTCCATCTTACCGCGATCGCTCTTCACCCGCTCGATGTGCGGTTTCGACCACGAACCGGTAATCGCGTACTCGCGCGCAAACGCCGTGGAGACCGACTTGCTGAACGCCAGATCGGCCACCAGCGCGCCCAGACCCAGCAGCGGATTGATCACGGTCGCGGCGATCACCGCGGCGCCCGCGCTGACGGTCGGCACGATCGCCACGTGCAGGTCCTGGGTTTCCTGTGCCAGATCGACCGAACCCTTCATTTCGGCGCGCGCCGGCGCCGTGACCATCTCGAAGTTCTCGGTGCGGCCGATGCCGTTATGGATCTGGCCGGTGCCCGTGACGTGTTCGAACGGCAGCCCCTCGCCGATCACGTCGCGGAAATTCAGCGTGGCGAAGCGCGCGAGGCTTTGCAGGCTCAGCACGCCCAGCAGCTTGGCGACGCCCGGGTCGACCTTGAGAATCTGCCCGTGGCGCAGATCGACGGCCAGATTGCCGTTGAGCGTCGGATAGTCGATTGCGGTCGGGCCGCCGCGCCACACCATCTTGCCCGACAGCGTGCCGCTGCCGGCCTTGAGCGTGCGCGGCTGGCCGAAGCGCTCGAGCAGCGCGCCGGCGTCCTTGATGTCGAGTTTGAAATCGAACACGGTACGGCGCGGTGTCGCTTCGTCGGCGGTATTGCCCAAGCCCGTCGAGGTGCGCCAGTTGGCCGTGGCGGTCAGCGTGGCGGCGGGGTTGCTGATGTCGAGCTTGTCGAGTTGCCAGACCGGCACGCCGTCTTCGTCGAAATTGTGCGCGTCGACTTCGAGGCGGCCGATATTGTGATCGCGCACGATCAGTTCGTTGACCACCAGATCGATCGACGGCATGTTCTGCGCCGGCGCCGACATCGCCTGGCCGAGCAGATCCTTGTCCGTGGCCGAGGGAATCACCACGCGGGCGAAGCGCGCCTGCAGCGTGCCCGGCGATTCCTTGTTGGCGCCCGGCAGCCAGGAAACGTGACCGGACACCTGGTTCGACGCGATATTGGCCTGCCATTTGCCTTCGGCATGCGACGCGCCGACGATCACGCTGTCCCAGTGGCGCTTGAGCAGCGTGAGTGTGCCGATGTGCAGCGCGAAGCGGCTCGGCAGGAATTGCGCGACAGTGCTGTTCGGCGTGGCGGCGGTCGCCTCCTTATTGCGCATCTGCGTGACGAGCGCGCGCCAGGCGTCGGCGTCGAACGCTTCGACGTCGACGGCAGCGATCACACCTTCGGACGGCAACTCGGCAGGGCGGTTCACGCCGACCGCGCCCAGCACGACGGCCGGCGGCGTGTTCGGCCGGTAGCGCAGCAGATAGGCGGCGGCGATCGGGCCGAAGGTCAGGTCGGCGCGTTCCAGACCGGATTCGCTCGCCGTGGCCGCAGGGCTGATGGCGAAGCGCAGCGGCATCGGCGTGCCGACCGGCTTGTTGAACGGGGCGGGGAAGTCGAGCGCGAGGCCGGTCAGATCGGAGTTCGCCGTGACTTCCGGCAGCCGGCCCCTCGCGCCGCGCACGTTGAGCGCGTAGGGCGCGCTGCCGCTCATGCGCGTCAGCACCTGCTCGGCCGGGCCATGCAGATTGAGACCGCGCGCCGCGTCGACGGCGATATGGCCGCCGACATCGAGCGCATACGTGCCGTCCTGCTTCAATCCGCCTTTCGCGCGCACGTCGCCGCCCATGAACTGGCCGGAGAGCCGGTCGGTCTGCGCGGTATGTTCGGTGAAGCGCACCTTGCCGTTCAGTTGCGACAGCGGCGGCACGTTCTCGACCGTCAGGCGGTTGTTCTGAAAGCCGACTGCGCCTTCCACGGCGATATGCGGTTTCGGCGTGCGCGGCACCGTCAGCTTGAGCGCCAGCGCGGCGGGTCCTTCGGCGCGCACCTTCGCGGTCGCGTGTCTGGACATGATGCCGAGCGAGCTTTCGTTGACGTAGTCGAGCATGTCGGCGAGCGGCCCGCGGCCGTCGCCGTCGATGACGAGGTTCGACGCCTTGGTGCCGAGGTCGTCGATCTTGCCGCTCACCCTGGTCAGCGCGACGCGCTTGTAATGCGCGCGGTCGATATCGAAACGCAGCACGTTCTGCTTGAGCTCGAACACGCCGTCGATGCCGTCCAGCGGCGGCCACACGTTCGGCGTGCCGTTCTTCATCTTGCGCGGCGGGTACGGCGAGGGGTCGAACTTGCCGCCCTTGAACGGCGCGACGATATGGAAAAGCCCCGCGGTCGGCTCGCGCGAATACGGGAATTGGGTCAGGTCGCCGTGCACTTCGATGGTCGCGCCGTGCGACATGCCGGCTTGCAGCCCGTGGCCCAGATAGATGCGCAGTTTTTCGCTGATGCTGGTCGGCAGATAGCGGACGATGCGCGTCACCTGCGCGCGCTGGAAGTCCGCTTTCAGATCGAGCGAGCCGCGCCCATGGCCGGGATTGCTGTAACTGGCCGTAGCAGTGGCCGCGACGTCCGCGTTGGAGACGCCGAAGTCGGCCACTTTCACAGCGAACGCCCGGTGGTTCTCACCTGGCGCTTTCGGCGTGATGGTCCAGTCGGCGCGGCCATGCAGGTGGTCGAGCTTCAGGCGCGGATCGTCGAATACGCCTGGCAGCGTGAGCGCGACGTTCGACGTGTTGAGAAGCGCCGAGCCGTGGTTTTCGTCGGCATCGACGTGGCCCCACAGGTTTTCGATGCCCGGTATGCCGGCGCGCGGGTGATTTCGCGCCGTCAGCCCGGGCGGCGGTTCCTGCGCGGCGACGCTGATGCCTTGCAGATCGCCCTTGAAGCGATAGCGCTCGATCGGCTCGGCGCCGCTCGGCCGGTGGTCGCTGCCCGCTTCGCCGGACTCCGGTTTGCCGCGCTCGACTTCGATCACGTAGTTCGCGACCAGTCCGCGTGGATTGAAGCGCACAAGGCTGTTCAGGAGACGCGTCGGCAACGGCAGCGCGCGGCTGAATTCGGCGAGGATGCCCAGATCGACGCGGTCGCCGCTGACGCTGACGAGTTGCCCATGCTGCAGCGTGGCGGTCCGGTAGCGGCCGTTCAGCGTCGTTAGCGCGAGGATGCGGGTGAGCGGCGTGCCGTCGTCGAGCGCCGGCTGGCCGAGTTCGGCGTGCAAATCGCTCAGTTGCAGCCTGTAGTCGCCCTGGTCGGCTTCGAGGCGCCACGAGAAATTGGCGACCGGCACGACCAGCCTGGGCTGGGTAGGGCGCACCCGCATCGCGACCTCCGTGCCGGCAAGCTGGCCGCCCGCCGACTTCATGCGGCCATCGGCGAAGTCGACCCAGATCGCATTGTCGATGCGGCCTGCAAACGTCTCGATCGGGAAATTGACGTAGCGCGCGAGCGTCGGCAGATCGACCGGTCCGGTCGATACGTAGACCTGGCCAGTCCAGTTGACCGGCTTGCCGATCGCGGAGAGCGGCGCGTGTTTGAAATGCGCGCGGAAATCGAGCGGGCCGTGCAGGACCTGGCCTTCGGCGGGCGCCTGCAGCGCGAGCCGGTGATCGTAGCCGTCGTTGAGAATCGCAAGGCGGATGTCGTGCAGCGCGAGTTCCGGCGCATCGTGTTGCGCGTCGCGCCAGCGCAGGACCCCGCCGCGCAGCACGATGGCCTGCTGGCGCAATAGCCAGGTGGACAATATGTCGTTGCCGCTGTGCTGGGTCGGCACCGGCACGCCCGCCACCGAAAGCACGCCGTCGCTGGTGCGCGACACCAGCACGTCAGGCTGATCGACGATCAGGCTGGAAAGCGCCGGATGAAACTGCCAGAGCGACTTCCATGACAGCGTCGCGGTAGCGTGCGGAATGGTCAGCGCGGCCTTGCCTTCGTGATCGCGGATGACGATATCGGTGACGTCGAGGCCCGGCTGAAAGCCGCTCCAATGCGGCGCCAGCTTGCCGATGGTGAATTGCGTGTGCAGCTTGTCGGAGACGGTGGCTTCGATCTGCGGCCGGAACGAATCGATGCGCGGCAGCAGCACGTACCGCAAACCGAGAAACAGACCCGCCGCGATGAAGTAGAGGGCGAGTGCGAGCGCCAGCACCACGTGGGACGTCCGATGCAGCAAGACGTGCGCGCTTCCGCTCGCGGGCCGGACCTGGCCGGTTTCGTGCGGGTCGGCTGATTCGTTTCGCTCGGACATGCTGCGGCGGGTAGGCGTATGGTAGTTTTGCGAATTAACGACGAAATGTAACACACGGCATAGTGTCGGCGGACTTCCGGCAAACCCTGTCCGCATGCCGTCTTGCGACTTGCGCGAGGCCGGCTGACCCCTGTGCTACAGCGAACTGAACAACGCATATAAAGCAACGAGCGAGCCAGACCCTTGATGACTGATGCCACTCTCCTGAGTTCCAGCTATTCACGCTACGCGGCACGCGCCGCAGCGGCCCGTCCGCAACTCGTGGCGCATGTGGCGGCGCTGGCGTCCGCGCCGCTCAGCCGTGAACGCATCGACGCGCGTTTCGACATGCTGTGCGCCGAGGCGGCGGAGGCGGCCGGCGGCGCATTGAGCGAGGATGCACTCAAACGGGCTTTGCGCCAGTTGCGAACCGAGGTGTTTTGCGCCGTGATGGAGCGCGACCTGGCCGGCGAGGCGGATGTCGCCGAAGTCACCGGCGCAATGACCGACCTGGCCGAGACGACGATCCGGCGCGCGCTGGCGGTCCTGTGCGCCGAACTCGAAGTGCTGTACGGCGAGCCGCGCGGGCCGCAAGGCGAGCGGCTTGCTTTGGGCGTGGTCGGGATGGGCAAGCTGGGCGGGCGCGAGCTGAACGTGTCGTCGGATATCGACCTGATCTTCATCTATGAGGAAGACGGCGAGACGGCGGGTGGCCAGCGTTCGCCAATCGCCGTGCAGGACTTTTTTACGCGCCTCGGCAAGCGCCTGATCGGCGCTTTGGCGGAAGTGACCGCCGACGGCTACGTGTTTCGCGTCGATATGCGCCTGCGGCCGAATGGCGATTCGGGGCCGCTGGTGTGCAGCATCGGCATGCTCGAAGAGTATTTCTACGTGCAGGGCCGCGAATGGGAGCGCTATGCGTGGATCAAGGGGCGGCTCGTGTCCGAGGGCGTGAGCGATGCCGCGCAGCGCTTGCAGAAGCAGCTCGACGCGATCGTCACGCCGTTCGTCTATCGCCGCTACCTCGACTTCGGCGTGATCAGCGCGATTCGCGCGCTGCATTTGCAGATTCGCCAGGAAGCGCAGCGCCGCGCGTCGATGCGGCCCGACAAGGCCGACGACATCAAGCTGGGCCGCGGCGGCATCCGCGAAATCGAGTTCAGCGCCCAGGTGTTCCAGCTGATCCGCGGCGGCCAGGATGCCGGTTTCCGCGTGCGGCCGACGCTCGCGGTGCTGCGGCACGCTGCAACTCACGGGCTGATCGACACGGCGGTGTGCGTGAAGCTTTCGCAGGCGTACCGCTTCCTGCGCGAACTCGAACATCGCCTGCAATACCGCAACGACGCGCAGACCCACGCGATGCCGGTCGATCCCGAAGAACGCGCAGCGCTCGCTCATGCGATGGGTTGCGACGACTACGCGGCGCTGATGGCGAAGCTCGACGCCCACCGCGAATTTGTCGAACAGCAGTTCGACCAGATTTTCGCCGACAAGGTGAGCGGCCGCGACGGCTGCGGCGCACCTGAGGACGGCGCGGCAGCGTGGGTCTGGAGCAGCGCGCTCGCCGACGACAGCGCGGACGAAGCCTTGCGGGCCCGTCTGACCGAACTGGGCGTGGCCGAACCGGGCGATCTGCTGGCGCGACTGCGCGCGGTGTGGCAGTCGTCGCGTTACGCGGGGTTGGCCGAGCGCAGCCGGCAACGTTTCGACATCGTCGCGCAGCGCGCGCTGGAAGCCGCGCGTACGCTGGAGCCGGCCGGGCGGCGCGGCGACACGGTGGCGCGCTTTTTCGACCTGCTCGAAGCGGTGAGCCGGCGCGGCGCGTACCTGGCGTTGCTGACCGAGTATCCGCAGGCGCTGCATCGGGTGCTGTCGGTGCTGGGCGGTTCGCGCTGGGCGGCCGGCTATCTGATTCGCCACCCGCAATTGCTCGACGAACTGCTCGACGACGAAGCGATCGCCAGTCCGTTCGATTGGCTCGAGTTCAAGCGCACGCTGCGCCTGCGTCTGGCCGCCGCCGACGGCGTCGAACAGCAGATGGACTTGTTGCGCCATGCGCACCAGGCCGAGGTGTTCCGCATCCTGCTCATCGATCTGGCCGGCAAGCTGAGCGTCGAACACGTGAGCGACCGCCTGTCCGAACTCGCCGACGCCGTGCTCGACGTGACGCTCGAAGCCGTCTGGAAGCAGTTGCCCAAACGCCATCGCGAGGTGCCGCGCTTCGCGGTGATCGCCTACGGCAAGCTGGGCGGCAAGGAACTGGGCTACGCGTCCGACCTCGACGTGATCTTCCTCTATGACGATCCCGACGATGCCGCCGCGGACGTCTACGCAACCTACACGCGCCGCCTGATCACCTGGCTGACGACCGCGACCGGCGCCGGCACCCTGTTCGACGTCGATTTGCGGCTGCGGCCGAACGGCGAGTCGGGCCTGCTCGTCACCGATCTGGACGCGTTTCGCCGTTATCAGCTGCGCGAAGGCGACGCCGCCAACACCGCGTGGGTCTGGGAGCATCAGGCATTGAGCCGGGCGCGTTACTGCGCGGGCGACGCCGGCATCGGCGCGCAATTCGAAGCAATCCGTGAACAGGTGCTGACGACGCCGCGCGAGGCCGCGCCGCTGGCGGCGGAAATCGTCGAGATGCGCGAGCGCGTCGAGGCCGGACATCCGAACCATACGGCGCTCTTCGACCTGAAGCACGACCGCGGCGGGATGGTCGATATCGAATTCACCGTGCAGTACTGGGTGCTGCTGCACGCGGCGAGCGATCCGGCACTGATCCGCAATACCGGCAATATCACGTTGCTGCGCGAAGTGTCGCGTTTCGGCTTGATGAGCGAGGCGGAAGCGGAGACGGTGGGCGCGGCGTATCGAACCTACCGGAAGTTGCAGCATAGGCTGCGTCTGGATGGGATGGAGAAGGCGCGAGTCGATCCTGCTTCGGTGGCAAGCGAGCGCGAGGCGGTGCTGGCGCTGTGGAAGCGGGTGTTTGGCTGACTTTCCGGCGCGCTTGCCGCCTACGCCGCCAGCATTTCCTTCGCGTGTTTGCGGGTGGTCGCGGTGATCTCCAGGCCGCCGAGCATTCGCGCGACTTCTTCGACACGGCTCGCGCGGTCGAGCGAGGTCACGCTGCTGACCGTGCCGCCCTTGCCGTTGCCCGCTTTCGCCACCTGGAAATGATGGTCGCCGCGCGCGGCCACTTGCGGCAGGTGCGTGACGCACAGCACCTGGCGCGCCCGGCCGAGCTGATGCAGCAAGCGGCCTACGACTTCCGCGACGCCGCCGCCGATCCCCGTATCCACTTCGTCGAAGATCAAGGTTGGCGTTGGGCTTGCCGCGCTGGCGATCACGGCCAACGCAAGGCTGATCCGCGCCAGTTCGCCGCCGGAGGCGACTTTCGCGAGCGGCCGCAACGGCACGCCCGCATGACCGGCGACGCGAAATTCGACCTGTTCGAGACCGTGCGCGCCACCTTCGGGCAGCGGTACCAGCGCGACGTCGAAGCTGCCGCCTTTCATCGACAGTTCCTGCATGCCGGTGGTCACCGCCGCGCCCAAAGCCTTGCCGGCCTTGGCGCGCGCCTTCGACAGTCTGGCTGCTTCGGTGAGGAAGGCTTCCTTGGCCTTGGCTTCGGCCGCGTGCAGGCTGTCGAGATCGGCGGCGGCGTCGAGCGCGGCCAGTTGCTTGCGACGCGCTTCGTGTTCTTCGGGCAGCGTTTCCGGCTGCAAGCGGAATTTGCGTGCGGTCGAGTGCAACGCGTCGAGGCGCTTTTCGACCTGCGCGAGCCGGTCCGGATCGAGTTCGAGCTTTTGCGCGTAGTGGCTGAGCGAATACGCCGCTTCCTGCAGCTGGATCTCGGCCGGTTCGAGTGCGGCCAGCACGTCGCTCAATGCCGGATCGATCTCCGCGAGATCGCGCACTTTCGAGACAATCGACGAGAGATGCGTGATCATCGCCTCATCCGATTCGGACAGCGCACTGAGCGCGCCCTGCACGCCGTCGATCAGGTTGGCCGAATGCGATAAGCGCCGATGCTCGCTGTTGACCTCTTCCCACTCGCCCGGCTGCGGCGCGAGCTTGTCCAGTTCGGTGAGCTGCCACGCGAGCCGCTCGCGTTCGAGTTGCAACTCGCGGTCGCGGGTTTGCGCGTGCTGGACGGCCTGGATCTTTTCGCGCCACGCGCGCCACGCACGCGTCACGGCTGCCGCGGGTTCGGTGAGACCGGCGTGCGTGTCGAACAGCTCGCGTTGCGCGTCCGGGCGCATCAGCAACTGGTGCGCGTGCTGCCCGTGAATATCCACCAGCATCTCGCCGACTTCGCGCAACTGCGCGAGCGTGGCCGCCGTGCCATTGATGAACGCCCGCGAGCGCCCGTTGGCATCCACCACGCGCCGCAGCATCACGGTGCCGCCGTGCTGGCCATCGTCCGCCGTTGCGCCGAACGCCTGCTCGTCGAGCCATTGCTCGACCTGCGCATGCGTCTCGAACTCGGCGGTGATGTCCGCCCGGCTCTCGCCGGTGCGCACCACGCTCGCATCGGCGCGGGCGCCAAGCGCGAGCGCCAGCGCGTCGATCAGGATCGACTTGCCGGCGCCGGTTTCGCCGGAGAAAACGGTAAAGCCGCCGTCGAATTCGAGATCGAGCGCGGCGACGATGACGAAGTCGCGTATCGAGAGGTGGCGAAGCATGGAGGTCGTCTGATGAGCTTAAAGTTTCGGGCCGCGGCGGTCGTACCGGTTCGTTCGGGTCCGCTCGGGGCTTTATATATCTTCTTCGTGCGACGGGTATTCGTTCCAGTGCAGTTTCTTGCGCAGCGTCGCGTAGTGGCTGTAGCCGACCGGATGCAGCATCGGCACCGTATGGCGCGAACGGCGCACTTCGATCGTGTCGCCCAGTTCAAGCGAGGTGAACGATTGCATGTCGAAATTGACGTTCACTTCGCGGCCCGAGACGATCTGGATGCTGACCTTGGAGTCGTCCGGCAGCACGATCGGCCGATTCGACAGCGCGTGCGGCGCTATCGGCACCAGCACGATGCCTTGCAGTTGCGGATGCAGGATCGGTCCTTGCGAGGACAGCGCGTACGCAGTCGAGCCGGTCGGCGTGGCGACGATCAGGCCGTCCGAGCGCTGGTTGTACATGAAGCGGCCGTCCACCGACACATGCAGCTCCGCCATCCCCGAAAAGCCGCTGCGGTTGACCACCACGTCGTTGAAGGCCAGCGCGTGATAGATCGGGTTGCCGCCGCGCATGATGCGTGCCTCGAGCAGCATGCGCTCTTCGCGCTCGAAGTTGCCGGACAGCATCTGCGGCACGATCTCGCTCATGTCGGAGATCGGGATGTCCGTAATGAAGCCGAGCCGCCCGTGGTTGATGCCGATCAGCGGCGTGCGGTATGGCGCGAGCTGGCGGCCGATGCCGAGCATCGTGCCGTCGCCGCCGAGCACCACCGCGACGTCGGCACGCGCGCCGATTTCGGCGGGACGCAGCGCCGGATAGTCGGTAATGCCGATTTCAGCGGCGGTTTCTGCTTCGAACACGACCTCGAAGCCACGCTTCGCGATGCACGAGGCGAGCGCGGTCAGCGGCTCGCCGATGCCCGGCGTATTGTTGCGCCCGACGAGCGCGACGGTCTTGAACTGGCTGGTCACTTGCATGCCGGCATTACACCATAGGTAGGGCCTGAAAAGAACCGCAGACAGACCCGGGAGCGGACCGGCCAACGCAGCCTGCCAGCGCGTTGCACGATTATCGTTAGAATGGTGAAGTCTTGATGACACGCGCGTGGGCTACGGCCGGTCGGCGCGCCACCAGTGGATTCGCCGGGCAGGCCGCCGGCGAAGCGCCGGGCGAAGTGCGGGGCAAAGCGCGGGGCAAAGCGCGGGATCAATTGCAAAGCGCCGCCCCGCCGACCGCTGGCTCGATGGTTAGTGCCTCGTGCAGTGCCTGACGCGGTTGGCGCCGTTAGCACCGTTGGCGCTCGCGATAGTCGCGGCGTTGAGCTAAAATTTTTCGTCATGCTAGATCCTCGCGCACAAACCCTCCTCAAAACGCTGATCGAGCGCTATATCGCCGAAGGTCAGCCGGTCGGCTCGCGCACGTTGTCACGCTATTCCGGGCTCGAATTGAGCCCGGCTACGATCCGCAACGTGATGTCCGACCTCGAGGACCTGGGGCTCGTGATCAGTCCGCACACTTCCGCGGGCCGCATTCCTACGCCGCGCGGCTACCGGCTGTTCGTCGATACGATGCTCACCGTCGAATCCGCCGCCGAGGAGGAAGCCGTCACCCGTACCGTCAAGACTACGCTGCAGGCCGGCGAGCCGCAGAAAATCGTCGCGGCGGCGGCCAGCGTGCTGTCCAACCTGTCGCAGTTCGCCGGCGTGGTGCTGACGCCGCGGCGCAGCCACGTGTTCAAGCAGATCGAATTCATGCGCCTGTCCGACAAGCGCATCCTGCTGATCATCGTGACGCCCGAGGGCGACGTGCAGAACCGCATCATGGCGACCCAGCGCGACTTCTCCCCGTCGCAACTGGTTGAAGCCTCCAATTACATCAATGCGCACTTCGCGGGCCTGTCGTTCGACGACGTGCGCCGGCGCCTGCGCGAAGAGATCGACGAACTGCGCGGCGACATGACCACGCTGATGCACGCCGCCGTCACGGCCAGTACCGACGAATCCGACACCGGCGAGACCGTGCTGATCTCCGGCGAGCGCAATCTGCTCGAGGTCGCCGACCTGTCGTCGGACATGGCGCGGCTGCGCAAGCTGTTCGATGTGTTCGACCAAAAGACCAGTCTCCTTCAGTTGCTCGATGTTTCGAGTCACGCCCAGGGCGTGCAGATTTTCATCGGCGGCGAGTCGAATCTCGTGCCGATCGAGGAAATGAGCGTCGTCACCGCGCCGTACGAGGTGAACGGCAAGATTGTCGGCACGCTCGGCGTGATCGGGCCCACTCGCATGGCCTACAACCGGGTGATACCGATTGTCGACATCACCGCCCGCCTGCTTTCGCTGACTCTCAGCCAGCAGTAAGCATTGGCCGCGGCGTTTCATGCTGCAAATGATGCGTGACGGCGCGCAGCTTGCCAATCGGCCGAATGGCCAGGGGGCGAGGCGGACCCCGCAATGGGCCACGCCGCTATAATGAATCCCACCTGAAACCGACTCTCCGCCTTGCGCGGTACTCCCTGTTGCCTATGCGCTTCGACCTCGAGCGGCCTTCGCAGAACGCCACGTCGCACCGTGTCGCCGTGTTGCTGATCAATCTCGGCACGCCCGACGCACCGACGCCGCGCGCGGTTCGCCGCTATCTGGCGCAGTTCCTGTCCGACCCGCGGGTGGTCGAAATTCCCGCTTTGATCTGGCAGGTGATCCTGCGGCTGTTGATTCTGCCGTCCCGCGGTCGTGCGTCGGCAAAGAAGTACGCGGCTGTCTGGATGCCTGAAGGCTCGCCGCTGCGCGTGTATACGGAGAAGCAGGTGGAGGGTTTGCGCCATTTGCTGCAATTGAACGACTACACGGTGCTGGTCGACTACGCGATGCGCTACGGCACGCCAGGTATCCCGGCCATGCTGAACCAGCTGAAACTGGCGGGCGCCGAGCGCGTGCTGCTGATGCCGATGTATCCGCAATACTCGTCGTCGACCACGGCCACGGCTTTCGACGACGCATTTTCGGCACTCAAGCGGATGCGCAATCAACCGGAAATCCGCACGGTGCGCCAGTATGCCGATCATCCGGCGTACATCGCCGCACTGGCCGCGCAGGTGCACCACTACTGGCATCAGCACGGCCGCCCGGACTTCGCGGCGGGCGACAAGCTGGTGCTCAGTTTTCACGGCGTGCCCAAGCGCACGCTCGATCTCGGCGATCCGTACCACGAGCAGTGCCAGCAAACCGGCGCGTTGTTGATGCATGCGCTGGAACTGACGCAGGTGGAATGCCGGATTACCTTCCAGTCGCGTTTTGGTCAAGCCGAATGGCTGCAGCCGTACACCGCCCCGACGCTGAAGGAGTTGGGCGCGGCGGGCGTGCGGCGGGCCGACGTGTTCTGTCCGGGCTTCACCGCCGACTGCCTTGAAACGATTGAGGAAATCGGCATGGAAGTGCGCGACGAGTTCCTGCATGCCGGCGGCAAGGAGTTTCACCGGATTCCCTGCGTCAATGCCTCACAGGCATGGATTGCCGCGCTTGGCGAGATCGTTGCACAGAATTTGCAGGGCTGGCCGGTGCAGGCGGTGCCTGTGCCGAATACAGCGGGGGCGCAGGCGGGCTCATGAATTACAAGGTTTCAACCGAACCGGGCGCAAAGCTGCGCATCGACAAATGGCTCTGGGCAGCGCGTTTCTTCAAGACGCGCTCGCTGGCGGCGGATGCGGTCGACAAAGGCCACGTCCGCATCGGCGGCGCCAGCGTCAAGCCGGCGAAGGACGTGCGTGTCGGCGACCTGGTCGAAATCGAGATCGAGCGGATTGTCTGGCAGGTGGAAGTGCTGGGCGTGTGCGACGTGCGCGGCCCGGCGAGCGTTGCGCAGACGCTTTATGCGGAAACCGGGGAGAGCAAGGCGAAGCGGCAGGTCGAGCAGGAGCGGCGCAAGACGTATCGCGAGCCGGCCGCCGCTTTGCACGGCCGGCCGACCAAGCGCGACCGGCGCATCATCGACAAATTTTCAGGTGGGGATTGAACAGCTGTTCCATCGTCGCGTGCACACCGCCATATTCGGTGGTGTGATCGTTGACGGCCCCGGACATGCAGATGGTCGTGGTGCCCGCGATCAGTACCAATGCGACCACCGATATTGCAAAGGTCAGTTTCACGGTACTCCCCTTGGGAAGATGGTGCAGGACGGAAACAGGCTTATCGGTTGGAATTGCAAAATGTCGGAAAGACTGACGTCAGATTAGGGTTAACGCGTCTTTTCCGATGCTTTAATGGAGCATAGGCCACTTGTCGTGCGTACTCAATCTCAATCTGATTGCGGCGCGATAATGGTTGTAACCGGGCATTTCCACGGTAAGTCCGTCGTGCGAAAAGTTCCGGGAGAGGCGCTTGAAATGGGTCTTTCAGGCCCCATCTGCCGTTTCGATACGCGGTAACGCGTCCCCCAGTTGTTGTCGCAATTTTGCAACGCACAAACTGCGCCAGCTTTGGGGCGGTGCCGCCACCGTTGGCTTTTACTTTTTAACGACTTTCAGCGACATGGAAAACACGCAAGAGAACCCGACGAGCCAGAATCCCACGCCCGCCGACGAAACCGCGCGCCAGGCCGCCGAGGCCGCAGCACCCCAGCAGGACGCGGTCGCGGCCGAAGCCGTTGCCACCGATTCGCCAGTTGCCGGCGTCGAGGCCGAGCTGGCTGAAGCCCAAGCCAGGATCGCCGAACTGCAGGAGAGCTTCCTGCGGGCGAAGGCCGAGACCGAAAACGTGCGCCGCCGTGCCCAGGAGGATGTGGCCAAGGCTCATAAATTCGCGATCGAAAGCTTCGCCGAGCATTTGCTGCCGGTAGTCGACAGCCTGGAAGCGGCGGTCGCTCACTCGTCCGACGATCTGCAGAAGGTGCGCGAAGGCGTCGAACTGACGCTGCGCCAACTTACCGGCGCGCTGGAAAAGGGCCGCGTCGTCGCCCTGAACCCGGTCGGCGAGAAGTTCGATCCGCACCGCCATCAGGCCATTTCGATGGTGCCGGCCGAGCAGGAGCCGAACACGGTTGTCGCCGTGCTGCAAAAGGGTTTCGTGATCGCCGACCGCGTGCTGCGTCCGGCGCTCGTGACCGTCGCGCAGCCGAAGTAAGCGCCACAGGCCGTCTCGCGCCGGCACGCACCCGTCATGGCCAACATTCCCGTCGACGCCACCGCGTTTGCCGCGTTCGGGATGCGGGAGCTGAGCGCCGAGTCGTTCGACGCAGGGCTGGCCGAAGCCGGGGATCAACTGGCCGTGGTGTTTTTCTGGGGTCTCGACTGCTTCAACTGCGAGATCGCCAAGAAGGCAATGCTGGCGCAGCCGGACGCGATTCGCGCGCTCGGTCTCAGATGGTTTCACAGCAACGTCTACGAGCACCGCGAACTGGGCCGCCGCTTCTCGCTTCATGGGGTGCCCACGTGGTTCTTCTTCCATCGTGGCAAACGGCTCGGCCGGGCAACCGGCTGGCACGGCGTTGGGCAGTTCGAGGCGGCCGTCGCGGCCGCACGGGAAAAAATCCGGGTGGCCGACGCGGACGGCGTTGCGCCAGGTGGCGACAAAAGCGGAAAAAGTTCGGCTGATTGAAAAAAATTAAAGACCGTATCGTAAAAGAGGTCTTGAAAACGATGCGGACGCACTTATGTTGAGTGCAGGTATGAATTGAGAGCGGAGTGCCTTGCTGCCGCATGGGCAAAAAAGGCGCTTCCCGCAGCGATCAAAGTTAGGAGATTAGTAAAAATGGGCAAAATTATCGGCATCGACCTCGGCACGACCAACTCGTGCGTGGCGATCATGGAAGGCAATTCGGTCAAGGTGATTGAGAACTCGGAAGGTGCGCGCACCACGCCGTCGATCATCGCTTATATGGAAGACGGCGAGATTCTCGTCGGCGCGCCTGCGAAGCGTCAGTCGGTCACGAATCCGAGGAACACGCTGTACGCGGTCAAGCGCCTGATCGGCCGCCGCTTCGAAGAAAAAGAAGTGCAGAAAGACATCGGCCTGATGCCGTACAAGATCATGAAGGCCGATAACGGCGACGCATGGATCGAAGTGCGCGATCAGAAGCTGGCGCCGCCGCAAATCTCCGCGGAAGTGCTGCGCAAGATGAAGAAGACTGCTGAAGACTACCTCGGCGAGCCGGTCACGGAAGCTGTGATCACGGTTCCGGCGTACTTCAACGACAGCCAGCGCCAGGCTACCAAAGACGCAGGCCGCATCGCCGGTCTGGAAGTGAAGCGGATCATCAACGAACCGACCGCCGCGGCGCTCGCGTTCGGCCTCGACAAGAACGAAAAGGGCGACCGCAAGATCGCGGTGTATGACCTGGGTGGCGGCACCTTCGACATTTCGATCATCGAAATCGCGGATGTCGACGGTGAAAAGCAGTTCGAAGTGCTGTCCACGAACGGCGACACGTTCCTCGGCGGTGAAGACTTCGACCAGCGCATCATCGATTACATCATCGGCGAGTTCAAGAAGGAACAAGGCGTCGATCTGTCGAAAGACGTGCTCGCGCTGCAACGCCTGAAGGAATCGGCTGAAAAGGCGAAGATCGAACTGTCGTCGAGCCAGCAAACCGAAATCAACCTGCCGTACATCACGGCCGACGCGTCGGGTCCGAAGCACTTGAACCTGAAAATTACGCGTGCGAAGCTGGAAGCGCTGGTTGAAGAGCTGATCGAACGCACCATCGAACCGTGTCGCGTGGCCATCAAGGACGCAGGCGTGAAGGTCGGCGAAATCGACGACGTGATTCTGGTCGGCGGTATGACCCGCATGCCGAAGGTGCAGGAAAAGGTCAAGGAATTCTTCGGCAAGGATCCGCGCCGTGACGTGAACCCGGACGAAGCCGTGGCCGTTGGCGCCGCGATTCAAGGCCAGGTTCTGTCGGGCGACCGCAAGGACGTTCTGCTGCTCGACGTGACCCCGCTGTCGCTCGGCATCGAAACGCTCGGCGGCGTGATGACGAAGATGATCAACAAGAACACCACGATCCCGACCAAGCACGCGCAGGTCTACTCGACGGCCGACGACAATCAGGGCGCCGTGACGATCAAGGTGTTCCAGGGCGAACGCGAAATGGCAGCCGGCAACAAGCTGCTGGGCGAGTTCAACCTGGAAGGCATCCCGCCGGCACCGCGCGGCACGCCGCAGATCGAAGTGAGCTTCGACATCGACGCGAACGGCATTCTGCACGTCGGCGCTAAAGACAAGGCGACCGGCAAGGAAAACCGCATCACGATCAAGGCGAACTCGGGTCTGTCCGAAGCCGAGATCGAAAAGATGGTGAAGGACGCCGAAGCGAACGCGGAAGAAGATCACAAGCTGCGTGAGTTGGCCGATGCCCGCAACCAGGGCGACGCGCTGGTCCACAGCACGAAGAAGGCGCTCACCGAATACGGCGACAAGCTGGATGCCGGCGAGAAGGAAAAGATCGAATCCGCGCTGAAGGACCTCGAAGAAGCGCTGAAGAGCGGTTCGAGCGACAAGGCCGCGATCGAAGCCAAGATCGAAGCGGTGGCCACGGCCTCGCAGAAGATGGGCGAGAAGATGTACGCCGACATGCAGGCAGCGCAAGGTGCCGAAGCTGCGGCAGCGGGCGCGGCAGGTGCGGGTGCGTCGGCGGGTGGCGCAAGCCAGCCGGAAGACGACGTGGTCGACGCCGAGTTCAAGGAAGTCAAGAAAAACTGAAGCCAGGTCGAATTTCGACCGTAAAGCCGCACACAGCTCTGTGTGCGGCCCGGCTGCACAAGGGACTGCGCCTATTCGGGCAGCAGAACGTGCAAGAGCGGTTATCGCGCCTGGCGAGCCTTTTCGGCTCTCCGGGCACATTTGTTTTATGGAGGGCGTTGTTTTGAACCGCTGCAAGGCGGCGGAAAACAGCGGCCGGACGAGTCGTGAGACTCCAGCATTCAAGAGGAGCCACTGCGCCCGATTGCGCGAGTGGCGTTGAACCGATATGGCGAAACGGGATTACTACGAGGTTCTGGGCGTCGCAAAGAACGCGAGCGACGACGAAATCAAGAAGGCTTATCGCAAGCTGGCGATGAAGCACCACCCCGACCGCAATCCGGGCAACAAGGATGCGGAAGGGCATTTCAAAGAGGTGAAGGAAGCCTATGAAATGCTGTCGGACTCGCAAAAGCGTGGCGCGTACGATCAGTACGGCCACGCGGGTGTCGATCCGAATATGGGCGGAGCCGGCGCGCAAGGCTTCGGCGGTTTTGCCGATGCGTTCGGCGATATTTTCGGCGACATCTTCGGCCAGGCGGCCGGTGGCGCAGCACGTGGCGGTGGCGGCCGTGCCGGCCCGCAGGTGTATCGCGGCGCCGATCTGCGCTACAGCATGGAAATCACCTTGGAACAGGCCGCACACGGCTACGACACGCAGATTCGCGTGCCGAGTTGGGTGTCGTGCGAAGTCTGTCACGGTTCGGGCGCCAAGCCCGGCACCAAGCCGGAGACCTGCCCGACCTGTAGCGGTTCGGGTTCGGTGCGGATGTCGCAGGGTTTTTTCAGCATCCAGCAGACCTGCCCGAAGTGCCACGGCGTCGGCACCTATATTCCTGACCCGTGCGCGCATTGCCACGGCGCGGGCAAGGTGAAGGAAACCAAGACGCTGGAAGTGAAGATCCCGGCAGGTATCGACGACGGCATGCGCATCCGCTCGGCCGGCAACGGCGAGCCGGGCATCAATGGCGGTCCGTCGGGCGATCTGTACGTCGAGATTCATATCAGGCAGCACTCGGTGTTCGAGCGCGACGGCGACGACCTGCACTGCCAGATGCCGATTCCGTTCACCACGGCGGCGCTAGGCGGCGAGATCGAAGTGCCGACGCTCGCGGGCCGCGCCAGCTTCACCGTGCCGGAAGGCACGCAGTCGGGCAAGACGTTCCGTCTGCGCGGCAAGGGCATCAAGGGGTTGCGTTCGAGCATTGCCGGCGATCTGTACGTGCACGTGCAAGTCGAAACGCCGGTCAAGCTCACTGAGCCGCAGCGCGATCTGCTCAAGCAGTTTGAAAAGGCACTGGTGGAAGGCGGCGCGCGGCATAGCCCGCAAAGCAAGAGCTGGTTCGATCGGGTGAAGAGCTTCTTCGATTAATGGCAGTTTGAAGTTGGCGGTAAGCATGACGGCAGATGAGCGCGACGCGGTTTTCGCGTTGCTCGACGATTGCGGCGCGACGGCGGCGCGCCGCTCGAGTCGTCTGTACACGGGTTTTGCGCATGAGCGGGTCTGTATGGACGCATCGCGACTCGAAGCAGTGTGTGAAGCCGTGGCTGCTGATACGCAGCGCGGTTTGCATGCCGTTGTGCTCGCCGACTATGAATTCGGCCGGAATCTTGTCCTCGGGGACGTCCTCAGTTCGGGATTGGAAAAAACGCAGCGTGGCGATGCCACGCTGCGTTTTTTATTGTTCGAGCGTTGTGTAAAGCTTTCGCGCGACGAAGTCGACGCGTGGCTGCTGCAGCGCGACGGCGGCGCGGCTGAGGCGTCGGTGGCGGGCACGGCGAACCTGCGCGCAAGCGTCGACCCAGCGCAGTTCAACGAAGCGATCGAGGCAATCCATGGCGCCCTGCGCGCGGGCGATTCGTATCAGGTCAACTACACGTATCGGCTCGGCTTCGATGTATTCGGCTCGCCTACGGCGCTCTATCGCCGGCTGAGAGTCCGTCAGCCTGTTCCATACGGCGCGCTGATCGCATTGCCGGACGACAGGTGGGTGCTGTCCTGCTCGCCGGAACTGTTCGTCGAGAAGGAGGGCGCCATGTTGCGCGCCCGGCCGATGAAAGGCACCGCGCCGCGTTCGGATGATCCGACGGCCGATCGCGAGGCAGCGCAGTTCCTCGCCGCCGATCCCAAGAACCGCGCCGAAAACGTGATGATCGTCGATCTGCTGCGCAACGACCTGTCGCGCGTGGCGCAGACAGGTTCGGTCAGCGTGCCCGCGCTGTTTTCGGTCGAGCCTTATGCGTCGGTGTGGCAGATGACGTCGACCGTGCATGCGACGTTGCGCGCGCACACGTCGTTTGCCGGCATCTTGCGGGCGCTATTTCCGTGCGGCTCGATTACCGGCGCGCCGAAGCATCGCACGATGCAACTGATCGATACGCTCGAAAGCACGCCGCGTGGTCTCTACACCGGTGCGATCGGCTGGCTCGATGCGCCTGCCGCCAATTCAAACGATAACGCTTGCGGCGACTTCTGTCTGTCGGTCGCGATCCGTACGCTGACGTTGAATGCCGTCACCCAGGACGGCGGGCGCCACGGCACGATGGGCGTCGGCGCGGGCATCGTGCTCGACAGCGTCGCCATCGACGAATATGCGGAGTGCCGATTGAAGGCCAGTTTTCTGACCGGCGCCGAACCGGGCTTCGAACTCTTCGAAACGATGTATGCGACGCGGGAGGACGGCGTGCGGCATCTATCGCGCCATCTCGCGCGACTTTCGGCAAGTGCCGCAACGCTGGGTTTCAATTTCGACGAGAACGAGATCCGCACGTCGCTCGCGGGGAAATGCGCGGCGCTGCCGGCGCAAACGCCGCATCGCGTGCGCCTTGCGCTGAACAAAGGCGGCGCGGTGCAGATAACCGCCGCAGTGTTGGCGCCGCTAGCCGAACCAACCGTCGGCGTGCTGCTGGCGCCTGAGCATGGGTTCGCCGCAATGGAGGCAAACGATCCGCTGCTGCGTCACAAAACCACCCGTCGCGCGGAATATGATCTCGGCTGGCGCGAAGCGGAAGCGAAGGGCGCATTCGACACGCTGTTCTTCAACGAACGAGGCGAGTTGACCGAAGGCGGCCGGTCGAACGTGTTCGTGAAACTGGCGGGGCAGTGGTGGACGCCGCCGCTGGAGTCTGGCGTGCTGCCTGGGATCATGCGGAGTGTGCTGCTCGAGGACACCAGCCTTCACGCCGCGCAGCGTGTGCTGACTCGAGCCGATGTGCAGAATGCCGAGGCGCTTCTGGTGTGCAACGCACTGCGAGGCGCAGTACCGGCACGGATCGTGGACTGAGGCTGAGAATATGTGCTGCCGGCTTCGAGCGGCGCGAGCCCCGGCTGCGCCTCAGCGCTGGCGAACGTGCAGCAGCCGCGCCAACCAGTCAGTCAGGCGCGCGTGCCAAGTGGTGGCTTCACGCACGTCATGCGGTGCGGTGGTATGGTCGCGGATTCCCGCTACGTCGATCAGGCAAAAGGGGCTCATGGTCATCTCTCTTCGGCTCGCGGCAGGACCGCGTTAACAAGTAGACGAAGATAGACGACCGGGTTTCCATCCGATATGGGACCGCTCTCAAAACGAGCTCAAATGCCCCGGATTAGTCTGATTCGCTGTCGGGGTGGTTAGAACGTGTGTTCCGGCCCGGGAAACGAGCCGTCCTTCACCGCGCGTACGTATGCTTCGACAGCAGCCAGAATGCTCGGCTGTCCCTGCATGAAATCCTTTACGAAGCGCGGCCGCTTGCCGGGGAAGATTCCCAGCATGTCGTGCAGTACCAGCACCTGACCCGAGCAATCCAAACCGGCGCCGATGCCGATCGTCGGAATCCGCAGTTGCTTCGTGACTTCGCTTGCGAGCAGCGTCGGAATTGCTTCCATCACGATCAGTTGCGCACCGGCGTCCTGCACGGCGAGCGAATCGCGCAGCAACTGGCTCGCGCCCGCTTCGGTTTTGCCTTGCACCTTGAAACCGCCGAACGCATGCACCGATTGCGGCGTCAGACCGACATGCGCACATACCGGGATCGAACGCTCGACCAGAAAGCGCACCGTGTCTGCGAGCCATTCGCCGCCTTCGAGCTTCACCATCTGCGCGCCCGCGCGCATCAATTCGACTGAACTCCTGAAGGCATCCTCCGGCGTGCCATACGTGCCGAACGGCAAGTCGGCCACCACCAGCGCCGACGGCCGCGCCCGCGCGACGCTCGCCGTGTGATACGCGATGTCCGCGAGCGACACCGGCAGCGTGGTGCTCTGGCCTTGCAGAACGTTGCCGAGCGAGTCGCCGATCAACAGCACGTCGACGCCCGCGCGATCCAGCAGCGCGGCGAAGCTTGCGTCGTAACAGGTGAGCATGGCGATTTTCTCGCCGGCGTCGCGCATCGCCTGCAGTTTCGGCACGGTGATGGCGTTCCGGCTCGCTTCCTGCAAATAGGTCATGGAGTCAATCCGTTGGAAAAGAAGAGGAGGCCGCGCGGCTTACAGCGACGTGCCTTTGACAAAGAATTCCTTACGGCCGCGCATGGTTCCGATGCGGTCGGCGAGCAGCGCAAGGTCCGCGTCGGAGTCGAGCGGATTCAGATGTTCAGCGTTGACCGTCAGCACCGGCGTCTGGTCGTAGTGATAGAAAAACTCGTTGTAGGCGTCGCACAGCGCGTGCAGATAGGCATCGGAGATCTGTAGCTCCATCGGCACCGCGCGCTTCTGAATGCGTGCGAACAGCACCTCGGGACTCGCTTGCAGATAGACGACGAAATCCGGCGCCGGCGCGCTCACGTCGATGCGCGCGGCAAGCGCGCGATACAGTTGCCACTCGTCTTCCTGCAGCGTCAGACGCGCGAAAATGTCGTTCCTCTGCGTCATGAAATCGGCGATCAGCGGCGTGCCGGACAGCTGCGCCGCGGCCACTTCCTGCGCCTGGCGCGCGCGTTGCAAGGCGAAATGCAATTGCGTGGGCAGTGCATAACGCGCAGTGTCGCGATAAAAGCGTTCAAGAAAGGGATTGTCCTGCGGACGCTCGAACAGTTCATGCATCGACCAGCGCTCAGCGAGACGGCGCGCGAGCGACGTCTTGCCGACGCCGATCGGCCCTTCGACCGCAAGATAGCCGAACGGCGGACGCAATTGCGGCGCGGTGACGGTGAGCGGCGGCGTGTTCATTCGCAACGGCCTTTAGCCGGCGTGCCGCTGCCAGCAGCCAATGCATTGAGCATCGGGCACTGACAGGGCGACTTGACCCTTTCGATGCGCTGATCGGCGACGCCGGCAAGCAGTGCATCGGCGCGGCCATGTAGCGGGATGATCAGCGCCGCATCGATTTCGACCAGCGGCACGAGGGCAAAAGCGCGTTCGATCAGACGCGGATGCGGCACGATCAGATCGGCTTCGTCGATCGATTGATCGCCGTAGAGCAGGATGTCCAGATCCAGCGTGCGCGGTGCATTGCGAAACGGCCGCTCACGGCCGAACTGATGCTCGATCTTGTGGCACAGCGCGAGCAGATGGCGCACTGGGAGCGTCGTATCGACCTTCACGACGCAGTTGAAATAGTCGTCGCCGCCCGCGTCGATCGGGGCAGTTCGATACAGGCTCGACTTGGCGAGCACGGTGATGGTGTGCTGTTGTGCGAGGCACACCACCGCGTCTTTCAGGGTCTGGCGCGCGTCCCCGAGATTCGCGCCGAGGCCGAGATAAGCAACCGTCATGGCATAACTTCCTGCAACTATCGTTCGACGGCTTCAGCGAACGCCGCTTCAGTCTTCGTGTGAGCCGTTGTGGCCCGCTTCGTTGACTGTGCGTTCGGCTGGCGTGCCGCCCTCCATTCCGTCACCCGATTTGCGGTTTCTTGCGCCACTGCTGCGCCGCCGGCGTTTTCTGGGGCTTCGGTCCTTCCCGCCTTGCGTAAGCAATGCCTCGCGCGCGGCGACGTCTCCCTCAATGAACTCCGTCCACCATGCACCGACTGACTCGTCGAGTTCGCCCGATTCGCAGCGCAGCAGGAGGAAATCATACCCCGCTCTAAATCTTTGGTGTTCCAGCAGCTTCAGCGCGCTGCGGCCCGAGCGTTTCTCGAGGCGCAGCTGCAGGCCCCAGATCTCGCGCATATCCGACGAGAAGCGTTTGTGAATCGCAAGTTTCTCGGTTTGCATGTCGAGGACTTCGTCCATCGCGCGATGCAGCGCGGGCACTGGATATTCGCCGTTCGCTTCAAATTGTTGCCAGCGCTGCTGCACGTCGTGCCACAGCAGCGTGGCGAACAGGAAGCCCGGCGACACCGGCTTGCCGGCGCGTACACGGGTGTCCGTGTTGGTCAGCGCGAGCGTGATGAATTTTTCGCCGATGGGCTGCTCCAGCACCACGTCGAGCAGCGGTAGCAGGCCATGATGCAGGCCTTCATGGCGCAGGCGTTTCAAACACGCCAGCGCATG
Source organism: Paraburkholderia sp. FW306-2-2C-D06C (assembly GCF_058781505.1). Lineage (NCBI taxonomy): Bacteria > Pseudomonadati > Pseudomonadota > Betaproteobacteria > Burkholderiales > Burkholderiaceae > Paraburkholderia > Paraburkholderia sp. FW306-2-2C-D06C. Next base: position 23,542 of record NZ_JBYSWU010000032.1, on the reverse strand, counting down.
GCCCGAGAGCATCAGCTTGAGCATCTCGTCGAACAGACGCGCGGCGGGCACGTTGTTGATCAGATCGGCCATTTTGGCGATCGGCGCGCGGGTCGCTTCTTCGATCTCGAAGTCGAGCTTCGCGGCGAAACGCACCACACGCAGCATGCGCACCGGATCCTCGCGATAGCGCGTGGCCGGGTCGCCGATCATGCGCAACAGGCGCGCGCGCATGTCGGCCATGCCGTTGTGATAGTCCAGCACGGTTTGCGTGGCCGGATCGTAGTACATCGCGTTGATCGTGAAGTCGCGGCGCGTGGCGTCTTCGTGCTGCTCGCCCCAGACGTTGTCGCGCAGCACGCGGCCGCTGGCGTCCACCGCATGGGTGCGGCGGTCGAGCTCGTCGCGCTTCAGGCGGCGTGGCGGCGCGGCGTCGGCCGCGGGCGGATCGACCAGCGCGCGAAACGTCGAAGTTTCGATGATTTCCTGACCGAACTGCACATGCACGATCTGAAACCGGCGGCCGATGATGCGCGCCCGGCGGAACAGCTTCTGCACCTGTTCGGGGGTGGCGTCGGTGGCGACGTCGAAGTCTTTCGGCGCGACGCCGAGCAGCAGATCGCGCACCGCGCCGCCGACGATGAACGCGCGGTGGCCGGCCTGCTGTAAACCTTCGGTGACGCGAATCGCGTTCCTCGAGATCAGCGAGGGATCGATGCCGTGGACGTCGTGCGGAATGATGACCGGCACGTCCGGGTCGCGCACGATTCTGGCGGCGGCGGGCCGCGCCGGTTTGCGGCGTGCTTTGCTGGCGCCGGACGCGCCAGCCGCGCTGCGTGCCGATGCGCCGCCGGTTTCGTCGGCGGTGGCTTCGGCGGGCGCGGTGTCGTCAGCGGGCGCCGGGTCCTGGCCGAATAGCTTGCGGATAAGTTTTTTGATCACGAGGGTTGGAAGAGTTCGAGGATGCGCCAGCCTTTGGCCTGCGCATGGGCGCGCAATGTGTCGTCGGGATTGGTCGCGATCGGATCGGTGACCTTGTCGAGCAGCGGGATGTCGTTGTGCGAATCGCTATAGAAATAGCTGTGCTCGAAGTCGCTCCAGGTTTTGCCGAGGGAGGCGAGCCACGCCTCGGTGCGGACGATCTTGCCTTCCTTGTAGCTCGGCGTGCCGGTGGGGCGGCCGGTGTACGGCGAATGCGGGTGGCCGTCCACGGTTTCCGCTTCGCAGGCGATCAGCGCATCAACGCCGAACGCTTGCGCGATGGGGCGGGTGATGAATTCGTTGGTGGCGGTGACGACGCAGCAAAGATCGCCTGCCTCACGGTGCTGCTTCACCAGTTCGAGCGCGGCGGGAAAGATCGCCGGCTTGATGACCTCATGCATGTACTGCGCGTGAAAGTCGGCGAGCTGCGCGCGCGTGTATTTCGCGAGCGGCGTGAGCATGGCGATCAGATAGGCGTGAATGTCGAGCTTGCCGGCCTTGTAGTCGGCGAAAAAGCGGTCGTTTTCACGCGCGAAATTTTCCGCATCGACCATGCCATGTTTCACCATGAAGCGGCCCCATTCGTGGTCGCTGTCGGTGGGGATGAGCGTGTGATCGAGGTCGAAGAGTGCGAGATTAGCCATGGGGGCCTATTTTACTTGAAGCGGCGGATGAAGCGGATGAGGCGGGCGCCGTTCGCCGCTCGTCGGCGTCGGGTGATGCCAGCATGGTGCGCAGCAGCGGCAGCGTGACGGCGCGTTTCTGTTCGAGCGAGAAGCGGTCGAGCGCGTCGAGCAGCGCCATCAGGCTCGGCATGTCGCGGCGGAAATGCGTGAGCAGGTAGGCGGGGACGTCGTCGGCGAGCATGATGCCGCGCTCGCGCGCCGCGTGTTTCAGCACTGCGGCCTTGCCCTCGTCCGGCAGCGGCGCGAGATGGAACACGAGACCCCAGCCGAGGCGCGTGCGCAGATCTTCGCGCACCGTCATGCCGATCGGCGGCGCGTGGCCGGCGGCGACCAGCGCGCTGGTCGGATGCGCGCGCACTTCGTTGAACAGGTTGAAGACGGCGATCTGCTGTGCGGCCGACAAACCATCGCAATCGTCGACCGCATACAGTGCGACGCGCGGGTCGAAGGCGAAGGCGGCGAGACTGCTTTGCGGACCGGCATAGCGCGCATGACCCGGCGGCGCTTCGTGGACGAGCGCCTGCAACAGATGGGTGCGGCCGCTGCCGGCTTCGCCCCATAGGTAGAAGGTGCGGTCGGCCACCGGGCCGGCCGCGAGCGCGTTGTCCAGCTCGCGCAGCCGCGTGACCAGCTCGGCGTTGGCGCCGGCGAAGAAATTGTCGAATGTCGATGGCGGCGGAGTGCCGAGATCGAGCGTCAGTTGACGAAGCACAGTAGATTAATGCCGAAAATGAGGCTCAGGCCGCAATGGCCCGTGCCTCGGGCCGAAAACAGTCAGTTGTTGTAAAGCGTGCTCGTCAGGTAGCTTTGGCGCAACTCGCGCAATGCCACCGACAGAATGGCGCTGACCGGCAGCGCCAGCAACACGCCGAAAAAGCCGAACAGCTGTCCAAACGCGAGCAGCGCGAAGATGACCGCGAGCGGGTGCAGACCGATCCGTTCGCCCACCAGCCGCGGCGTGAGGTAAAAGCTCTCCACGATCTGGCCGAGTCCATAAATCACCGCGACCGCGCCAAAGCCGTACCAGTCGCCGAACTGTAGCAGTGCCGCGAGCAGCGCCAGCGCCAGACCGGTTGCAAAGCCGATGTACGGGATGAAGACCGCGAGACCCGTGAAAATGCCGACCGGCAAGGCAATCTCGAAGCGGGCAAGGGTCAGCGCGATCGCGTAGTAGGCCGCGAGCACCGCCATCACGAGCAACTGGCCGCGCAGGTATTGCGACAGCATCTGGTCCATGTCGCGGGCGAGTTGCAGGGTCTTGTCGAGCCAGCGGCGCGGCACCACGATCTGCATGCGCGCGAGCATGCGGTTCCAGTCGTACAACAGATAGAACAGCACGAGCGGCACCATCACGACGTTGCCGATCACCGTGATCATCACGTTGCCGCTGGTGCGGATCGAGGTCCACGCGTAGCGCGCGACGGTCTGCGCGCTGCCTTCCAGTTGCCCCATCACGAGATCGCGGATGCTGGCGAAATCGAGCGAATCGGCGAGGCCCAGCAGGGCGAGTTTCGGCTGCAGCCACGCGCTGACATGCGCGAACAATACCGGCACCTGCTGCTTCAACTGCGGGCCTTCCTTCTGGATGACGGCCAGCACCAGCAGCACGAGCATCGTCATCAGCAACGCGAAGAGCAGCATCATGAGCAAGGCGGCGAGTGCGCGCGGCACGCGCCGGCGCACCATCCACGCGACGCCCGGTTGCAGAATGTACGCGAGAATCGCGCCGAGCAGGAACGGCGTGAGGACCGGGCTCAGTAGCCAGAGCAGAATGCCGATGCCCAGCGCGATGGCTAGCCAGACGAAGGCGCGGCGCTGAACGGGCGTCAGAATCGAGGGGTTTTGCTGCAAAATGAGTTTCCCAGGTGGCTGGCGCGGGTGAAAGTCCAGCCAACCGGCCGGCATCGGGTAAAATCGCATTTTACCGACCTTCTCGCTCTTCCCCATGAATCAACCGAAATCCGCCCCTGACGCCCAAGGTTTGTCGTATCGCGACGCCGGCGTGGACATCGACGCGGGCGACGCCCTTGTCGACGCGATCAAGCCCTTTGCCAAAAAGACGATGCGCGACGGCGTGCTGGGTGGCATCGGCGGATTTGGCGCGCTCTTCGAGGTGCCGAAGAAATACCGCGAGCCGGTGCTGGTCTCGGGTACCGACGGCGTCGGCACCAAGCTGCGACTGGCGTTTCAGCTGAACAAACATGACACGGTCGGCCAGGATCTGGTGGCGATGAGCGTCAACGACATCCTCGTGCAGGGTGCCGAACCGCTGTTCTTCCTCGATTATTTCGCTTGCGGCAAGCTGGACGTCGGCACGGCGGCAACGGTCGTCAAGGGTATCGCGCACGGCTGCGAGCTGGCCGGTTGCGCGCTGATCGGCGGCGAGACGGCTGAAATGCCGGGCATGTATCCGGACGGCGAGTACGATCTGGCCGGTTTTGCGGTCGGCGCGGTGGAAAAGAGCAAGATTATCGACGGCAGCACGATTGCCCCGGGCGATGTTGTGCTCGGTCTGGCGTCGAGTGGGATTCATTCGAATGGTTTTTCGCTGGTGCGGAAGATCATTGAGCGTGCGCAGCCTGATTTGAATGCCGATTTTGACGGGCGCTCATTGGCTGATGCATTGATGGCGCCTACGCATATTTATGTGAAGCCGTTGCTGTCGTTGATGCAGCAGGTTGCCGTGAAGGGTATGGCGCATATCACCGGCGGCGGGCTGGTCGAAAATATTCCGCGGGTGTTGCGCGAAGGTTTGACGGCAGAGCTGGATCATCAGGCGTGGCCGTTGCCGCCGTTGTTCTCGTGGTTGCAGAAACACGGCGGTGTGGCCGATGCTGAAATGCACCGGGTGTTCAATTGCGGGATCGGGATGGCTGTGGTTGTTTCTGCTGCCGATGCGGATGCCGCGATTGGGGTTCTGGCTGCCGCCGGCGAGCAGGTTTGGAAGATTGGCGTAATTCGGGAGAGCGCGGTTGGCGAGGCTCAGACCGTAGTTGTTTGATTCTTTTGCCTGACGCGGCGCAATGGGCTGTTTGCCTACGGTGAACAACCAAAGCGCCGCGAGCGGCAAAACCTCAAATTAACCCTTCAACAACGCTAACAACCCGCGCGGTAGCGCCCCCATCGCAGCAATCAACAACGATCCTCTCAGGCATGCTCCGCAGCCATGTGAGTTGGCGCTTGCACAATTGCCGGGTGGCGAAAATCCCCTTATCCCGCATGGTCGGATAATCGATAACCCCATCGAGATATTCCCAAACCTGCCGATACCCGACACACCGCATCGACGGCATCCCCGGCGACAAATCCCCGCGCTCGCGCAACCTCACGACTTCATCGACGAATCCGTCAGCCAGCATCGCATCGAATCGCCGTTCGATCCGGGCATGCAGCACGCTGCGATCGGAAGGCTCCAGCGCTATCGGCACAAACCGCCATGCCTGTGCAGCATCATCGGAGCGCGGGGGCGCCGCCAGCAGAACGGACATCGCCTGCCCGGTCAGCATGAACACCTCGAGCGCACGCTGAATTCGCTGCGAATCGTTCGGCGCGAGGCGCGCGGCAGTAACAGGGTCGAGCGCGGCAAGCCGCGCATGCAGAGCCGGCCAGCCATCGCGTGCGGCGTCGGCATCGAGCGCCGCCCGGACGTCGGCGTCGGCGGCAGGCAGGTCGTTCAGCCCCTGCGTGAGCGCCTTGTAGTACAGCATGGTCCCGCCGACCAGCAGCGGTACCCGCCCGCGCGCGCTGATCTCGCCGATCAGGCGCAGCGCATCGGTGCGAAAATCCGCCGCTGAATAGGCGTCAGCCGGATCGACGATATCGATCAGATGATGTGGCGCCAGCGCGCGCTCTTCCACAGTCGGCTTCGCGGTGCCGATGTCCATCTCGCGATAAACCAGCGCCGAGTCGACGCTGACGATCTCCACCGGCCGCCGTGCGGCCAAAGCCAGCGCGGCAGCGGTTTTGCCGGATGCGGTCGGGCCCAGCAGGCAGGGGACGGGCGTGGGAATACGTGAAGTCATAGGCGAGCCGGTGCGTGCGGCAAAAACGTGATCGGGCTCACCCTCATTGTCCGCGCATGAACAGCCGGTCGAGATCGGACAGCGTCAGTTGATACCAGGTCGGACGCCCGTGGTTGCACTGGTCGGCGCGCTCGGTCGCTTCCATCTGGCGCAGCAGCGCGTTCATTTCATCGAGCGTCAGCCGACGGTTCGCCCGCACCGCGTGGTGGCACGCCAGTGTGCCGAGCAGCTCGTGCTGGCGCTCGGTCAGCACACGCGAGCCGCCGAACGCGTGCAAGTCGGTCAGGACCGCTCGCGCGAGCGCCTGCAGATCGGCGTCTTTCAGCAAGGCCGGCACCGCGCGGATCGCGAGCGTGGTCGGCGACAGCACGGCAAGGTCGAAACCAAGCGCGTCGAGCGTGTCGCGCTCTTCTTCTACCGTGCCGATTTCGATCGGATCGGCCTGCATCGTCTGCGGAATCAGCAGCGGCTGCACGGCGATCGTGCGATCGGCCAGCGCGTTCTTGAACTGTTCGTACAGAATGCGCTCGTGCGCGGCGTGCATGTCGACAATCACCAGCCCATGCGCATTCTGTGCAAGCACATAGATGCCGTGAATCTGGCCGAGCGCAAAACCGAGCGGCTGTTCGTCGGATGCGTGGAACGCGGGGGGCGCATACGGCGCGGACGCGTTATACGGCGACGGGGTTTCGGCGGCGGAGTCGCGCGCCTCGAAGAGCGTCGCGCCATCGGCGGTGCCGGCGTTCGTGTCTTTACGGCCGAACAGCGCGTCGTAAAACGCCAGCGGTTGCGCCACCGGGAGCGTGCCTTGTGTCATGCGCGCCTGGCGCATCCACGTATTGCCTGGCTGCGAGCCAAATCCACCACCGAGGCCGCCTGTTCCAGCGCCTGTGCTTGCACCTGCACCGAAGCCGCCCGTGCCCGCGCCACCGAGCGGCGTAGCGCCAAACGACGCCGGACCACCCGCCGCAGGTTCGAGGTGAGCCGCGTGACCGCCCGCCGTCGTTTCCGGTGATGCACCCGCATGCCGCGCCAACGCGCGCTGTACCGCGTGGAACACGAACTGGTGAATCGAGCGCGAATCGCGAAACCGCACTTCGATCTTCGACGGATGCACGTTCACGTCGACCGCTTCAGGCGGCAGGTCGAGAAACAGCACATAGGACGGATAGCGGTCGCCATGCAGCACGTCTTCGTATGCGGCGCGCACGGCATGCGTGAGCAGCTTGTCGCGAACGAAACGGCCGTTGACGAAGAAATACTGCTGGTCGGCGCGCCCGCGGCTTGCGGTCGGCAGGCCGGCGCAGCCATAGACGGCAAGCGGTCCGGCGGATTCGTCGAGCGGCAGATGGGCCGTCGCAAAAGTCTCGCCGAGAATCTTCGCGACCCGCACAGGCGGCTCGCTGGCGTTCCAGTGCTCAACCGCGCGGCCGTTATGCAGCACCGAAATCGCCACGTCCGGCCGCGCCAACGCTGCACGGCGAATCTGTTCGAGGCAATGGCCGAGTTCGGTCTGCTCGCTTTTCAGGAATTTGCGGCGCGCGGGCGTGTTGAAGTACAGCTCGCGGACTTCGATCGTGGTGCCCTGGGTACCGGCGGCAGGGCTCAGCACACCGGTTTGCGCGTCGATGCGCACGGCGTGCGGCGCGTCGGCGGTGCGGCTCGTTATGAACATCTCCGCGACCGACGCGATCGACGCCAGCGCCTCGCCGCGAAACCCCAGCGTGGCAACGGCTTCGAGTTCGGCGAGCGAGCGGATTTTACTGGTCGCATGGCGCATCAGCGCGAGCGGCAGTTCGCTTTCGGGGATGCCGCCGCCGTCGTCGGTAATCGAGATGCGTTTGACGCCGCCTTCGTCGAGCACAATGCGCAGGGTCTGCGCGCCGGCATCGAGCGCGTTTTCCAGCAACTCCTTGACCACCGAGGCCGGCCGCTCGACCACTTCGCCGGCGGCAATCTGGCTGATCAGCTGGTCGGGAAGGGGCTGGATCGCCCGCAACGGGCGCGGGAGGGGCGCGGCGGCGGGAGCCGCGGCCGCGGCGGCGGTGTCGGCAGGCGTTTGGGAGAATTCAGGCATGGCGAAATTATAGCGATTCGGCGCGCGCCGGCCGGAAGCGGGCGGAACCGGGACTACCCACGCGTCGCAGATTTTTAATCGCGCCCGGGCACTTTCGGTATCATGACGCGGTCAATTTCCGGCGGTAAGCTTGCGCTCGCCGCCCATCGCTCGCAGGCCCGCTAACGCGGCCCTTCTCGCCACCCGCACACATTCGCTCTATAAAGGACGCTTTTTGGACACGCTGCTGCAGTTCGCAAACCTTGTCTTGCACATCGACAAGTTTCTGGGAGTCTTCATCCACCAGTACGGCGCCTGGGTCTACGCGGTGCTGTTTCTGATCGTGTTTTGCGAAACCGGGCTTGTCGTACTGCCGTTCCTGCCGGGCGATTCGCTGCTGTTCATCGGCGGCGCTTTTTGCGCGACCGGCGAAATGAATGTCGGTTTGCTGATCGTGCTGCTGCTGGTGGCGGCAGTCTCCGGCAATACGGTCAATTACATGATCGGGCGGGCCATCGGGCCGCGCGTGTTCAATACGCACATACCTTTTCTGGAGCGCTTCCTCGACCGCAGCGCGTTGCAGAAGACCCATGATTTCTATGAGAAGCACGGCGGCAAGACCATTGTGCTGGCGCGTTTCATTCCGGTGGTGCGGACCTTCGCGCCGTTCGTTGCCGGCGCGTCGCAGATGACAGTTAGCCGGTTTCAGCTTTTCAACATCCTGGGTGCGCTGTCGTGGGTGTTGCTGCTGGTGCTTCTTGGCTACTTCTTCGGCAACATCCCGTTCATTCGTCAGTACCTGAATGTGATCGTGCTGGTGGGTATCGGCGCGGCCGTGGTGCCGATTCTGCTCGGCGCGCTGTGGAAGATGACGCGCAAAAACGCAGCCAAGACGACGGACAGCCGCTGACACTTCACACAGTGTGTGGCTCCGACGAACAAACGGCGTCGCGAATCTCGCGACGCCGTTTTCATTTGATTTAGAGAAACCCGTTGCTCACACGACCTCAGGTCACGGCGCGCGGCGCAAGCGGTGTTTCCGGTGTCGGATAGCCCGCATTCTTGAAGGTCTGGATGATCGCGCGATTGGTGTCGAAATAGACCTGCCAGTAGTTGCTGTTGTGCGTGTAGGGCCGCACGCACAACAACGGTCCTTCCGGTGTGAAGCTCAGCACTTCGATGTCCGGCGCGGGACTCTCGACAACGTTCGGAATCTTCGTCACCGCCGCCTTCAGCCGATTCATCGCATCCGTTGGATCGACGCCGTTGGCGATCTTCGCGGTCAGCTCGACGCGCCGTACCGGCAGCGCGCTGTAGTTCGAGATCGTGTCGGAGAAGACCTTGTTATTGCCGACGATGGTGGTCACGTTGTCGGGCGTCACGATGGTCGTGCCGAACAGGCCGAGTTCCGAGACTGTGCCGGTAACCCCGCCCGCCGTGACGAAATCGCCGACCTTGAACGGCCGCAATACCTGCATGAAGATGCCCGCAGCGAAGTGTGCGAGCAAGCCGCCCCACGCGGTACCGATCGCGAGGCCGAGGCCGGCGAGCAACGCGGCGAACGAAGTGGTCTGGACACCGAACACCTGCAGAATCGCGAGGATCAGCAGCAGGTTGAGCAGGGCGCCGAGAATCGAGCCGAGGTAATGAGCGAGCGTGGGATCGACATGGCCGTTGCGGGCCAGCAGCTTGCGGAGCATCCCGGTGATCAGGCCAATGATCCAGCGGCCGACGATCCACAAGACGATCGCGCCGACGACCTTGGTGCCGAGGTCGATGCCCCGGGTCACGATGAACACGCGTATGGTTTCGAGATCCAAGATGTCCTCGTTGGTTGAGTTGCCTTCGACTGATTGAATGGAGGTGGCGTAATACAGCGGCAAATACCCAGCGACGGGCGCAAACGGTAACTCTCGGTCTTGGGAAGTTATAGGCGACGGCTCGCGCGTACGCAAGGACCGTTCCCGTCTGTTATGCGGATTGCCTGGCCGAAGAAACGAACGGTGCGGCGGCTCCAATCTGAATGGATTGGGCCGGCCGCGCCTGGGTGTTTGTGGTGCCTGTTATCGTGCTGTGGGCTACGGTGTTCGGGGGTCTCCTGGTCTTACAGCAGCGTGTTTTCGTGCCGCAACCAGGTTCGTGAAGAAATCGAACAGAAAATTGGTCATGTTGACGGAATGAAAGCGCAGGAATCTGCGGCGTTGCCAAAGCGTCTGTTTACGCGGCGTTGCGGCGTGTTGTGCAGAATCGGCGGCGATCATTGCAAATCTCTACGTCTCAATAAATATCAACGTTCGGAGTCCGTTGTATTGGATTTTTTTTTGGGCTGACGCTGTATCGATGCGAGAGGGCGGGCAACGGAGACAGCGCCGCGCCGCGCTCGACGACGGCACGACGGTAGGCGAGGACGGCGGCGTTTTGTGCCGCTGCGATTCGTCCGTCAGCGATTCGAACGCGTCGTGCCGTTCGTTGCGGTGATCCATTGCGTTTGCGGGAAGCGAATCGATCTCGATGTCGAACGGCGGATACCGATCGACGGGGCCGAATTGCGCTTGTGGCGCCGCGTGCACCGCGTGATCCGGATAGAGCGCGAGTGCTTCCCATTCGTCCGCGCCTTCGGTGTCGACCGTAGACGGAACGGGGGATGTGCGACAAGCCGTACATCATGGAATGTCGTTTTGACGTGTGGTGATGGAATTGGTGAGCCCAATTTTAACGATGTGATTGCGCTAATTTCACGTGTATGAGTGTTGATGCAACATGGTTGCACTTAGCAGCGACCCGCGTTGCCGGCAATACTTCTCAAGCTCGGAGTCTCCCGTTGGAGATGATATGACCAACTTTGGCGTCGATCGCAGTTGCACTCGGATCGGCGGCGCCCGTCTCTACTCGACACGACTGCAGATAGGTTTTAAGGTCGTCGCTGCTGAACACGATCCCGCCACCGATTCGATAGCACAAAATGGGACCATCAGGCGCCGCAAGGTCATAGATGTGTCTCGGCGAAATTCCAGGGAACACGGCGGCTGCGTTTGCGTTGAGCATGTCCATGACGGTTCCGTAGTTTTCTCGGCTTGACCGAGCCGGCGGATGAAGCGGCCTCGTGATCGGCGTAGGATAGGCACATCAAAGCAACGCTTCTGCGGTCGGAGAATTCGCATGGGAACGTTCTGCGTTGTTAACTCGCACAGCAAATGGAAAGGCGGCTATCCAGTTGCCCCGTTCGTAAGACTAGGAATCACGGGGTACGGCCAAGTTGAAGGCGTCGCGCTGACGTTAAGCCCGGATTTGATGACTGACGCGGAAATCGACGCGGAGATTGATCGTCTCAGGAAGGATTTGGATCGAATCGGGCTTGAGGCGAAGAGGACGCTCCACCGCGAAGAAGCTAGGGTGCTTGCGGCGGTGACGAGCAGCAGATCGGGCGAATAGCCTTGCTGTTCCCCGCAGCCAATCGTCAGGCGGCCAATTGCATTCAGCGGTTTAAGCGCGGATTTTTACAAGCGGCCCGGTTGCGGCGCAAACGCTACTGGACTGCCGATCGATCGACTCTCGAAGATTTTCGAGTATCCGCGCTGCCGACAGTCAGATGAATACATTGATCGCAGCAACCGTATTTTCTTCCTGAGTGGATCAGTTGCTGCATAGCAGTTGACCGAAAACTTGGGGCGGAAAAGCGGGGCGCACACCACCGACGACAGCATTCAAGGCAAGGACGGTTGCCCGAATCCGGTTGCACAGCGGTTACACGACGCTGAAAAAGAAAAGGGCTTACGACGCTAACGCGTGTAAGCCCTTGAATCTTTTGGTAGGCCGTACGGGATTCGAACCTGTGACCAACGGATTAAAAGTCCGCTGCTCTACCAGCTGAGCTAACGACCCAAAAGAGAAGCGAAATTATAGCGATAGCCCTTGGGGGCTGTCAACCCGCCGCGGCCATTTCAGCACGCGGGCACTCCGGATAGCGAAAAGCCCGAGGTTACTTACTACCCCGGGCTTTCCGGTGAGAGGCGCGCGTGGCTTTTGACGACGGACACTGCGCGTTTACCGCGAACCGCCAAACGTCAAACAACTACTTGATCTGCGACAGCTTGCTTTGTGCCGTTTGCGCGACGTCCGAACCGCCGTATTGCGCGACGATCTGCTCCAGCGTCTTCTTGGCCGCAGCCTTCTGGCCTTGCTCGAGCTGATTGTTCGCAATCGCGAGCAGCGCTTCCGGCGCACGCGGATGCTGCGGGTAATTCTTCACGACGCCTTGCCACGTTGCCGTCGAGCCCTTGTAGTCGCGCAGTGCGTACAGCGCATTGCCGAGCCAGTACTGCGCGGTCGGCTGGTAGGGGCTGTTCGGGAACTTGGAGATGAAGCTGCGAAACGACGCTGCCGCATTCTTGAAGTCGCCGTTGCGAAACTGCTGCGAGGCCGCGTTGAACGACTCCGTTTCACCCGGCTGAACCTCGCCCTGGACGCCCTCCACCGTCTGTTGCTGCGGCTCGAATTTCTTGAGGCGCGTATCCAGATCGGTGTAGTAGTCCTTCTGCTGCTTCTGCAGCGTGGCGAACTGGTTGGCCATGTCTTCGTTCTGCCCGCGCAGCGTCGCGACCTGCTGATTCAGCTGGTCGAGACGGTTGGACTGATCGAGGATCGTGCGCTGCGCCGCCGACAACTGGCTCGACAGGCTATCGGTCTTCGAACGCAGATCGAGAATGGCCTGACGGGCCTGATCGTCGTCGAAGATGCCCGCATGCGCGGGCACAGCCGCGAGGGCCGTGCCTGCGACGCAGGCCGCTGCGGCAAACCGCAGCCAGGAGAAACGATGCGTCATTCGGCTCACCACTCGTTACTTACTGTTGGTACACGAGGTCGGCGCGGCGGTTTTGTGCCCACGACGATTCGTCATGACCGGTTGCTTGCGGCTTTTCCTTGCCGAGGCTCACGGCTTCCATTTCCGAGTCCGTCACGCCCATCAGCGACAGCGAACGGCGCACAGCTTCAGCACGCTTCTGGCCGAGCGCCAGGTTGTATTCGCTGGTGCCGCGTTCGTCGGTGTTGCCCTGAATCAGGACGTGGCGTTGCGGATGGCTCTTCAGGTATTGCGAGTGTTGTTGCAGCAGCGATTGGTAATCGTCCTTGACCGAGTAGCTGTCGAAGTCGAAGTAGATGCTGCGCTTGGCGAGCGGGCTGTTCGGATCGTTCAGCGGATCGACGTTGACCTGTGCGACGTCGGTCGGGTTCGGTTGCGTACCGATTGCGCCGCCCTTATTGGCGTTTTCGTCGAGCTTGACGCCCGAGTGACATGCAGCCAGCGCACCGACCATCAATACGGCAAATGCGAAACGAAGTTTAGACATCATTTGTTGCTCTCCTTGTGTGTTGTTGCATAAACGTTATTGCATAAACGGGCCCCAGGACGGCTCACGTACGCTGCCGCCCTGAACGGACAGGACCTGCCGAGTGCGACCATCGGTCGAAACAGCGGCCAACACGCCACGGCCGTTCACCTGTGTGGCGTAAAGAATGTACTGACCGTTCGCCGCGAAGCTCGGCGATTCGTCATGTATGGTGTCGGTCAGGCCGGTGGCCGTGTTGCCCTGCAGGTCCTGGATATACAGCTTGAACCCGCCGCCGACGCGCGAAATATAGGCAAGCTGCTTGCCGTCCGGGCTCACGCGCGGGCTGGTGTTGTAGCTGCCCGTGAAGGTCACGCGTTGCGCGCCGCCGGCATTCTCGCCCTGGGCCGACATCTTGTAGATTTGCGGTGCGCCGCCGCGGTCGCTCGTGAAGTAGATCGACTGGCCGTCAGGAGAGAAGGACGGTTCGGTGTCGATCGAGCTGCCTTGCGTCAGGCGCCGCAGGCCGCTGCCGTCCGCATTGACGGCGAAAATCTGCGTGTTGCCGGTGCGCGAAAGCGCGACGGCCAGCGTGCGTCCGTCCGGTGACCATGCCGGCGCACTGTTATTGCCCTTCTGGTCCGATACGACCACACGACGGCCCGTGGGCAGATCGTGGATATAGACGACCGGCTTCTTCTTCTCGAACGAAACGTACGCGACCTTGGTGCCGTCAGGCGACCACGCCGGCGAGATGATCGGCTCGGGGCTCGACAGCGCGATGTGCGCGTCCTGGCCGTCGGAATCGGAAATCTGCAACTGATAACGGCCACCGGTCTTGATGACGTACGACAGGCGCGTGGCGAACGCGCCGCGGCCACCCATCAGCTTCGCGTAGATATAATCCGCGACCTTGTGCGCGCTCATGCGCAGCCCGCTTTCCGGGCTCACCAGCACGAGGCCGCCGAGGCTTTCCTGCTTGACGGTGTCGTACAGCTTGAAGCGCACTTCGTACTGGCCGTTCGGCAGGCGGTTCACGCTGCCGGACACGAAGGCGTTGGCGCCCTTGGCCTTCCAGCTGCCCAGGTCGACGGAATCGGTTTCGGAAACCGGCGTGCTGCCCGCGTCGATATTGGTGAATTTGCCGCTGCGCTGCAGATCCTGGCGCACGATTGTGCTGACCTGCTGCGGCGAGTTCGCTTCATTGGCGAAATTCGCCGTTGCGATCGGAAACTGGGTGGACCCAACGCCCGTCACGAGGACGTTGAGTTGTGCGTGGGCGGCACCGCCCGTGGCGATCAGGCACGACGCTACAAGTGTCCGCAGGCCTAGCTTGGTCATCAAACTCATGCTGTATGGATTCCCCAAAAACGGTTTTACTAACACTTCACGACTGCAGACAGACCGGAAAACATCCAATTCGTTCCCGGGCGCGCCACGCTGGGCGGGGCGCTGCGTCTGCTGTCAACTCACCTTCACGTGGCGCTCCGCTTTCGCATCAACCGGCCGGCCGCAACGTAATCTTGAAGCTGGCGGGCGTCTTGCCGTCGATGTCCTGCGGCATCGGATCGGAGAGCTGGACGGCCCGCAGCGCGGCGTCGTCCCAAGCCGGATTGCCGCTGCTGTGCGAGATCGTCGCGCTCAGCAAGGTGCCCGTCGGCGAGCAACGCACGGAGATCACGGTCTCGAGACCCTCCGTTTCTGCGCCCCACGAGATGTTCCGACGCACCACGCGACGCACCTTGTCCGCGTAACCCGGCGATGCTGCATTGCCGCCCGAGCCGCTGCCCATGCCGGTCTTGCCGAGCCCGTTGCCGGTCGAACCTGCGCCGCCGGCCATGCCTTGCATCTGTGTAAGGCGCGCAGTACGTTCCGCGTCGAGCTTCTTCGCTTGCGCGGCGGCATCGGCCTGCGCCTTGGCTTTCGCCGCTTTCTGCGCATCGGCCTTCTTCTGAGCCTCAGCTTCAGCCTGCTTCTGCTGCTGTTCTTTCAGTTGCTGCTGCTTTTGCTGCTCGGCCAATTGCTGTTGTTTCAGCTTGTCGGCCTGCTGCTGTTGCTGCTTCTGTTTGGCTGCCGCGGCTTTCTGCGCGGCGAGTTGCGCCGCCTGTTCAGCAAGCTGCTGCTGACGCTTGGCCTCGGCTTCCTGCTGGACCTGCAGCTTCTGTTGACGCTGCTGCTCCGCGAGTTGCGCCTGACGCGCGGCTTCCTGTTGCTGGCGTTTCTTCTGCTGCAGCGCGATGTCGGCCTGTTCGTCGGGCAGCGGCGGGGCCGGAGCCACCGGAACGGGCGGCGGCGGGGGCACACGCGGAATCGCCGTGTCCGGCACTTCGGTCCACAGTTCGGCTTCCGCGCCTTCGGGCGTGCTGTTCTGCCATTGAATGCCGTGGTACAGGAAAAATCCGAGCAGCACATGCATCACCAGCGCGAACACAAAAGCTCGCCCGGTGCCGCGTTCACGCGGTGGCTGGAGCGGATATTCGGATTTCTTGCGGATCATTGCGATTTGACGAGCAATCCAACGCGCTTGACGCCCCGGGCTTTCAACTGGGACATCACGTTCATCACGACTTCGTACCTCACGGTCTTGTCGGCGGCGATCACGACGGGCTGATCAGGATGCGTCTGCGCGCGATCGGTGATGAAGCCGTTCAGATCAGCCTTCGTCATGTCTTCCTGCTGCTGTGCGCCCGCGTCGTCCTTGTATTTGACGCTCATATTGCCGTCCGCGCGAATGTTCACGATCACGGGCGGGGTTTGCTGCTGCGGCGCGGCGCCGCCGACGGTCGGCAGATTGACGATCGACGGGGCAACGAGCGGCGCGGTCACCATGAAGATCACGAGCAGCACGAGCATCACGTCGATGTACGGCACGACGTTGATGTCGGCCATCGCGCGGCGCGAGCGGCCGCCGCGCATGCTGGAGGGGCGAGAGCCTGCCATCGTGGACTCCTTACTGTGCCTGGCGCTGCAGAATGTTCGAGAACTCTTCGATAAAGGTCTCGAAGCGGATCGCCAGACGGTCGATGTCGTGCGCGTAGCGGTTGTAGGCGACCACGGCCGGAATCGCGGCGAACAGGCCGATTGCGGTAGCGGTCAGCGCTTCGGCAATGCCCGGCGCGACGTTCGCAAGGGTGGCCTGCTGCACGTTGGCGAGGCCGCGGAACGCATTCATGATCCCCCACACCGTGCCGAACAGACCGATATAAGGGCTGACCGAACCGACCGACGCGAGAAACGCCAGATTTGCTTCGAGCACGTCCATTTCACGCTGGAACGCGGCGCGCATCGCCCGGCGTGCGCCGTCGAGAATCGCGCCCGAATCGTTCAGGCGCTTTTCCTTGCCCTTCAGGAATTCGCGCATGCCGGACTCGAAAATCCGTTCCAGCGCGCCGATCGTATGACGGTTGTTCGCGGCGCTCTGGTAAAGGGCCTGCAGGTCGCCCCCCGACCAGAAATCGCGTTCGAAGCGTTCAGTTTGCGCGCGCGCCCGGCGGATCGCAAACCACTTGCGGAAGATGAATGTCCACGATAGCAGCGACAACAGCAGCAACAGCGCCATGACTGCCTGCGCCAGCAGGCTCGCATTGAGTACGAGAGAAACGATCGACAGATCTTGTGTAGTGTTCATAAAGGTTCGTTTTAACGTCCCGGAAGGGGGCGTCCGGCCTGCAAGGCCGCTCGAAGCTTGCCGTGAGCAAAACGGAAGCGTCGGCGACATGGCAAGCCGAACCATGCTTTGTGTTGCTTGATCGATACGAGTTCACTGGCCCCGTAACAACGGGGTTCAGACGTTGTTCGTTGACATGCCGCCGTCGTTCACGCCCGGCCCGCGCCGCAAGGCGGCGAGCACGGATGGAGGAATCGCGGCCGGCCGCAGCGCGGTGCGCTCGACGCAGCCGACCCGGATGGAACCGGCCGCAAGCAGCGTGCCGTCACGCCACGCCTCCTGCGCGAAGTCGACCGACGCCCGGCCAAGACGCTCGATCCGGCTCACTACCTTGACGATGTCGTCGAGCCGGGCCGGCGCCCGGTAGTCGACGGCAGTGCTGCGCACGATGAAGAGCGCGCCGGTTTCGTCCGCGAGCCGGTTCTGGTCGACGCCGCATGCGCGCAGCCATTCGGTGCGCGCCCGCTCGAAAAACTTCAGGTAGTTGGCGTAAAACACGATGCCGCCGGCGTCGGTATCTTCGTAATACACGCGGATTGGCCACGTGAAGCCGATTTCCGTGCCTGGCTGGCTGGTCGACATATTCATGCGGCGCATTTTACCGGAACGCGCACCCCGAGGTCTGTTTCAAGATGTGCGCCCCGCCTGGCGGGCTTCTGCAGCAATTTCGGCCGAAAATTCAGCCGCGATGAATCGCCAGGCCGGCGAACGACTGGGCCACCGGCATCAGCTCGATCGTGTTGATGTTGACGTGGGCCGGGCGCGTGGCGATCCAGTAGATCGAGTCGGCGATATCTTCGGCCGTCAGCGGCTGCACGTTCTGGTAGACATTGGCAGCTTTCGCGTCGTCGCCGCGAAAACGCACGTTCGAGAACTCGGTGCCGCCGCACAGGCCCGGCTCGATGTCGGTCACGCGCAGCGAGGTGCCAGCCAGATCGGCGCGCAGGTTCAGGCTGAACTGGCGGACGAACGCCTTGGTCGCGCCGTACACGTTGCCGCCCGCGTACGGCCAGCGGCCGGCTACAGAGCCGAGGTTGAAGATGTGCCCGCGGTTGCGCTCCACCATGCCGGGCAAGAGCGCGTGCGTGACCTGCACGAGGCCCGTGCAGTTGGTGTCGATCATGGTATTCCACTCGTCCAGGCTCGCCTTGTGCGCCGGCTCGACGCCGAGTGCGAGGCCGGCGTTGTTGACGAGCACGTCGATCGCGGCGAAACCGGCCGGCAGCGCAGCCGGCATGGCTTCGACGGCGGCGCGGTCGCGCACGTCGAGTTCGAGCGGCAGAAGCGCGTCGCCGAGTTCGTCGGCGAGCGCCTGCAGGCGATCCTTACGGCGCGCGGTGGCGACGACCCGATGGCCGCCCTTGACGAAAGCGCGAGCGATAGCGGCGCCGAATCCCGCGGACGCTCCGGTGACGAACACGATCATTGCAGTTCCCTGGTCGGTAAGAGAGAAAGGTCCCAAGCCTACTTCCAATGCGGCGCTGCGGCAAGGATGAACGAGCCGCACAAGTGGCTGTGACAGGGGCTCGGCCCGGCTTGCCAGCGAACTTTTGTCAGATGTTTGCGAAGCCCGGGCGCCGGCGCCGGGATACGTCCCGCGAGTGCCCGCCGGGGCGGCAGGAAGCCGGTTGCCTATTCGATCCGCTTCCAATAAACTAACGCGCTCATCCCTGCGTGACTGGCGATAGAACCGATACAACCAATCGGGTTCAAGGTGGAGCAACCCACCGTGAAGCGCAGGGTGCCGTTTTGCCGTTCGCCTGGGCAGCCGTAATCCGCGCGCATTGATCTGCGCTGACGGTGGCTGTCCTGCCTCGCGTGTGCGGCGTCTCTCCATTCGCCACGTCAGGGCTGGCCCAGCCGCCAGCAGCGCCGCGTACCCTCTACGCAAGATTCGGTGCACGATCCGGTCAACCTGAACACACTCAACGGAATCCGTATGTTTGACAGAGCCCAAAGCACCATCGCCAACGTCGATCCTGAACTCTGGAACGTCATCCAGCAGGAAAACCGCCGTCAGGAAGAGCACATCGAACTGATCGCGTCGGAAAACTACACGAGCCCGGCTGTGATGGCCGCGCAAGGCTCGCAACTCACCAACAAATACGCCGAAGGTTATCCGGGCAAGCGCTACTACGGCGGCTGCGAGTTCGTCGACGTCGCCGAGCAACTGGCGATCGACCGCGTCAAGCAACTGTTTGGCGCGGAAGCCGCGAACGTCCAGCCGAACTCCGGCTCGCAGGCGAATCAAGGCGTGTTCTTCGCCATGCTCAAGCCGGGCGACACGATCATGGGCATGAGCCTCGCGCACGGCGGTCACCTGACGCACGGTTCGCCGGTCAACATGTCGGGCAAGTGGTTCAACGTGGTGAGCTACGGCCTGAACGAAGCCGAAGACATCGATTACGACGCGGCTGAAAAGCTCGCACAGGAGCACAAGCCGAAGCTGATCGTGGCCGGCGCGTCTGCGTTCGCGCTGCGTATCGATTTCGAGCGCTTTGCGAAGATCGCCAAGTCGGTCGGCGCGTACTTCATGGTCGACATGGCGCACTACGCCGGCCTGATCGCCGCGGGCGCCTATCCGAACCCGGTGCCGCATGCCGATTTCGTCACCACCACCACGCACAAGAGCCTGCGTGGCCCGCGCGGCGGCGTGATCCTGATGAAGGCCGAGTTCGAAAAGCAGATCAACTCGGCCATCTTTCCGGGTATCCAGGGTGGCCCGCTGATGCACGTGATCGCCGGTAAGGCCGTCGCATTCAAGGAAGCGCTGTCGCCGGAATTCAAGGCGTATCAGCAGCAAGTCGTCGAAAATGCACGCGTGCTGGCCGAAACGCTGGTCAAACGCGGTCTGCGCATCGTCTCGGGCCGTACCGAAAGCCACGTGATGCTGGTCGACCTGCGCGCGAAGAAGATCACCGGCAAGGCTGCGGAAGCGGCGCTCGGCGCGGCGCACATCACGGTGAACAAGAACGCGATCCCGAACGACCCGGAAAAGCCGTTCGTGACGAGCGGCGTGCGTCTCGGCTCGCCGGCCATGACCACGCGCGGTTTTGGCGTCAAGGAAGCGGAGCAGGTGGGTAACCTGATCGCCGACGTGCTGGACAACCCGGAAGACGCAGCCACGATCGAACGCGTGCGCGGGCAGGTCGCCGAGTTGACCCAGCGCTTCCCGGTCTACCGCTAAGCCGTCATGCACTGCCCCTTCTGCCGGCATGCCGATACGCAGGTTGTGGATTCCCGCGTATCTGAAGACGGCGCGACGATTCGCCGGCGCCGCCGCTGTCCGGCCTGCGACAAACGTTTTACGACGTATGAGCGGGTCGAGCTGGCGTTGCCGTCGGTCGTCAAGAAGGATGGCAGCCGCACGGAATTCGACCGCCGCAAGATTGTCGCGAGCATGCAACTGGCGCTGCGCAAGCGCCCAGTGGCGGCGGACGAGATCGACGCGGCAGTCGCCCGCATCGAGTATCAATTGCTCGGCAGCGGCGAGCGCGAGGTGCGCAGCGAGCGCCTCGGCGAACTCGTGATGAACGAGTTGCGCGCGCTCGACACGATTGCCTATGTGCGTTTTGCCTCCGTATACCGGCGCTTTGAAGACGTTTCCGAATTCGAAGATGTAATCGAAGAATTTCGCCGCGCTTCCTCCCCGCCCAAGCCTCCCCGCAAGCGCTGATTGATGTCGCGCCCGGACTCGCGTTCGAGTTTCTGGTTTTTGTCGCGCTCTTTGTCGCGCTTCTTCGCGTATTAGCATCTCCCCCCCCGTTATGGTTCGTCACGCGTGCATTGTTGCGCGGGAGCGTGTCTGAGTGCCACCTGGCCATTCGGCCGATTGTTGGCGCGTTTCCAACTCGTTAGATTGACTGCATTCTTTGAAACGATCAGGGATGCAGATGAAATGGGATGCAGTCTGTTTGCGGCCGCGTCGCGGCTTTACGCTTATCGAAACGCTGGTTGTCGTCACGCTGCTGGCGGTGATCGCGGTGATGGCGACACCGTCCTTTGTAGCGTGGCACCTGCGGGATCAGGTCGACGCGCGCGCGAAAGCGCTCGCTTCGACGCTTGCCTATGCACGCAGTGAAGCATTGCGGCGCGGTGCGCGCGTTACCGTGTGCCGGATCGACGCTGCGCGGCGTTGTCTTGCCGCGGGGCAAGCGTGCGGCGATGGCGTTGCCGACTGGTCATGCGGCTGGGCCGTACTGGCTGAGCGCGGCGGCGCGCTTTCGCTGCTGCGCGCGCACCCGCAGCTTGCGGCGGTCAGCATCACCGGGGCGCAGACGAATCTCACGTTCACGCCGCCCGCCGGGCAGTTGATCGGCACATTTCGCAGTTTCGACATCGCGCCGCGCGTTCCATCGAAAGCGACTCAGGGCGACAAGTGGCGGCGCTGCATTCGTATTGCGGCGGGTGGCCGCGCGCGGATCGTCGAGGGCGCATGCGGAGCGACATCATGAACCGGCATTCATTCAAGGTGAAGCTGCGCCGCTACGCATTAAAGCGTGGCGGCAGTTCGCTGATCGAAGTCATGCTCGCCGTAGCACTGATGGCGGTGACGGCGCTCGGATTGATCGCCGGTCAATTGTGGACCGCACGTGAAGCGCGCGCGGTGGCAATGCGCGAGCACGCCGCATGGATAGCCGATTCCGTCGCCGAGGCGATGTGCGTGCCGTCTGCGGGCGAATCCGCGCTCAGGCAATGGAGTGCGCGCGCGGCGTCCCTGTTGCCACACGGCGCAGCCTCTGTGGGTGAAAGCGGCGGCGTGTCCTCCGCGCGCGTGACGTGGGCGGCGCTGCGCGACATGCCGCGCTCCGGCGACGTAATCGACAAGCCTGAGTCCTGTGGCGGCGTGGACATTCCCGCAGGCTCCTCATGCGTTGCAATGGCGTTTGCGAAATGACGCAGCGTTTGCTTGTTGCGCGCGGCCATACGCTGGTCGAGCTTGTGATCGCAATCGCGCTGGGACTGGTGGTGACCGCGGGCGCGGTGTCGCTCTATACCACGCAGCGGACCGCATTCGTGCGCGCGGGCGATGCGCTGCGGATCCGCGAAGCCGGCCTGACCGCGCTCACGCTGATCGGCCAGCAGCTTCAGATGGCCGGTTTCGTTCCCGCGGACGTCGCGAGGTTCAACAGTCCGCCACCGTTGTTCGGGTGTTCAGGTGGCCGTCCGATCGGCGCGGACGACAGTCTCGCCTGCGAGGCGCTGGCGAATCATTCCGACGGCGTCGCGGTCCGCTATGTCGGCGACAACGTGTCGACGTGGCCGTCGGCGGCCGGTCAATCCACCGATTGCCTGGGGCAGGCCGTGACCAGCAATAGCGCGGCGCTTGGTGGCCAGGGCGTGTCGATCGTCAATCGCTATTTCGCCAGAATCAGCGGCTCGACGGGCGAACCGGAGTTGTACTGCGAAGGCAACGGCAAGGCCGGATCCGCGCAGCCGCTGGTAGAAGGCGTCGAGCGCGTGCGGCTCCGGTACTGGCTGGCCGGCAGGCTGAGCGCGATTGACGCCTCGGCGCTGAGCGCCGATCAATGGACGAAGGTCGTCGCCGTCGATCTCTGTGTACTCGTACGAGGCGCGCCGCAAGGGCGGCGTGCGCGCTACGTCGATTGCGACGGCGCGAGCATCGTCGGCGCCGATACGAGGCCGCGGCAGGCGTTCTGGCGACGAGTCGCGATCCGCAATCAGGCGGAGGATTGGCTGTGACGAGCCGCACCGATCACATCTCTCGACTCCGCAGCGGCGGCGCTGTTTTGCCGATTGTCCTGCTGATTTCCGCGATGCTGTTGGCCACCTCCGCTGCCTGGTTCGAGGCATCGCTTGCGGCGGCGCGCGGCACGACCAACCTACGCGACTATTTGCAGGCATTTCACGCCGCGGATTCGGCGCTGACTTTGTGCGCCCGCAGCGTCGTCGCAGCAGCAGCCGTTGAGGCGGCGGCCGCTGCGCCGGTCGCAATCGGTGAGCCTACGCAATGGAAGCTCGAAGCCGCCTTCGAGACGGGCGCCGTCACGCCCGTCTCACACTGGCCCGGCTCGCTGCGCGCGCCGCAGTGTCTGATCGAAGCGTGGCGGCTCGGCACGCGTGCCAACGCCCGCGCGTATTTACTGACCACGCGTGGTTTCGGCCGGGCGAGAGAGTCTCAGGTGTGGCTGCAGATGGAACTTGTGATTGACGGCGCGCGGATCGAGCGGCATTGGCGGCGCGTTGTCGCGCGGCCATTCTGAAGGGAGGTTCATGACGAAGCCGTACGCATCCGCATTCACGCTACTCGAACTCATGATCGCATTGGCGATAGCCGCGACGCTGGTCGTGTTTGCGGTGCCGTCGTACCGGAGCCACATTGCGCGGACGCACAGAATTGATGCAGCAGCCGCACTTTATCGGGCAGCCCAGTTCGTCGAAGGAACGGTAGGCGGGAGCGCTGCGACATTGCCGCCCGGCCTGAATCAGGCGCCGCAATTCGGCACGCCGATCTATCGGCTGCGGGTGCTGCCGGCTGACGACGCAAACGGCGGGTACACAGTGGAAGCTGCGCCCACCGAGGCCGGCCCGATGCGGGACGACGCCTGCGGCATCTTCACGCTCGATGCAACGGGTCTGCGAAGCAATAGTGGCGCAAGCGGCGCGGTGCTGGCCAGCACCGAATGCTGGAATACGAGTTAGAGGAGCGAACTGAAGGGTGCTCGCTGGGCAGCGAAACGAGCCGGCGTTCTTCAGCGCCGCCGGCTCGAAGGCAAGCCCGGCTCAAAGGCAAGCCCGGCTCAAAGGCAAGCCCGGCTCAAAGGCAAGCCCGGCTCAAAGGCAAGCCCGGCTCAAAGGCAAGC